>JAIETO010000240.1 GCA_019745005.1 Burkholderiaceae bacterium
TGTTGGGCGACTTCATCGGCAAGCCTATTTCGCTGCAAGTGGAATCGGTTTTTCATCAAGAGCAGTACGACATTATTTTGATGTAACTGCACACCCGCTTTGTGGACTGGTCGAGACTACTTCCCGCTTTGATTTTGCAGCAATAGTTCGGTCAGCAACACTGCTTGTATTTTGTCTGTCTTCAATGCCGTATTGAGACGTTTTCGCATGGTTTCCTGCGCCGCATTAAAACCTTCAGGGGTGCGCAGCGACTCAATATCTAAAGTTGATGCTTCTTTCGAAAAAACATCATTTAAGCCTTGCTTGTTCAGTTGCAACCATTCTGCATCGCTGGAATTGACTTGAATGCTGACTTTCATGCGAGCCACTAAGCCCTCGTCGTTGATTAAATTTTGCATTAATTCGATGTAACTCAAACCCGCTGCATTCTCGTTCTTGTCGCGAAACATATACACAGAAAACGTAATCGCTATCAGGGTAATCAAGACAAATGTGGCAGCGTAAAGCGTAAATCGGTCTTCAGATTGCGCCGGTTTCACTTTTTTGACGGTCGCCTTCGCCGCCGGTTTTGGTGGTGGCTCTGCTGCCTTTGCTGTTGGTTTTGGTGGGGTGGCAATCGCTTTTTTTACCGTACTTGTCTCGCTTGGAATCGGTGACGCGGCCTTGCTGGTCTTTTGTAATTGCGCGGCGCGAATTGACTCTAGGATGTTTTCTTCAGCTTTTGCTTGCTCTGCCGCTTGCGGTGAATCGGGGCGCAGCACTGACGCTGCAGGCGCATTACTGGCCGGACTTTCATCGGCCAAAATAAACCCTTCCAAACCCTCGAAATCGAGCTTTGAGGTGAGCAAATCTTTTTTGACTTGTTTCTCTGCCATAGTTTTACTTTCCAATGCAAAGAGAGATCAAGATTCTGGTGTATGGAAAAGTCTTTGTTTGTTCGGGGCGAAATACATGCCGCTCAAGAAAGGCGATTACTTTTCTATCCAGCGAACGATCTCTTCCCATTGCGCTAAATCTTTCTCGACTTTTGACGGTGCTACATCCCACAAGGTTGCGCCGAGCGCTGCCAGTTGAATATAGTTTTGTGTCTCGCGCAAATAACCGACGACCGGCAATCCAAGTTGTGACACATAGTGCACCAATTGATCAGCAGCGCGGCTGCGCGCATTCACGCGCATGCCTAAAACACCAATCTGCACAATATTGTCACGCTTACTTAATTTTTTTAGAAATTCTTCCGTTGCGAGAATGTCGAAGATGGAAGGCTGTAAAGGGACGATGATTTTATCGGCGATCTTAAGCACCGCGTCTAATTTGCTGCCGCGCAGACCTGCTGGTGTGTCCAAGACGATGTGCGTGGTACCTTTGGGTGGTTTTGCAATATGGCCTTCATCGATTTCCCACGCTTGGATGGTGGGTAAATGCGGCGGCCTCAGGGACAACCACGTACGCGATGATTGTTGCGTATCCACATCCCCCAACATCACTTTGTGGCCTTGTGCCGCAAAGTAGCCCGCCAAATTGGTTGAGAAAGTACTTTTTCCCACACCGCCTTTGGGATTGGCTATCACGATTACGGGCATATCTCCTCCTTGTGAGATGTTGTCGTTTGGGTCTGATCTACGCCGCCCGCTACATTGTCTGGGACCAGCAAAGCAAGCTGTGCAGGCGTTAAGTAACACCATTCTCCCTCTTCTAAGCCTAAAGCGTCCAGCCTTAGTTGTCCAATCGCAATTCTCTTTAGCGCAGCGCAATGGTTGCCAGCCGCGGCTAACATGCGTTTAACTTGATGGTATTTTCCCTGCTCAAGCACGATTTCTAACTGATGCGAGCCCACCTGCCGGCAGGTTTGTGCCGCTAACGGCGCGGGTTCATCGTGTAATTGCACGCCCGACATCAAGGCGCTTATTAACGCATCGTCCACTGCTTCGCTCGTCGTGGCCAAATACACCTTTGGAATGTGCTTTTTTGGCGAGGATTGCGCGTGGATGAACGGCCCGTCATCCGCCATAAGTAACAAGCCAGTTGTGTCGTGATCTAAACGGCCGACGGGTTGTAATTCACGCCAGCTAAACTGCTCTGGCAGCAAGGTGAGCACGCCAGGGTGGTGGCTGGGCTTACGCGAGCATTCAAAGTTGCTGGGCTTGTTTAACGCGATATACACGAATTCTCGATACACCCAAATTTCATCAAAAATTGAAAAAATTAAGCCATCTGTTTCGAGCAGGTTTTTGTAACTGCGCTGCACAACCCCATCCACGCTGACCTCGCCATCGAGCACGAGTTCGCGACAATATTTACGCGTTCCAAATCCTTGCGATTGCAAAATACGGTCTAGAGATAACTTTGGCATAGCGGTAACAGGAGATAAAAAACAAATTTTACCGTCTTAAAAAACAAAAAGGGTTTATCAGCGACGATAAACCCTTTTTCTGCTTTTTAAATTGCTTTATAGCCTCGCTTTAATCAATTGTCCCAAGATTTCGATACCGCGTGAAATACGCTCTGGCGACACGGTCACAAAGCTTAAACGCAAGGTGTTCTTCGCTGGGTTATTCGCATAAAACGGCGCGCCCGGCACGAACGCAATGTTCTGTGCGATAGCGGCTTCCAACAGCTCTTTGCTATCAATGTGGTCTGGCAAAGTGACCCAGATAAACATGCCACCTAAGGGCGTTGTCCACTTCACAGAATCGGGGAAATAAGTGCTCATGGCGTTGAGCATGACCTGGCATTGGGCTGCGTAAAAATGGCGGATGGTTGGGATGTGTTCGCCCAAAAAGCCGTCTTTAATGACTTCATACACCACCATTTGCGTCAAAGTTGCCGTATGCAGGTCAGCCGCTTGTTTGGCTTGTTCGAGTTTCCGAACCAAGGGTTTTGGCGCAACGATATAGCCCAAACGAATTCCCGGCGTCAGAATTTTGGAGAACGAGCCCATGTAAATCACGCCGTCAGGGTTCATGTTGAGCAGCTTCGGCAAAGGCTCGCCGCTATAACATAAATCGCCATAGGGATTATCTTCAATCAGCGGAATACCCATACGAGAACAGGTTTCCACTAATTCAAAACGGCGTTCAACCGACAACGTACGCCCCGTTGGATTTTGAAAATTCGGCAAGGCATACAACAAACGTGCGCCTGCGCCTTGCGCGGCAACGGAAGCGGGCACCAACCCGTGATCATCCATCGCAACCGACTCGAACTGCGGCTGGTACACGGAAAAAGCTTGCAGCGCGCCCAAATAGCTCGGTGTTTCCACCAAAATTTTGCTACCTTCGTCGATCAACACTTTGCCCACCAAATCAAGCGCTTGTTGAGACCCTGACACCATCATGATCTGCTCAGGCGAAATGGTAGAACTTGGCGTCGATAAGGAGTTCGCCAAAAATTCCCTGAGCGGCGCATAACCATCGGTGGGTCCATATTGCAATGCGACTTTGCCTGTACGACTTAAAACGGCATCAAACGCCGCTTTCATGCGTTCAACAGGAAAAGTCTCAGGGGAAGGCAAACCGCCCGCGAAGGAAATCACCTCGGGACGCATAGTGACTTTTAATATCTCTCGAATCACTGAACCCTGCAATTGCTGGGCACGTTGGGAAAATTTCCATTCGATAGGATGGGGGTTTTCTAGTTTCATGTTTGTCTCACTTCATTGATTAATTTTGTCATCGATCGCTTAGTACGATTTCTTTTATTGATGCTCGTTTTTGCTCAGCAACGCCCTACTCGTCCCGCTTAGACTATGCGGCGATCTCGGCAATCATTTCAATTTCCACACATGCGCCTAACGGGATTTGTGCCACGCCAAACGCAGAGCGCGCGTGCTTCCCCACCTCACCAAAAACCTCGACAATCAGTTCAGATGCACCGTTGGTAACCAAGTGGTGTTCCGTAAAGTCCGGGCTGGAATTGACCAAACTCATCAGCTTCACGATTCGCGTAACGCGATTTAAATCACCGCCGCAGGCTGCTTTCAAGGTGGCGATTAAATCGATCGCAATGGCGCGCGCCGCCAACTTGCCCTCGTCGGTGGCCATATTTTTACCCAACTGCCCGACCCAAGGTTTGCCCTCTTTTTTGGCAATATGGCCGGACAAAAAAACCGTATTGCCAGTTTGCACGTACATCACATAGGCCGCAGCAGGAGCAGCAGCCGTTGGTAATTCAATTTGTAACGCTTGGAGTTTCTGATCAATTGACATGGTGTCTTCCCATTCTATTTTTTGAACCGTGTTTTTAAGGGGCGTTTCGAGCATGTGTCGAAAATTTATCAAAAACTCGCGCCGAACGATGCGCCCTGAAGTTGCCATTGTACGACTGCAGCAACAGCATGAACACCCTTCGCATGACTTATCGTTTGCCTGCAAAGCTGCAATTTATGCTTCTTTGCGCACAGTACCAATCATACTCATTACTGTATTTTTAATTTACGCTTTTAGATAAAGCGCAAACATGCCATAAAATTACAAAAAACAGGGAGTATATTGAAAACAGCACTTTAATTTAAGCATACACAAACTCGAAAATGCACACGCTATAAGCATAAAAGCGATCCGAAGCAGCAAATGGAACGCAATCAAAACGCGATAATCTTTTCTCCAGAGCTGCTATGCTAACTGCGAATCCCAATACAGCACCAATACAATTTACCAGATAAAACCCCCAACTGTTGCGCTCTGTTCGCCAATACAATTTTCCCTTTCCACTATGAGCCGTGTCTATCCAAACTTCCCTCCGATGATTACGCGTGATACGGGTGTGTCATTGGTGGAGCAAATCGTTCGCTCCATCACGCGCAAAATTGACGACAAGCTGTTGCGTACTGGTGCGCGCATGCCCTCTATTCGTCAGTTTGCCGATGAGCAAGAGGTGTCGCGCTTTACCGTGGTTGAAGCCTATGACCGCCTAGTGGCAAATGGCTATTTGGAGTCGCGCCGCGGGGCTGGATTTTTTGTCTGCGAGCGCGCCGCGTTGTTGGCACAGCAAACGCCACGCAACCATGTGTTGCCCTTGTCTGAGCAACCTGATGTGGTATGGCTGGTGCGGAATATGTTTCGGCAACTTCCACAAGCGAAAATGCCAGGCTCGGGCGTTTTACCGCAAGACTGGCTAGACGGCGAACTGGTTGCCAATGGCCTGCGTGCAATTAGCCGCCTCAACCAAAATCTCCTGCTGCATTACGGTACACCGCAGGGTTTTTTGCCTTTGCGTCAGCAACTCCAACTCAAACTTGCAGAATTGGAAATCGCCGCGCCACCCGAGCAAATCGTGATGACCAGCGGCGTCACACAGGGCTTAGATTTGGTCGCGCGAGAATTCATCCAACCTGGTGACACGATTTTTGTGGACGAGCCCGCTTGGTTTCTGATGTTTGGCTCTTTCGCAATTTTGGGCGCCAAAGTGATTGGTATTCCCCGCTTGCACGATGGCCCAGACGTGGTCAAGTTGGCCGAACTCGCGGCAGCACATAAGCCAAAGTTGTACATCATCAATTCGGTCGTGCATAACCCCACGTCCACCTCCTTGTCTGCCGCAAAAGCTTTCCAAGTTTTACGCGCGGCGGAAGAGCATGACTTTATGGTGGTGGAAGATGATGTTTACTGCGACCTGCATTCCGGCGCAACGGTTCAAGCAGGCACACGAGTCGCGACGCTCGACCAATTAAACCGCGTGATTTACCTCGGTAGCTTCTCAAAAACTTTGGCGGCGAATCTTCGTGTGGGCTTCATTGCTTGTGCGCAGGCGCTTGCGGTGCGCTTGTCCGACCGAAAGATGTTATCAACCCTGACTACCACCGAGATCGGTGAACGGGTGGTGTATAAAATTTTGTCCGAAGGGCATTATCGCAAGCATGTCGACCGCATTCGGGTGAAGCTCGATAGTGCGCGCGACGGCGTGATTAAACGCGTGGAGTCTTTGGGCATGCAGGTGGAATACCGCACCACGGCTGGGATGTTTCTTTGGACGGAAACAGGTCTGGATACCTTAAAACTGGCAGAACGCGCCTTGGAACAAGGCTTGGTCATCGCGCCGGGTAGTTTATTCTCACCGCATCAACATGCGTCGACCAAAATGCGCATCAACATCGCCGCAATGACTGACCCCGCTGTTTGGAGTTTTTTACAGAAGGAATTGGGGAAATAGCTGTCGGTAAAACGCAGCGATTTGCATAGTTAGAAGCGTAAAAAAAAGCCAGCAAGTCGCATGGAGAATACGTCTTGCTGGCCAACATCAACGACCAACGTTAATTCTTATTCAGGCTTGCTTAGTTCACGACGATTTGTACTGCGTTAGAGACTGTGAGGCCTCTTGCATCTGTAATTTTCAACACCGCTTCGTAACGACCAATTTTGGTGTAGACGTGCTTAGCCTGTACTGTGGTTTCTACAGCACTGCCATCACCAAAGCTCCAGCTATACGACACGATGCGGCTGCCTAAAGCGGTGCTGCTGCTCGCATCAAACGTAACAGTGAATGGGCCTTTGCCGGTATTACCTGAAGTCGTAAATCGTGCGACTGGTGGCGCGGTGACCACAATAGCGGCTGTTCCGGTGATACTGTACTGACCGATGCTGCCGTAGTTGCTATAGCCCGTTGTTGCGGGATCACCTTTACCCGCGCCAGCAACCCGTAAAAAGTACGTGCCAGCAGCAGGAATATTGGCGGTGATTGTCGTGCCTAACGTGTCTACAGCGTTTGATGTCGCGATGACTTTTCCGCTTGCGTCGAGTATTTGCAAAGCGATATCGAGGTTGGCGCTGAGTGGCGCAGCGACGGCTGCCAAAGTGACCGTGCCTGCACCTGCATTGAACGCCAGCATATCAATATCATTCGGCGTACTAATCACACCGGAAGCCGATAAATTGTTCAAACCGTTTGCCACGCTGCTCGTCATGTTTGAAGCAGTGGCGATGGTATTGCCATGATCATCGGCGACTGGTGATAAGCCTTGTTTCAGCATGACGGCATAAGCGTCTTCCTTATTTGTAGCGCCAGCATATTCACCCTTCGCCCACTGTGTCAGATTCTTGTAATAGCTCACGCCCATAATCGGCGCCCAACCCGTTTCGCCTGTGCCAGAACCACCATAATAGGTCTCTGCCGCGGTGCTTTGGTGGTGTAGGCCTAGTGTGTGACCGAGTTCATGGGAAATACATTCAGCAATCGGTTTCTCGCTGTTGGCTAAATTATTTTGGAAGCAAAACGCTGTGGCATTGCTCGCCGTGAAGCTGCTAAACGAATTGAGGTAGGCATAGCCACCTGCGGTACTGGTTTCATTCGTGATGACGATAGTTGCACCGATCTTGCCGGTGGTGCTCGTGGGGGCTTCTGTCGTGATGTCGACATCGAAGGCGGAATAATCTTCCGCTACGCGCTGCCATACTTTTTGTATCAAGGTTTGTTCAGCGACGCTAAACGTGCTGGGGTTTTTATCCAAATCAAACGCAGGCTTGGTGCCCTGTCCTTTGAAATTCAAGAAAAGCACTCGGGTCGAATTTTTCTTTGAATGCAGGCTAAATGTTTGATCTAAAGGTGTTGTAGTCGTAATCGCTGTCGTCGCACCGTTTGTCAACGTCGTTGCCTGCGCCACAGTACCCGCAGCCAAGACACGAGACTGATCGGCATTGACACCCGTATCAATATTAAGCAAACGTCCTTTGCGGTCGATGTAGACGGTCTGGTCTTTACGCAATAACTCACGCAAAGCTTCGTCACTCAAGCCATACCATTTCGCAACTGCAGGCAATTGCGCGCCCAACAAGGCGATAGCTTCAGTGCCGTTCGAAATTGTCGGTAACTGTATGCGCGAGAATGGCGCGCCCTCGGTATTACCTTCGCTGTTGTTGGGTACAAAATCCGCTGGCAATTCAAACTGCGCCAACGCTTGTGCGCTTAAAGTTGTTGATTTACTTACTTGCGAATCTACATTACTTCCTGCTTGATTTCCCGCTGACGTGCCATGCGCTGCGTTCCCGCTTTGATTCACCACAGCCTGCGCTTGCTGCGTTTGCGCAAGGGGATTGGCACCCCACGCGGTTGCCGCACTGCTTGACGTATTCTGCGCGACCGAAGTAGTCGATGATTTGCTATTAATTGCGTGTGTGTCGTTCGAGCCGTCCTCGCTTACCGCGTAGACAGTCAAACCCGACACAGCAAGTGCGGAAACAGCGAGCACAAGCTTTGCCGTTGTTGATGGTTTTTGGTTTTTCATGATTTTCCTTTGTGTGTTGGTGTTGCGACAAAGGACATACGCGGTCGGTAAAACGTCGAGTGGAGATCACTTCTAGCCGCCCTTGCAAATACAAGCGACGACAATGTGAACTTACGTTTACCGGTAACCCCGCTACCATCATCTTTCAATGTTTAGGCCGGAGGCTTTGCGTCCTTGCCTTTCAGCAAGTTTGCCCTATGGAAATAATACCCGATACAAAGGCGAAGTCAAGCAAAACCAGCCCAACTCCTCAATTAAATCTATTAAATTATGTTAATTTAGTTGCTATCTAAGTATTTGATATTTAAAGATAAATGTAGAAATAACAGGTTTGTTATCAGTGCTAAAACATCGACAGAACAAACCCATATGAAGAAGGCAATAAGTGGGGCTTAACGAAAGCTTGAAGCTGGCGCGCCAACTTTCGCCCCGTTACTTTTAGATAAACGCGTTTTCTTGATTCATTTGCGTGGATGACATTTGATGCTTGAAGGCAGGTTTACTCTTGTTTAAGGCCTCTTCTGCACGTTTCAATATCGTCTCAGCACTATCACCTTCTAACATGGTGGCAACGCCAACGCTTGCCGTCACGCGTAATTCTTTGCCAGAAAAAGGAATTGGCAAAGCGATCACCGTCTCCCTCGCCCGTGCCGCAATGCGCCCGGCAACCTCGGCGGAGGTATCTGGCAGCAGCACACAAAATTCTTCTGTACCAAATCTTGCCAAACAATCGTAGTCTCGCGTGGCGCGTTTGACCCGTTTGGTCACTTCAATCAAAACAATATCGCTGGCATGGCGTCCGTAGTTTTCGCTGATTTGCTTGAGGTGATCAAGATCCAAAATCAGCACAGACAAATTTTTGCCCAAGCGCCCATGACGTTGAATTTCATTGCTACTGACGCGAATAAATTCTCGTCGATTAACCACGCCTGTGACTGGATCGGTAATAGCTTGTCGCTCAATTTCCATCTCGGCGCTGAGGATTTTTTTTCGATAGCGATGCAAATACGCGCCAATTACATTTCCCGTATATGCGCTAGTCAATAACATGACAGCCACACTCAAAATATACGGAAGATTGTCTTTCACTTTTAACGCCAATGAAAAAAAACTTAATACTAAAAAGAGCACCATCGCGGGACGTAATGCGCCCACCGGTATCGGCAAGGCAATGAAATAAATCATGCACATCCAAGCAGCAAAGAGATAATGCCCAAAATAACTGGTGGGGAGCATCACATCGTTAATCAATTGCATGAGCAGCACAGCGGCGCTCCACATCGATACTTGACGCGTTAAAGTCGCTAGGTCGTGAATCGTACCGAGTTTCTTTAAGAGCCACCAAGAATACGCAAAGATAAAAATCCGTACTGCCGAAATCGCCCAAAAGGCATCACTCATCACAAGTAGATAAAAATCAAGAAATGCCAAAAGTGGCAAAGCCCACATCACCACCCTGACGACGCGACGAGACTGAATACGATCTTGCTTTAAATAATGGAGACGATACACTTCGTCATTTACGTCAGGATAATGAACAGCCACGGCGACCCCTCTTCAACGTAGATTAAGCGACATATTGATAAGTGAATTTATTATAATGTGATTAGACGGGCGTTCTGTGATTTACGGAAGCACGAGCGACACGAATTTGTTGAGTCGCATTTTTTGCGCACGCAATTTTGATCGAAACCCGCGCAGTAACAAAGCGGGGTCATCAAATCCACCTTTTTATTGAACACATCACACAACTACATGGATATTCTTCTTTACGACAACTGGGAACGCCAGCTTCGCACGTTTACACCTATCCACAAAGAGTGGGTTGGCTTGTACTGCTGCGGCCCAACGGTGTATGACTACGCCCATATTGGCAATCTACGCACCTATTTGTTTGAAGATTTTTTGCGTCGGACGCTGGAATTCAATGGCCACCACGTACGCCACGTCGTCAACATTACCGACGTGGGTCACCTGGTCTCTGACGCTGATGATGGCGAAGACAAAATGGAAGCAGGAAGCAGGCGCACTGGCGAGTCGGCTTGGGATATCGCTGAAAAATACACGGTAGCATTTAAAGCAGACTGCGCGCTTTTGCACATTCGCGAGCCACAAATTTGGTGCAAAGCGACCGATCATATCGCCGAACAGATCGCCTTTATCGCTGCCATTGAAGCAAAAGGCTTTTGCTATCAAACCAGTGACGGTGTGTATTTCGACACCTCAAAGCAAGATGACTATGGCTATTTGGCACGTTTAAACCGAGCCGGTATCGAGGCTGGAAAGCGCGTGGATATTGGCGAGAAACGCAATGCGACGGATTTCGCTTTGTGGAAGATCAGTCCAAAAGATTCGCAACGCCAAATGGAATGGGATAGCCCATGGGGACGTGGCTTTCCTGGCTGGCATATTGAGTGCTCGGCGATGTCCGCCAAATATTTGGAGCCTTGGTTTGATATCCATTGCGGCGGCGAAGATCACATTCCTATCCACCACACGAATGAAATCGCGCAAAACCAAGCTTGCTACAACACGCGCTTAGCCAATTATTGGATGCACGGCTATTTCTTGCAGATTGATGCGGGCAAAATGTCGAAATCGAGCGGTGATTTTCTGCGCTTACAAACAGTGATAGACCAAGGTTACGACCCGCTCGCCTACCGTTTGCTCTGCCTTTCTGCGCATTACCGTAGCCAGCTCAATTTTAGCTGGGACGCATTAAAAGCGGCCCAAACAGGCCTAAACCGCTTGCGCGAATCGTACTTTGCAATGCCTGCTGGCGGCAGTGTCAACGAAGAATTTGCCCAACGTTTTCTGCACGAAATCAACCAAGATTTGAACTTACCTAAAGGCTTGGCCTTGGCTTGGGAAGTATTGAAATCAGACATATCAGACGCAGATAAAAAAGCAACGATCACCCATTTTGATTTGGTATTGGGCTTAGAGCTGGCCCAATGGCAACCCAAGGCGGCCGAACTTCCAGCCGAGGTAATCGCTCTCATGGAACAGCGCAAGCAAAGCCGCGCCAACAAAAATTGGGCGGAATCAGATCGCCTGCGCAATGAAATCAATGCGCTTGGTTACGACGTGGAAGATAGCGCAGGTGGTATGAGTGCGAAACCGCGCGCAGGGGTTTCGGTCTAAAGAAGACGCAGCGGGCAATTCATCGCCATGTGGATGAATGCTCGCTACACTTCGGCTAGCGTTCTTGCGCCACTTTTTCGCCTAGTTGTACGGTTGAGATCAACCTCTCTGGCGCCAACAAACCCGATTCCGTCACTAAACCCGAACCGATCAGTTTGCATTGCGCCTCCCCTTCAACAAGACCATAGACACGCACACGACCCAAGTAGTCCGGCAAGTGAAGTCCCTCTTTGCCCATCGCCAAGCGTTGCCCTTGCAGAAAACGGCGCGCTAATTCCTGATTCAATTCAATCGCTGGAAAACTCGATAAAAGCGCATCTACGGGGGCGAGCAAGGCCAATCTTTGGGCGTCTTCTAGCTGAGTCAATGCGTCAAGGGTAATACTATTTTCCAGCGTGAGATGACCAACTGCCGTGCGCCTTAATTGATTCAAATGGGCGCCACAGCCAAGTGCCGCGCCAATGTCCTCGCCTAAGACGCGGATGTAGGTGCCTTTAGAACAGCACACGTTCAAGGTGAGGAATGGTGCAAGGTAACTTACTAATTCAAGACGATGGATTCGCACCGGGCGCGCAACGCGCTCTAGCGTGATGCCTTCCCGCGCATATTCGTAATACGCCTTACCGTCGCGTTTGAGGGCGGAATACATCGGTGGAACTTGCAGAATATCGCCAGTAAATTGCGGCAGAATTTGCCGAATTTGTTCTTCCGTTAGTGTTACTGGCGTCGCTGCTGTCACGTCGCCTTCGGTGTCGCCGGTGGTCGTTTGCACGCCGAGGTGCACCACCGTTTGATAAGTTTTATCTGCCTCCAGTAAGTCTTGCGAAAATTTCGTCGCCTCACCAAAACATAAAGGGAGTAAGCCCGTTGCAAACGGGTCGAGCGTGCCAGTGTGCCCTGCTTTTAATGCGTTCAATAAGCGTTTTGCTTTAATCAATGCGTCGTTACTCGACCAAGTCACTGGCTTATCAAGCAGCAACACACCGTCGACGACATTGCGTTTTATTTTTTTTACTTGCATGGCGTGCGAAAGTTAAGGCGTCAAAGAGAAGGCAAGCTTAGATACGCTGCGGCTTTGCGCGATATCCAAGCTCTCTTCACGGTACTTACTCTTTGGGTTCACCAAGGTCGTCATCTTTTGACCTTGTGGCATTTGCTTCGTCAATCAACTTTGACATTGCCATGCCACGCATGGTTGAGGTGTCATGCACAAAATGAAGTTGTGGCAGCGTATGAATGCGCAAACGCAATCCAAGTTGGTTGCGCAAAAAGCCAGCAGCTTTATTGAGGCCTTCCAGCGCGTTCTTGATCGCGACAGGGTCGTCGGCCAGGCTGGTAAAAAATATTTTCGCGTGCGCGTAGTCTGGGGTCAAACTGACTTCCGTCAAGGTAATCATACCAACGCGAGGGTCTTTTAGTTCCGACCAAATGATCTCCGCCAAGTCGCGTTGGATTTGGTCAGCAACGCGCAAGCCGCGCGCGGGGATGGATTTACTATTTTTTGCCATATGTACTATCGAAAATAAACAAAGACCCGAAGTTAGAATTCAAGCCAAAAAATGAGGGTAAAGTTTCACCACTTCGTATGCACAGCTAAAACCACGGAGCTTCTGGTCTCACTATAGTCATAAATTGAAAATACTGAATCTCAGAATCTCAATGCAAAACTTAGTTTTTGTGGTGCTTTAACTTTGCGCCTAGTCTAAAGGCACATACTCCAATAAGTATTTTTATAATGCGCTTTAATTAAAGGCGCAAAGATAGAATAAATGTTTTAAATATTGGGAGTATATGATTAACTTGCGGAAAAACTTTTCAAACAACTGTGATTTTTCAAAAAAACTCACTCGTGCGGCAGGAGCAAAAATCCATCGTCACCAAACAACAATGGTGGCAACAGCCACCATTGTTTGCTCAAAAACAAGCGCCAAATTTACAGACTACGTGCGATCTCTTGGACTTCAAATACTTCGAGCATATCGCCCACTTGAATGTCATTGTAGGCCTTCAGTGACAAGCCGCACTCCATACCGGCTTTGACTTCTTTCGCATCGTCTTTGTAACGCTTCAACGAATCCAATTCGCCTGTCCAAGTGACGACATTGTTACGCAACAAGCGTACCGATGACGTGCGCTTCACAGTACCTTCTGTGACTAAGCAACCCGCAATTGATCCGACTTTGCTGACCGTAAACACTTGGCGAATTTCGACCATACCGATGACGGTTTCGCGCTGTTCCGGTGCCAACATGCCTGACAAGGCTGCTTTGATCTCATCCACCGCATCGTAAATGATGTTGTAGTAGCGAATATCCACACCGTTCGATTCAGCCAACTTACGTGCCGACGCATCAGCCCGTGTGTTAAAGCCAATGATCACCGCTTTCGAGGCCACGGCTAAGTTCACGTCAGACTCAGAAATACCACCCACTGCAGCGTGTACCACTTGTACACGAACTTCGGCAGTAGAAAGTTTAACCAACGACTGAACCAGCGCTTCTTGTGAACCTTGTACGTCCGTTTTAACAATGATAGGCAAGTTCTTGAGTTCGCCTTCGCCCATTTGCTCGAACATATTTTCGAGTTTTGCAGCTTGCTGTTTGGCCAGCTTAACGTCGCGATACTTACCTTGACGGAACAAGGCAATTTCGCGCGCTTTGCGCTCATCCACCATCACCATCAGTTCTTCACCAGCAGCAGGCACTTCGGTCAAGCCTTGAATTTCTACAGGAATAGATGGTCCGGCTTCGCTAATGTTTTTACCGTTTTCATCCAACATGGCGCGCACACGTCCATACGAGGAGCCGGCTAGAACCACATCGCCACGCTTCAAGGTACCCGATTGCACCAAAATTGTCGCAACTGTTCCGCGACCTTTATCCAGACGCGATTCAATCACCAAACCTTTTGCGGGCGCGTCTTTTGGCGCTTTCAATTCCAAAACCTCAGCCTGCAACAAAACGTTTTCAAGCAAATCGTCAATGCCTTGGCCCGTTTTGGCGGATACCGAAACAAACGGTGATTCACCACCGTACTCTTCCGGCACAACGCCTTCTGCAATCAATTCTTGTTTGACGCGATCCATGTTCGCGCTAGGTTTATCGATTTTGTTGACCGCCACGACCAAGGGTACGCCAGCAGCTTTCGCATGGGCAATCGCCTCTTTCGTCTGTGGCATCACACCATCGTCAGCCGCAACCACCAAAATAACGATATCAGTTGCCTTGGCACCGCGCGCACGCATTGCCGTAAAGGCTTCGTGTCCAGGGGTATCCAAGAAAGTGATCATGCCACGTGGGGTTTCTACGTGGTAGGCACCAATATGCTGCGTAATACCACCGGCTTCGCCAGAGGCCACTTTGGCGCGGCGAATATAGTCAAGTAGCGAGGTCTTACCATGATCGACGTGTCCCATGACAGTGACAACCGGCGCGCGCGATGAAGATTCATACTCGGCGTGTTCCGCTACGTCGGTCAACATTGCTTCAGGATCATCAATCTTGGCGGAGAACGCCTTATGTCCCATTTCTTCGACCAAAATCATGGTCGTTTCTTGGTCTAACACTTGGTTGATCGTGCACATCTGCCCCAATTTCATCAGGTGTTTGATGACTTCAGAGGCTTTGACCGACATCTTATGCGCCAATTCCGCGACGGTGATGGTTTCCGGCACGTGTACATCTTTCACAACAGCTTCTACAGGCGCTTGGAAATTGGTATCGCGTTGCTCTTCTTGCTGATGATTGCGGCGACCTTTTGGCCCACCCTTCCAACCTTCGCGCACTGGTGCCGCGTTACCACGGGTTTTAATGCCACCACGCTTTTTCGCATCTTCTTGCCAGGTCGAAGAAACATTGGCCGATTTGATTGATTTCTTATCGACGACAACTGCTTTGTCGTCTTTCTTTTCTGACGACGCTTTTTTCTCGCCCGTCTTTTTATCAACAGGCTTATGCAGCGTGCCTTCTGCTACTTTTGGCGCGACTACCGGCTCTGGCGCCTTGGCTGGTCGGCGCGCCGCATTCATCATTTCTTTAATTTGTGCAACTTCGTCCGCCACTTTTTTTCGCGCGACTTCCGTTACGGCAACGCGTTGCGCTGCTTCTTTTGCATCTGAGGCAGTTTTCTTTTTCGCCGTTTCTGCGCTTGCGCGTTTCTTTTCTTCGTCAGCCGCGCTGCTTACCGCTGCGTTCTTTTTACTTGCTTTGGCAGGTGCTTCGTCAGCGTTCTTGGCGATTTCTACTTCTGCAGTTTCAGCTTCAGCTTTTGCTAACGCGGCAGCGGCGATTTCAGCTTCACGCATGGCTTGTGCTTGCGCTTCTTTCTCCGCTTCAAGTTTTTCTAGATGCTTCTGTTTTTCTAGCAATTCCGCTTCTTGGCGCGCAATCATTTCCGCTTCGAGGCGCGCAGCCTCTTCCAAACGAGCGACTTCTGCGGCATCGACGGCGGGCGCTTTTGGCGCCTCTTCAGGTGCAGCTTCATCCCGCTTCACAAAAGTACGTTTCTTACGAACCTCGACCTGGATCGTGCGAGACTTACCCGTTGCATCAGCTTGCTTAATTTCAGTCGTTTCTTTGCGCGTCAGCGTAATTTTTTTCTTCTCAACATCCGCCTTTACACCATGAGAACGACGTAAGTGTTCCAGAAGCTTATCTTTATCTTCTTTCGACAATACGTCAGACGTCGAGCTTTTGCTCACGCCAGCTGCCTGCAATTGCGTTAGCAACAAATCGCCCGACATTTTTAGCTCGGTGGCAAATTGAGCTACATTAGTACTCGCCATTCAGTCCTCTTTTTCTCTGTGCGCTTTTTCAACGCAATAAAACGCTTCAATTGATCGTGCTACTACTTATTTCGCTTCAACTATTTTCCAAGCAGCAGCAGCCAAAGCTTTGGCATGATCATCATATTTTGCGTCAATGAGTTTCATTTCATCATCAGAAACGTCTTCAAATCCGTTTTGAATCAATTGACGAGCGCGATCTGTCGACAAGGCCAAAATTGCGCCAAACTCGTCATACGCTAAACCAGCAAAAGCTGCTAATGTCTTCACCCCAGCCAGACCTAGCTTACCGGCAGTAACGCGACTCATACCGTCAAGATTGATCAACGCATCTTCTACACCATCAACACCCTCTTCAGAAGCGATTGCTTCCGTCAGCAATGCATCACGAGCGCGGTTACGCAACTCATTGACCGTATCTTCGTCGAGTGCGTCGATTTCCAACATTTCGCTGATTGGCACGTAGGCGATTTCTTCCAAGCTGGAGAAGCCCTCATCGACCAAAATATCGGCAACTTCTTGATCAACGTCCAACTTTTCCATGAAGAGTATGCGAATGCCAGCCGTCTCTTGCTCTGCTTTGTTTGCAGATTCTTCGGCCGTCATGATGTTGATTTTCCAGCCAGTCAATTCCGCCGCGAGACGCACGTTTTGGCCACTTCGCCCAATCGCAATCGCTAGATTTTCCTCATCAACGACGACATCCATGCCGTGCTTTTCTTCGTCAACCACGATAGAAGAAACATTTGCCGGTGCCAATGCACCAATCACAAACTGTGCAGGATCATCCGACCACAACACAATATCGACGCGCTCGCCACCCAACTCGCCCGTTACAGCTTGAACGCGAGAACCACGCATGCCAACACAAGTACCAATAGGATCGATCCGCTTATCATCAGTGTGCACAGCGATTTTTGCGCGCACGCCAGGGTCACGTGCAGCAGACTTGATGACGAGCGAACCCTGCTCGATCTCCGGCACTTCCAATTCAAACAACTTCATGATGAATTCAGGCGCCGTGCGTGACAAGATTACTTGAGGGCCACGGGCATTACGATCAATGCGCAAAATGTAAGCACGTACACGATCTCCGACACGGAGGTTTTCTTTTGGAATCATCTGATCGCGCGGCAAACGTGCTTCAATTTTGCCGGATTCAACGACGGCTTCGCCACGCTCCATGCGCTTAATCGTGCCTGTCACTAAAGCGTCGCCACGCTCCAAAAAGTCAGCCAAAATCTGTTCGCGCTCGGCATCACGAATACGCCGCAAGACGACTTGCTTGGTATCCTGCGCAAAACGACGACCCAGCTCGACCGATTCAATCGGCTCTTCGATGTATTCATCGACTTCAATATCAGGGTATTGCTCTAGAGCCTCAAAGTGTAAAATCTCTTGATCGGGCAATTGCAAACCAGCATCATCAGCGACGACATGCCAACGCCTAAACGAGCTATATTCACCCGTAGCACGATCAACTTCGACGCGAATATCGACCTCACCCTCATAACGCTTTTTTGTAGCCTGCGCTAACGCATGCTCAAGCGCACTAAAGACGATATCTTCATCCACGTTTTTTTCACGCGCCAGCACATCAACTAACAATAAAACTTCGCGACTCATGCTTTGCGACTCCTAAAATCCACTTGCGGCACCAAACGTGCCTTATCCACATCAGCGAGCGTAAATTCCAACATCGCTGCCCCGTCTTTTCCTTCAAACTCCAACTTCAATGTATCGCCCTCAATTTCATGCAATACACCTTCAAAATTCTTGCGATTAAATGCATCTGGCATTGGTAAGCGCAACTTGACCGCCATCCTCTCACCCACAAACCGTTCGAAATCAGCCATTTTTTTTAGCGGCCTATCTAGACCTGGCGATGAAACTTCAAGTCGCTCATAGTTGACGTTTTCGATGGTCAACACATGCGAGAGCTGATGACTTACTTTTGCACAGTCCTCTACCGTGACGTGACCTCTTTCAAGATCAGCGGGTAAAAAATCAATGAACACGCGAAACAATCCTCGCTCACCCAGCTCAAAATCAACTAGATCGTAGCCAGTCCCATTTACTGTTGTTTCAATTAAGTCAAGCAATCGCACAAAATCCTCGATTCGTAGGTGAAGGCACTTGCCGATTTACCATGAAGAAAAGCGCCAACAAAAAAAAATGGGCAACAGCCCATCTCTTTTTTGTAGCGCCTCGCATCAAAGTACCGCCAAGGAATGCCAGCTAACTCTAAGATTATAAACGAATTTATGTCTTGTCGCAATGAAAACCACGACCAAATTGACTCAAAAAAAGACTCAAATATTCTTTGAGCGGCGCCGCGCGGCTATTCCTTGGCCAATCGCTTGCCCACTGCCGCGCGTTGTGCCAGTTCGACGCGGCTGCGCAGTGGTTGGGAAGCCAAGCGCCGTTTGTAACGGATCTGGCTGACGGCTGCGCTTTTTACGGGTGTCGTTGTTACCGCTACGTCCACCACTCGCATTGCCAGCACTGCCATTTGAAGCATTTCCATTGCGATCGCCGAATTGCGCGCGATTGCCAAACTCACCTCGCGAAGCCTGACCGAACGGACGCCCTTGGGGCTTATCAAACGAGTTTCCTGCACCTAATTTGTTTCCGTTTCCACGAGCCCCTTTGGCAGCGCCAGAAGCCTTATCTGTAGCGCTTTTCTCAAGGCCGCTTACTTTGAGAAGTGCGCGTACTGCATCCTCACCTAATTCATCCCAGCGCCCACGCTTCAAACCTGACGGTAAGGTCATCACGCCGTAACGTGTTCTGATGAGGCGCGAAACCGTTAACCCTACCGCCTCAAACATACGTCGTACTTCGCGATTTCGTCCCTCGCCGATGATCACGCGATACCACTTATTAACGCCTTCGCCGCCACCGTCCATGATTTTCGAAAACTGTGCTAAACCATCTTCGAGCTCTACCCCAGCCAACAATTTCTGCCGCATACCTTCTTCGAGATCGCCAAGCGTACGCACTGCGTATTCGCGTTCGATGCCATAGCGCGGATGCATCAGGCGATTCGCCAAATCACCTGATGTGGTGAACAGCAGCAAACCTTCCGTGTTGTAATCAAGGCGGCCCACAGCAAGCCACTTGCCCACTTTCATTTGCGGAAGGCTATCAAACACAGACTGTCTACCTTCTGGGTCATGCATGCTGACAATTTCTCCTGCTGGTTTGTGGTACACCAAGACGCGAGGAGGTTTCTTACTTACTTTGCGTTGAATTAATTTTCCATTAATCCGCACTTGATCGGTAGGCAAAATGCGCTGCCCGATATGCGCTGGCTCACCATTTACGGAAACCCGCCCCGCAACAATCAAATCTTCCATGTCGCGACGCGAACCAAGTCCTGCCTCAGCCAACACTTTATGCAATTTGGGCGCATCATCATCTGCCGTTAAATCGCGACGAACGGGCTTCGCATTTCGCCCCTTATCAAGGTTTGCGGTAACAACAGTATCGAATGAGTCCGACGTGACGAAGCTAAAAACCTCATCAGCGTTGTTTCCCGACTGGCGCGGAACTTGTCGAGTGTTTTGATTTCTTCCTTGAGATTGCGGCGCACCACCGCGGGCATTTTTCCCGTGTGCCCCGCGCTTTTCGTTGAAAGGGCGTCGTTCGTCGCGCTTCGCATGGCCCGAATTTATGCCCCTTGGGGTCGCAGGCGTACTTTGTGACGTCGCAAGGACTGCGCGCTGCTCAGGTACTTCGCCCTTATCGCCTTTAAACTCATTCGCATTGATGTTTCCGCCACTTTGCGACTCCATATCGTCTTTTGCCTTGCGCGGTAATCGAGGACGTCGAGCAGTCGTACTTGCCTTAGAGGGATTCGTTTTTGCAATGGTTGAAATACTTGTCGTTGCGTCGAACTCGTCACGTTTTGGTGCGCCTTCAGCTTCGTTTTGCGTCGCCTCTAAAGCGGCTGCTTCCTTCACCTTACTTGGCGCACGTCGCAAGTTACGTGGGCCGCGTACCGCGCGTTTCACGGGGCGAATTGTACCTTCAGCGTCATTATTGGTGAGCGTTTCAGGTTTTTGATCGTCAGGATTTTTTGTATTCATTATTCAATTAATTCGTTAAATTTTCGACTTAAAACAATGGTTATTTGACTAAAAATCTAGCCCAAGCATTACAGTGAGTCGTCGCGCTCAGCAGGCGCGTCGGCGTTCACGCTACCCGCGCCTGCCTTCATGTCAACTTCAACTATGTGCGATGCATCAATGGTCGCCGCCTCAAGCTCACTTTGAGGGATATGAATTGTTGCTTCAGCGTGTGTACCTGACGCATTAGTTTCGAGACCTGAGCCGCTTGCATCTTCAAGCGTCAATTCCCGAACCTCAGATTGTGTGCTTTGACTGTCTTGCGCAAAACCATCGTCACCAAACAACTCTTTTGTTGCGTTGGCATCTGCTTCTTGTTCTTCGCCGAAATGACCCGTCACCAACTGATCCAATCTCGCCAACTGCGTCTGCTGCATCTCATCGGCATCGACTCCACTGACGTGCTGCAATGCAGGGAGTTGATCCAATGAACTCAGCCCAAGATCTTCTAAGAACTGCTTTGTTGTTGCGAATAATGACGGCCTTCCTGGCACATCGCGCTGACCAATTGTTTCGATCCAACCTCGATCTTCGAGTGCCTTTATCATCTGCGAAGCAACCGTCACGCCGCGAATTTCTTCAATATCACCTCGCGTAACAGGCTGACGATAGGCAATAATTGCCAAAGTTTCCAAAGCAGCTCGGGAGTATTTTGGTGGCTTCTCCGGATTCAAGCGATCGATATACACGCGCATTTCAGGGCGGCTCTGAAAACGCCATCCCGTTGCGATACTCACCAACTCAATTCCCTTGTCAGACCAATCCTGTTTGATCTCAGTGAGCATGATTTGCAATGATTCGGTACTGATCACATCATCAGACGCTATTGGCTGATCAACATCGTGATACAGCTTTTTCATTGTATTAATCGTGAGTGGCTCGTGCGCGCACAACAAGGCGGTTTCGAGAACTCGCTTAGCCTCAACTGTATTCATGCAAACTCTTTAGAACGTGGTATTGATTTAAACCATGCGGCAAACACGAACCACAATTGTCATACTCGGTTTAGTTCGTTGATTTTTGCAGCACATCATGCGTGCTTGACGGATCAGCCTGTGATATCCGAGCTCAAAAAGTTTTTTACCAACTGCAAAAAACTGAGCAAAAAATTCGGAGAAGACAGTCAATCAAATTGGGTGATACTCGATTGTAGACCAGAAAACCAAGATTACCGCAAATTTTAAATTATGCTCCAAAAAAAAAGCCACGAAACACGTGGCTTTTTCTATAAAACTGGTTGCGGGGGCAGGATTTGAACCTACGACCTTCGGGTTATGAGCCCGACGAGCTGCCAGACTGCTCCACCCCGCGTCTGAAGAATGAAACTATACATGGTTTTGCTGCTTTGCGCAAATTCTATTTCGGAAATTCATTTTGACTCGCGTCATTTCCACGCGTCGTACCAAGGAAAAAAGGACACGCCGGTGTGCGTCGAACCTGTTTTGACGCCAATGTTAAACTAACAGTTCAACATTCATTATGAAAACCACGCCACCATGAAATTTTGTTCGCAGTGTGCACATCCAGTCGTAATGCAAATCCCCGCTGATGACACGCGCGAACGTCACGTTTGCTTGTCGTGTGGAACCATTCATTACCAAAATCCCAAAATGGTTGTCGGCTCCATTCCAGTTTGGCAATTGCACGGTGAGACAAAAGTTTTACTTTGCAAACGTGCGATTGAGCCACGTCATGGCTATTGGACCTTGCCGGCTGGCTTTATGGAAAATAATGAAACGACGAGTCAAGCGGCGCAACGCGAAACAGTAGAGGAAGCTGGTGCCAATATCGAACTTCATGAGCTATTTTCTGTCATGAATGTACCCCACGTAAATCAAGTACATCTTTTTTACCGTGCCACGTTGTTAGATCTGGATTACCTCGCTGGCACTGAAAGCTTGGAAGTGAGTTTGTTTTCGGAACATGAAATTCCTTGGAACGAGATCGCATTTCCAACCGTTAGCCATACACTGAAATTTTTCTTCGAAGATCTCGCCATGGCGAAAAAAGGGGGAAGTTTTAACTTCCACAGTTTCGATATTTTCAAACCAATGCGGGCATGATTCCTTGGCTTGAAAAAGACACTCCATTTCCTGACGTGTCATTGGCGCTAACTGAGCGACAAGGTGCTGCTGGGCTGCTTGCCGCTGGTGCTGATCTATCAGTCGCACGCTTACAATCGGCCTATCGGCAGGGTATCTTCCCTTGGTATTCCGATGGGCAACCGATTTTATGGTGGTCGACCGATCCGCGCATGGTGTTGCTGACGGATGATTTCAAAATCTCGCAAAGCCTGAAAAAGAAACTAAAACATATCAGCAACGACCCTAGTTGGGCATTGCGTTTTGACACAGCCTTTTCACAGGTTATCCATGAATGCGCGAAAGCGCGTGATGGGCAGAACGGAACTTGGATTTCCGACGAAATGATCGACGCTTACTGTCAGTTGCATCAGGAGGGCTTCGCCCATTCTTCTGAAGTTTGGTGTGAGGGGGAATTGGTTGGTGGCGCATACGGCGTTTCAATTGGGAAGATGTTTTACGGCGAATCCATGTTTGCGCGGAGAACTGATGCCTCAAAAATCGCTCTTGCCCACTTGGTGTTTTTCTTGCGAAAACATGGTGTCGCGATGATAGACTGCCAACAAGAAACGGGGCATCTGGCATCACTCGGCGCTAGCCCTATTTCCCGTGCGCTATTTTGCCAACACCTTGCGATTGCAACACAAGCGCCGAGAATAGTAGAGTGGTGTGCGTTGAACCGCACTGATTTTTTGCAGCAACTAACCTCATCAAGGTGAAATCCGGTGACGCAACTTCATGAGCTGCCTTTCACGAGCATACAGTTTTACGCCACAGCGCCCTATCCATGCAGCTATTTGGATGGCATGCAGGCGCGCTCGCAAGTTGCCACTCCCGCCCACTTAATTAATGCTGACACATACTCAGATCTGGTGAAGAGCGGTTTTCGACGCAGCGGCATCTTTATTTACCGCCCCCACTGTGATACCTGTCAAGCGTGCACCCCAGTGCGCGTGCGCACGGCTGAATTCAAAGCAAATCGGAGTCAACGGCGCGCGAAACAGCAACATAGCGATTTAGTGGCACACGTCACCAAACTTAGCTTTGTGCAAGAGCACTATGATCTCTATCAAACCTACCAAAATAAACGTCACGCAGGTGGCGGCATGGATCAAGATAGCCGCGATCAATACGCACAGTTTTTGTTGCAAAGCCGCGTCAATACCCGTCTCGTTGAGTTTCGCGATGCAACGCAAACACTAAAAATGGTCAGCATTATCGATATTCTGAGCGATGGGCTTTCGTCGGTTTACACTTTCTTCGATCCTGAGACGCCGCAAGCGTCTTACGGCACTTACAACGTGCTTTGGCAAATCGAACAAGCGCAGCATTTAAATTTGCCTTACCTGTATTTAGGCTATTGGATTAACGCAAGCCGCAAGATGGCTTATAAAACCAACTTCAAACCGATCGACAAACTCATTGACGGCCATTGGCAAGAAATCGCTTGATCCAAGGTCACGCTTCTGCTTGCACTGTTTGACGTATATTTTCCGAACCCAGTAATACAAAGCAACTCAAACAGGACTCCATTTCACTACCACTTCTCAATTCCGCAGCTTCAATATGCCAGATAAGTTAATTTATGCGACCCTTCGACCATTGCTTTTCATGCTTGATGCAGAAAAAGCTCACAATTTAGCTTTACCAAGCTTAAAACGCGCCCATCAATTAGGGCTTACAAGGTTCTTAGCAACGCCAGCAACCGATGTACGCGACGTAATGGGTGTGCGTTTCCCCAACCCTGTCGGACTTGCCGCTGGTCTAGACAAAGATGGTCGTTATATCGATGCACTGGCCGCCTTAGGTTTTGGTTCAATCGAAATCGGCACAGTGACACCGCGGGCGCAAACTGGTAATCCACAGCCTCGCATGTTCCGGCTACCAAAAGCGCAGGCAATTATTAACCGCATGGGATTTAATAATGCTGGTGTTGACGCCTTCGTGGCGAATGTTCAGGCTTCACAGTTTTTCCAAAACAAAGAAGGCGTCCTCGGACTGAATATTGGAAAAAATGCGGATACACCCATAGAAAAAGCGGCCGATGATTATCTTTTTTGTTTGGAAAAAGTTTATCCCTACGCAAGTTACGTTACGGTGAATATCTCGTCACCAAACACCAAAAATTTACGACAACTTCAAAGCACGACCGAACTTGATTCTCTTCTGGCGCAACTTAAACAAGGTCAATTCCGTTTAGCGGATAAATACAAGCGCTATGTTCCGCTGGCATTGAAAATTGCCCCAGACCTCGATTTAGAACAGATTCAAGCGATTGCCGGTGCCTTAATGCGACATAAAATTGATGGCGTTATCGCCACAAATACAACAGTCAATCGAGATGCTGTCGTCGGCTTACCTCATGCGGAAGAATCCGGCGGCTTATCTGGCGCGCCCGTGTTCGCCGCGTCAAACAAAGTTATTCGTGGTTTGAAAAGCGAGCTAGGCGATGCCATACCTATTATTGGCGTGGGCGGAATTTTCTCTGGCGACGATGCAACAGAAAAAATCCATGCGGGCGCCTCCCTAGTGCAGCTTTATTCGGGCTTAATTTACCGAGGCCCAAGCTTAATCCGCGAATGTGCAGCAAGTTTAGCGAAATTGCCGTAACCCAACTGTTTAAGCAAGCAATACAAGCTCACGCATCGTTTTTTGGAAGGACTGATTTAATGCACGCAATTACAAGAAAATCACTAGGCCGCACTGACATGCATGTCTCAAGTATTTGCCTAGGAACAATGACCTTCGGCGAACAAAACACCGAAGCGCAAGCTCATGAGCAGCTCGACTATGCGTTGGAACGCGGAATTAATTTTATCGATACCGCCGAAATGTATCCTGTCATGCCTCGCGCCCAGACACAGGGGCGCACTGAAGAATTCATTGGCAGTTGGTTAAAGAAATCGGGGCGACGCAGCGAGCTTATCCTAGCCACCAAAGTAGCTGGCCCGTCGCGCGGCATGCACTGGATTCGCAACGGGGAAAATGATCTCAACGCGCCGAATATCCGGCTCGCGATTGAGGCAAGTCTCAACAGATTGCAGACCGATTACATTGACCTTTATCAACTGCATTGGCCTAGTCGCAACGCACCGATTTTTGGACAAAAACAATTTGATCCAAACTTAGAGCGCACCTGTGTGGCAATCGAGGAGACTCTGGAAGTCTTAAGCGCCTTAATAAAAGAAGGGAAAATACGGTCAATTGGTGTGTCAAACGAAACATCTTGGGGCGTCTCAGAATTCATTCGACACTCCGAAAACCAAGGTTTTGCGCGCATTGCGACGATTCAAAACGCCTACAATTTACTGAATAGGAGCTTCGAGCAAGGTCTCGATGAAACTTGTTTTCGCGAAGATGTTGGATTGCTTGCCTACAGCCCGCTCGCTTTTGGGCAACTCAGCGCAAAGTATGTTGATGACGCAAATGCAAAAGGCCGGTTAACTCTTTTTCCACCGACATGGAGTCCACGCTATGTGCGGCAAAGTGTCCTTCACGCGAGCAAACGCTATGCCCTGCTAGCACGTGAACATGGCATAACGCCAACGCAACTTGCACTCGCCTGGTGCTATTCTCGATGGTTTGTTACTAGCACCATCATAGGCGCAACCAGCCTCACGCAGCTTCAAGAAAATATTGATGCTTGGTCGATTTCTCTTAGCCCAGATCTAATGCACGAAATCGACAAAATTCATTTGGAAATATGCAATCCGGCGCAATAAATGACTACCTCGCGCGCAAGCCAAGGATTTCGGTGAAGCTTAATGCACTTAAGGTTTAAGGAAGCGCTGATTTAGTGTAGCGAGCAGTCAAAATTTGCCTCGAGAAGCGCACTTGGTCGACTGTACTGCGAGCACGGTAGCTGGAGTCGCGGGCACAAAATTCGGCCGCACAGTAAATTGTGTAGAGGTCTATGATCAAAGCTTCTTAAATTTTCGCCCTTTTTTCTCCCAGGAGCATGACCTTGATATCGCCCTTAGTACGGAAGCTTAAATACAAAAGATAGGGCGCAAGTAAAGACATGCCGCCAACAACGCCAAACGCACCCAGCACCAATCCACCCAAAGAAAAATGATGGCGCCACGCCATCCACAAACCCGAAAGTATTAAGAAGCACGAGAAATCAACATTAAATTGCCCCGGCCAAGTCATCGCGAAAATATCGCCAAAGAAAACGGGAAACAAATTCCAACCATGCGCAATACCGACAAAGCCTGTGTAAACAAAAATTCCAAAAATCATTAGCGCCAACAACGCACGAAAAGCATTCATTTATTTCCCCTACGAAAAAATATAAAAACTGTTCAATAATTTCTGCGCAATAGAGATTTTGACTCTATTCAGCATCAACATCTATAGCAATTTTGCCCGCAACCAACGCTTTATTTCGCTGAAAAACTGCAGCAAAAAAACCGTCCGTCGCGTGTTTGTGCGGCAGCATTTTTAAATAGTCTTGCATGTCGAGTTCAATTTTTTGTTCAGCCAACACCGTCGACATCGGCACCAAAGTGAAATCCGCATGTGTCTGCAAAAAAGCCTGCGCAATGGCTTCGTTTTCTTCAACCAGCACGCTACACGTTGCATAAACTAAGCGCCCACCTGCTTTGACCAGACGTGCAGCACTATCCAAAATTGCGCTTTGCTTGACGTTCAATTCCGCAATACCAGCCTCTGTTTGACGCCATTTGACGTCTGGATTACGTCGTAAAGTGCCAAGTCCACTACACGGCGCGTCAACCAAAACGCGATCTAACTTACCGGCTAAACGCTTAATCTTGGCGTCGCGTTCATGGGCAATAACGACTGGATGAACGTTAGACAAGCCACTGCGCGCCAAACGAGGCTTTAACTTTGCCAAGCGTTTTTCAGAGACATCAAATGCGTACAAGCGCCCGGTATTGCGCATGATTGCACCCAAGGCCAAGGTTTTTCCACCCGCGCCAGCGCAAAAATCAGCGACCATTTCGCCACGCTTAGCGCCGAGTATCTGCGCGAGAACTTGGCTACCTTCATCTTGTACCTCAATCGTTCCGTCCTTAAACAGGGGAAGATTTTGAATGCTCGGTTTTTTTCGTACCCGCAAACCAGTTTTTGAATACGTCGTCGATTCAGCAATGATTGGAGCCTCTGCGAGCGCTTTAATGACATCATCACGCTCGGCTTTCATCGTATTCACCCGCAGATCTAGCGCGGCAGGCTGATTCAATGATTCTGCCAATAACAAGGCCTCACTTGCGCCATGCACTGAGACCAACTTTTGCCAAATCCAATCAGGCATATTTGACTTCATAACATCGGGTAGATGCTGACGGTCAATTTCCATTACACGCATCAGCCAATTCGTTTCGTCTTCCGATAGACCACCAAGCGAGTCCACCCCAACCGCATCCGCCAATCCCAACAAGGTCAAGCGCCGCATGGGCGCGCCGCTGCCTGATTCGGAAAAATTTGTGTACACACTTTTATTTCGTAGCAGGCCATATATTGCTTCAGCAATCACGCCTCGCTCACGGCCGCCAAGACGAGGGTGTTCACGAAAATAGCGCGAAAGCGTGCCATCTGCTGGACCTGTAAATCGTAAAATTTCGCGCAATACCTCTTCGGTATGTCCAACAATGGCGGGCGGCAATCTCATCTTTTTTCCTCGAATTAAGTGGGTGAAACATAGCGTCGAATCACGCGATTACCTTGCACGATCAATTCATCGTCTACAAACCACCGCACCGCTAATGGATAAATTTTATGTTCTTCAATTAAAAGTCGCGCAGCGAGTGTTTCTGGCGTGTCTTCGTCGCAAACTGGAATCGTCACCTGCGCAATAATGGGGCCATGATCAAGTTCGGGAGTAACAAAATGCACAGTCGCTCCATGCACCCTAACGCCCGCTCGCAAAGCCTGCTCATGGGTTTTTAGCCCGGTAAAACTTGGTAGCAATGAAGGATGAATATTGATCATTCTATCCTTATATGCTGTAACGAAAGGCGCAGTAAGTATGCGCATGAACCCAGCCAGCACCACTAAATCAGGTGCGAATGCATCAATTTTTTGTTGCAATACCGTGTCAAACGATTCGCGCGAAACATAGTTTTTACTTGGCACAACAACACATTCGATGCCATTTTGCGCGGCGAAGGTCAAGCCTTCTGCGTCTTCACGATTACTTATGACGGCAGCGATTTGCGCAGACCAATTTTCTGCCTTTGCAGCGCGAACAATGGTTTGCATATTTGTGCCGCGTCCAGAGATCAGGATAACGATTTTTTTCATGGCCGAATTGTACCGACCATATCGGGGAAAATGAATGATTCAGCGATGGGGAGAGTCCCGATATTAGAGAAAATGAACCATTCCTCGCTAACTACGCCCAAGAGCAAGTTACTCGAAACTATAAAAAACGCGGAAAGCGATTTTCTTTTCCGCCCAAAAATCAGCGGCGTCGCGAAAGACATCAAGTAAAACTTCGCGCGCCTCTTTATCAAATTTTTGCGTATTCGGTAACTGTTCAAGGACAATGACGAAACCTGGCTGTTTGCCTGCTTTATAAATCATATCGGTCAAACAGTCAGACAGAGCGTCGAAATTTTTCCCGAAATGTTTTGGAAAACCAAATGAAGTAGCAATTTTTCCCAGAACTTGTTGTTTCGTAACGGCGTCTAGGCAGTAGGCATACAAAAAATGTTGTCCGAGTGCAGCCGCTTCTTGTTGCAGTTCTAGCACGCGAAACGCACGTATGGATTGAACAACGTTCGGCGCAACCGTATCCAACAACCGCTTTTCTTCGTTGTTGTCCAAGTGCGTGCTTAAAAAAATATCGTTACCCATCATTGCAAACAATCTTTGAAATTTTAATTTTTAATTTTCCGGAAGCTCGCATAGTGATCTTCCGTGTAATAGAACTCATCAGTCAGCTTTGGTTCACCACCGGCGATTATTCGGCGCGCCCCGCGGTTTCGCGCTCTCGGTGTTTTAACCGTATATTCCCTGTAATAACCACGTTTTTGCTGCGGTAACACACGCTCATAATTGCCAAAGACCGAACCGTCTTTTTCGTAGGGAAAAGGTCCGCCTTTTTTAATGTTGGCAAGCGTGCTTTGTGCTTCTTTTGGTAAATCGTCTACAGAAACAGTTCGAATTGGAGTTGCTTCGTAGGCAAGCGCGAGCGATGCTAAAGACGAAAAAACCAGCGAAATAGATATTTTTTTTATTGCGCTGACAAAACTATTCATACACTTCAACAATGAATTAAGCAGTCGGAAGTCGCTAGGGTAACGGTTTGTCGGGAACGAATCAACTTTTCATGTTGTTATAGCAATTTTGTTTGAGCAAGAACGGCTTGTTTTTTCCTCAAGTGCCGCTATTTCATTGAAAATGAGACGACCTCACTAGCATTTCATTACTTCGCTTAATTTTTAAATAAACCAGCTATTTTCTTTTTCTTTACGAAAAAAATCACAGACTTCTTGACGTTTTTTTTGCGTATCGCCGCGTCCTAAGGCGATAAGCTCTTTTGTAAAACTGGCTTCAAACAATAAGTAGGAGGCTAAAGCAGATCCGCGTGCTTCGGTCGCTCCAATACCGCCCAACATTGTTCTGACAGGTAGCGGTAGACTTTGAATATGGCGACTTGCAATGGTGTCCAAACGTTCTGTGGGCGCAATAACAAGAATATCAACAGGAATCAACGACGATGCTTTTTGCACTTCTGGCGGCATCATAGAAATCGTTTTGTTGATGCGCATTAAGCGTTCGATGTCTACCGCCAAGCTATCTAAGAAAATACTCGACATGGCATGACCAGCGATTTGCGCCAAACTCGGATACTGCGCATGCTCTGTACTTTGATTTGGTGGCTCTGATAGTCGTCCCGCACCAATAATCATGACGCGCTTCGCACCCAAATGAATCGCTGGCGAGATTGGCGCTAGCTGACGCATTGAGCCGTCACCGCAATACTCCATGCGCCCGCCCCAGTTCAAGGGAACGGAAGGAAAAATAAAAGGAATAGCGGCAGACGCCATCAGGTGTTGCACGGTAATAAAGTCACGCTGGGAGAGACGTTGGCTGCGTACCCAAGGAACAATATCTGCCAATGTTTGGTAAAACGTCAGATGCTGTCCCGCTGTGTAGGATGATGCGGTTACGGCGAGGGCACGTAACGACCCGTTAGCTAATGCTTGATCGAGACGATTAAGATCAAGCATGCGCGTTAGCAGGCCTTCCAAGGGCGAGTTGTCCAACAAGGAAGCTGGCGGGGCTTTGCGCCATTTGTTCAAGAGCCAACCAAACGACATAATCGAAAGCCAGCGTGCACCAGAGCGAATGACACCTAAGGAATCGGCACGATACACCTGAGCAACTTCAAAGTTTTCCCATACCTGTAGCATGGTGGAAACTGACTCTCTGAAATCATCTGCACGAGATGCTAAGGCGGTTGCATTAATTGCACCCGCCGAGGTACCACAGATAATGCCAAATGGATTATCTTTTGGGTCCCAACCCTCCTCCCGCAAGATATTTGAAATTTCATCCAAAACACCCGCTTGGTAGGCGGCACGTGCACCGCCCCCAGTCATGATCAAGCCAGTGTCAGAATTATTAATCATTATTTTGGCTGCATACGAATTGCGCCATCCAAGCGAATAGTCTCGCCGTTTAGCATGACATTTTCAATAATGGTTTTCGCCAAGTGGGCATACTCATCTGGCTTACCTAGGCGCGGTGGAAATGGCACCATTTTACCCAGCGCATCTTGCACCTCTTGCGGCATTCCAAGCAACATCGGTGTTTCAAAAATACCCGGTGCGATGGTCATGACACGAATGCCGTTACGCGACAAATCACGCGCCATGGGCAGCGTTAAACCAGCGACGGCGGCCTTAGAGGATGCATAAGCAACTTGTCCCATTTGTCCGTCAAACGCTGCGACTGATGCCGTGTTGATGATGATCCCACGCTCGCCCTGCTCAGTAGCGGCGGATTTACTCATAGCGTCAGCCGCAAGACGTGACATATTGAACGTACCAATCAAATTAATGTTCACAACCCGCTTAAAAACATCAAGCGAGTGCGGGCCATCTTTACCAATTGTTTTTACGGCCGGTGCGACGCCAGCACAATTAATCAAGCCGCGCAATGTACCCAGGCTTTGTGCAGTTTCGACCACGAGCTGCCCGTCAGCTTCCGATGTGACATCACAACGAACGAACTTGCCGTTCAGCTCGCGCGCTAAAGCTTCACCTGCTTCGACTTGTACATCTGCCAAAACCACAATGCCGCCGTTAGCAGCAATCATGCGCGCGCTCGCTGCGCCTAAACCAGAAGCGCCACCCGTGATAATAAAAACCGATTGTTGAATCTGCATAATTCGTCCCCTTAAATTTTTTTTATTAAATGAAGCTCTGATTAAGTTACTGCGCGACCAAATTTTGTACCTGCGACTCCGGCTACCGTGCTCGCTGTACTCTCGTACAGGTGCGCTTCTCGATCCAAACTTTGGCCGCTCGCTACACTTAATCAGAACTTCCTAAATTTATTCGATGCCTCGGAATAATTCGTCTGATTTTTCATCCATGGCAAAGAACTTCGTGCTAACTTGCCGCTGCGCGTCGCGATTCGCCTCTTTGCGTCGAGACCTTACTCTTTTCTTTAAAAATCAAAGAACCTATTTTAGACATGTTAATGAATCTCAAAAAGTAAAAAAGCGATTTGCATCGCTTTTTTACTTTTACAACCTATCATTTCAAATCAATTTGAAACGGTGTGAGCATTGTGTGTGTCAGCTTGATTTTTGGTAAAAGTTAATACAGGTACAGCCAAAGTTTGCGCTGGCATACTCAGGGTTGCGACCTGAACGATAGGCGTAACGCTCGCATGCGTGGCCTTTGGCGTTGAACTTGGAGCCGGATTTGGCAATAAAGGCACCAACAGCAATGCGACAATATTGATAATCTTAATCAAAGGGTTGATTGCTGGCCCAGCCGTGTCTTTGTATGGGTCACCAACGGTATCGCCTGTAACGGCAGCTTTATGTGCTTCGGACCCTTTGCCACCGAAGTGACCATCTTCGATGTATTTTTTTGCATTGTCCCATGCGCCGCCTCCCGTGGTCATTGAGATCGCAACGAAAAGTCCAGTCACTATCGTGCCCATTAACAAGCCACCTAATGCTGCAGGCCCCAACAAGAGTCCCACCAAAATTGGCACAATCACTGGCAACAATGAAGGCACAATCATTTCCTTAATCGCGGACGCTGTTAACATATCCACAGCTTTATCGTATTCAGGTTTGCCGCTACCGTCCATGATGCCCTTAATCTCTTTGAATTGCCGTCTCACCTCGACTACCACGGCACCAGCTGCGCGACCAACCGCCTCCATCGCCATAGCGCCAAACAAATAAGGAATCAAACCGCCAATAAACAAACCAACGATGACGCTAGGGTTAGACAAATCAAACGAGGTGCTTTTGCCAACAGCATCAAGCGCATGGGTGTAATCAGCAAACAGAACCAAAGCGGCCAAACCAGCAGAGCCAATCGCGTAACCTTTTGTGACGGCTTTGGTTGTATTGCCCACTGCGTCGAGCGGATCAGTGATGGCGCGCACAGAAGCGGGCATTTCTGACATTTCTGCGATACCGCCTGCGTTATCGGTAATCGGACCATACGCATCGAGCGCAACGATAATGCCTGCCATTGAGAGCATCGATGTCGCTGCAATCGCAATGCCATAAAGGCCATTGAGGGAATAGGAAACCAAGATCGCCGCGCAAACAGCTAACACTGGGTAGGCAGTTGATTTCATCGAAACACCCAATCCCGCAATGATGTTGGTACCGTGCCCCGTCGTCGATGCCTCGGCGATGTGTTTAACAGGTTTAAAGTCTGTGCCCGTGTAGTACTCAGTGATGTACACCATCAAGCCAGTCAAAACAATTCCCACAACAGCGGAACCCATTAACGGAATACGCAGTGGCTCGGGCATAAACTGCCAGGTAACGACTGCGAACCCAATCAAAGAAAGGCCAGCAGCCCACCATAAACCTGTGTACAGCGCCGACATGATTTTCTTGCCTGGTTTTGCCTTCACCATACTGCACCCAACGATGGACGCAATAATCGACACTGCACCCAACAACAGAGGATAAATGATCGCTTCGGTAGTCGCGTTTGTGACGACTAAAGCGCCCAAAAGCATTGTGGCGATTAAGGTAACCACGTACGTTTCAAACAAATCTGCCGCCATGCCTGCGCAATCGCCCACGTTATCGCCCACGTTATCGGCGATCACTGCAGGGTTGCGTGGATCATCTTCAGGAATACCCGCTTCAACTTTACCGACAAGGTCAGCACCCACGTCAGCACCCTTGGTAAAAATACCGCCGCCAAGACGCGCAAAGATCGAAATTAGAGAAGCGCCGAATGCCAAGCCAATGAGTGGCTTAATCACGCCGTGGTCAGACACTGCTTGACCAACGCCGTGCGGCGTGGACGACGATAGCACCCAATAGAAAAGCGTCACGCCGAGTAGACCTAAACCAACCACCAACATGCCGGTAATAGCACCGCCTTTAAACGCAACGTCCAACGCTTGATTCATGCCTTTGGTTGCCGCTTGCGCGGTTCTTACATTCGCGCGCACTGAAACGTTCATACCAATAAAGCCGCAGGCCGCTGATAACACGGCACCAATGAGAAAACCGATTGCGGTACGCAAACCCAGATCAGGAACAGCAGCAATTGCCACGAACAGGATCACGCCAACAATCGCGATTGTGCGATATTGACGCGCTAAGTAGGCGGCAGCGCCGACTTGAATCGCCATGGCGATTTCCTGCATGCGTGCGTTACCCGCATCTTGTTTCAAAATCCAACTGCGCGAGACCATGCCATAAATCACGGCAACGACACCACATGCGACAATAAACCAAAGACTTGCTGCCATATTGACTCCTCCGATTGTTATAAATATTTTAAACAGACACTGCTCAAGGTACGACGAAAAAACACCGACAGAACCGACAAAATAAAAAAACAAACTTTCGCTTCAAGGTTGGTACAGCCAACTTTTTAAGGTCCCAAATCCATTCAAATCAATATTGAAGAATCCATATTTGTGGCAAAAAAAAGCGGACATGAAGTCCGCTTTTTTAGTTCGACAATGCCGCGAATGCCAGATCGCGAATGCTTTCAACTGGCCCCAAGCCGGCAATTTTGCGATACTTAGGCGCACCAGGTTTGCCTGACTTCGCCCATTCTCCGTAATAGCCGACTAAGACTTCGGTCTGTTCGTGATAAACGTTGAGGCGCTTTTTCACAGTCTCTTCTTTATCGTCATCGCGCAGAACGAGAGGTTCGCCCGTCTCGTCATCGATCCCATCAACTTTGGGTGGATTGAATTTCGTGTGATAAACACGACCCGACGCTGGATGAACCCGCCGACCGCTCATTCGCTCAATGATTGCGCTGTCAGGGACATCAATTTCCAGCACGTAATCAATTTGCACACCTGCATCCTTCATGGCGTCGGCCTGCGGTGTGGTGCGGGGAAAGCCGTCAAATAAATAGCCGTTAGCGCAATCACACTCTTTCAAACGCTCTTTCACTAATCCAATAATGATGTCATCGGATACCAAACCACCAGCATCCATGACTTTTTTCGCTTCGATACCCAAAGGCGTACCCGCTTTAACCGCTGCACGCAGCATGTCCCCCGTGGAAATTTGAGGAATATTGAACTTCTCTTTAATGAATGTCGCTTGTGTTCCCTTACCCGCTCCCGGTGCTCCTAACAAAATGAGACGCATGTTTTTTCCTAATTACAGTTTTGAATTTTTTCTATGTCGATGGCTACACGTTGATCGACACCCAATTTAATCTAAATTATTTACTTCTCACGCGAACCAGCAATCAATTGTGCAGAGGAAATCGCCAGCATTTGCGTTTAAGTTTGATGGTTTCAACACATAAATTTGCGCTTTCTGCCCCACAAACAATGCTTACCAGCCGCAACTTACTCTCCGAACGCAACAACTAAGTGCTTAGTAATATCACAGTTTCTTTGCACGAAACTTACCACAATTTCCTGCGTAAATGATGATTTTGTCATGCCGCTATGCGGCATTTTTCTGCACGCTTTAGCTAAACAGCGCCTGCACACGGCGTAGGTCGTCAAGTGTATCGACCCCAGCCGCAGGGCTCATTGCCGTCACATAAACGGCAATACGGTAGCCGTGCCACAAGACACGCAGTTGTTCTAATGCTTCGATCTGCTCTAATGGCGAAATCGCTAACTGCGGGAAACCTTGCAGAAACGCGTTTTGGTACGCGTACAAACCAATATGCCGCAAAGGGAAATAAGCCTGCGGCAAACTTAAAGGTTGTTGCATGAATGCATCACGTGGCCAAGGAATCGCCGCGCGAGAAAAATAAATCGCACTAGAACTTTTGTCCAACACGACTTTTACTACATTGGGGTTGAGTAAATCGTCGATCTGCGTGATTGCATGGGCGGCGGTCGCCATCGGCTTTTCCGCACTCACTAGCGCGGCAGTTGCGGCGATCAGCACTGGATCAATCAGCGGCTCATCACCTTGTACATTCAAAACGACCGCATCGGGCGCAAGCTGCAACTGTGCGGCGACCTCTGCGATTCTGTCCGTACCTGATTGGTGGTCGCTGCGCGTCATGCACACGTCCACGCCATGCCGCTGGCAAGCTGCGGCGATGTCCTGATGATCGGTTGCCACAATGACGCGCTGTGCACCCGACATTTGGGCACGCTCCGCGGTGCGCACCACCATGGGCTTACCACCCAAGTCCGCTAAGGGCTTGTTGGGTAAGCGGGTCGACGCTAGCCGTGCCGGAATAATGACGGTAAAACTCATCTGAGCTACTTCAATCAACGCCTGTATTGGCCGTTAAACTGCGCGCCTGTTCCGCCCACATGATAGGAATGCCATCACGAATCGGGTAGGCCAATTTATCGGCATTACAGATCAATTCTTGTGCTTCTTTGTCGTACACCAATGGGCTTTTGCACAGCGGGCAAACCAGCACATCAAGCAGTCGTGCTTCCATGTTCTCTCTCCACTTTTTTGTTCATTAATTTCGCCAAAACACGGGCAAAAAAATCACTTTCAAGCTGCGCCTCAACAGGAATGACCCATACCCTCGCATCATTCTTCAGCGCATCAATTTGCGCACATTTTACTGCATCCTTTTCTGTCATCAGGATCAGGTCGGCTTCCACATCGTCGAAACTGTGCGTCGAAAATTCGTGATGATCATCCAACGCCAGCGCCGTGAATTGCAGGCCTTCATTGCGCAGACTTGTAAAAAAACGTTCTGGATTCCCCATGCCAGCAACGGCAAGAATACGCTGACCTTGCATTAAATGGGTCGGCATCGTCTTTTCTGGCGCGCGCAATGAATACGGCGCCTTTAATTGCAATTGCATGCGAATTGCATCATCCGCGACGCCAGAGGGAACAAAATTGCTGCCCGCATTGAGCACCGTGAAATCACGTCTGCGCAGCGCCGTCTCACGCAATGGCCCCGCAGGGAGCGTCCATCCATTGCCGACACCACGCTGGTCAAACAAAACAATTTCGATATCCCTTTGCAGCGCGTAATGCTGCAAACCATCGTCGGAGATCACCACATTCACTTGCGGGTGGCGCGCCAACAATGCCTGCGCGGCAGCCACGCGATCACGTCCGACAAACACGGGGCTGGCGGTTTTCGTTGCGATAAGCAATGGCTCATCCCCCACCTCAATCGCCAAGGCCTCTGGCGTCACTTCCAGCACCTGCTCTGCCGCCCCATAGCCCCTTGAAATGACGCCAGGCTGCCAGCCTGATTGACGAAGTTGCTGTGCAAGCCAAATAACGAGCGGGGTTTTTCCCGTTCCACCCACAAAAATGTTGCCCACGATGATGACGGGGACAGGCAAGCAAGTCGATCGTTTATAGCCCATCAAAAATAGGGCAAAGCGCAAATTGACGAGGATCTTGAATAGGGCAGCTGAGGGCCACATGCATCGGGCGAACCAGCCGCGTCGCATCCATGCACGCATTAAGAATGATTCGAACTTTGCGCGCAAACTAATCCTCAGATCTCTAAAAATTAAGCTATGTTCAGATTGAATGTTGATAAAACTAAAGAATCACATTGCGAAAAAAACAAACCTCTCAACACAGAGACACAGAGAAAAAACTAAGACAAATAAGAATGGGGTTTTGCTTTTCTACGTGACTCTTTCATAAAGCCCTGCTTAACCTCTGCGTTTTATGGTTTTGATCTTTTTTCTATCAATAAATTTCATCAAAACAAAATTCGAACAAAGCGAAAATCACATATACTGGCAAGAGTACGTCATTTTTTATCACCGATCTGCCCGCTGATTATGCGCATTAAGCCACAAAAAAGACATACTCTCGCTTTTTTACAAAATTACTTGGACTTGCCTGAGCCTTGCGCGGCAAAAGTCACCTTGGCCAGCCCGGCAATGCGGGCGGCTTCTAGCACATCAATGACAGATTGGTGTGTCGCCGCCCGATCCGCATTGATGATCACGACTGGGTCTAATTGCGCCCCGCCCTTCGCTGCTTCTAAGGCACCAGCGGCTTGTTTTAAATCGTTTGCCAAGGTGTTGGTGTCAAGAAAACTGATCGGCTGATTATTGATCTTGTAGCGACCTTGCGCATCAATGCCAATCTCGATTTGGTTCGGCTTGTCTTGCGCTTTTTCCGCATCCGCTGTGGGCAGCGTAATTTGCAACTCGGTGAACCTGCTGTAGGTGGTCGTGACCATTAAGAAAATCAAAATCACCAACAGCACGTCAATAAACGGAATTAAGTTGATCTCGGGATCTTCGCGCCCCTGTCCTTTGCGAAAATTCATCTTATTTTCTCGCGTTATGGACGGTATCAACGAATTTGACCGCTTGCTGCTCCATATCAACCACCAAACTATCAACCAAGGCGCGGAAATGGCGGTAAAAAATCAGGGCAGGCATCGCAATTAACAGGCCAAAACCCGTGTTATACAGTGCCACGGAAATACCGTGCGCCAACTGGGCTGGGTTCGCACCCGAGGCATTTTGCGAGCCAAAAATTTCGATCATCCCGACGACGGTGCCAAACAGCCCCATCAATGGCGCCAAAGACGCGATCGTGCCGAGCGTCGTCAAGAAGCGCTCCAACTCATGTGCGACTGCGCTGCCCGCCTCTTCAATTGATTCTTTCATGACTTCGCGTGGCGCATTCACATTGCGCAACCCAGCTGCCAACACGCGCCCAAGTGGGGAATTGCTCGCCAATTGATCAATCACTTCTTGCTTCACCTTGCCAGCGTGGTACACGCGTATGACTTCCGCAAGCAAGGTCTTTGGCAAAATCCGCTCACGCCTTAAAGATAATGTCCGTTCGATGATGAGAGTTAAAGCAACTACGGATGCAACTAACAAAAGGTAAATCGGCCAACCTGCGGCTTGAATAATGGCTAACAAATGACACTCCTTAAAAACCTTAAAGTCTTGAAATCACTAAAACTGGGGATGTGCGCAAAATTGCGTTGGCTAGGCGAAGCAACAACGCCAAGGTTAGTTTTGCGACATTCCTAAAATTCAGTCAACGCAGCAATGTAGCCTGTTGTGTTCTGTCGGGCAAGTCAATGCGGGCAGTTTTTAGCGAGTCAGCAAGAAAACTTGCTGGGTTCGACGGCAAAAGTAAAATTTTACCGAATTGTGGACAACCAGCCGCACCCCAAGCGATGAGTCGAAAAAAAGCGACGCGCTTTTAGCATCAGACAGAAACCCGCAAAAACGCAAATCGGCTGCAAAGCCATAGCTGGCAACACTATTACCACGACAGCAATTTTGCGGCGCACAAATTTCCTTCAATGCAAGAAAAAAAAGTTTTGCACTGTTTTTGTGGATAACTTTGTGCAGAACCTGCTGCAAAGTGGGCAAGTCCTTGATTTTAAGCGGCAAAACTTCGCTGCAAGAAAAAACAGCAGGTTTTCCAATCCAAGCGAAACACGGCTGGTTTAGTTCTTCATGCAAATGTGTTCAATAGATACATCGCGTCAAACTTGGCAGCAAACACAAAACCCAGCTTTTTCCGGTCTTCTATACACATAATCTGTGGATAAGTTTGTGTACAAGGTACGTAAGCAAACGCAAAGTGCTTGATTTTAAAGAAGAAATTTTAAACTGCTTAGAAATAAAGCAAATAGAAACCCTTTAAAAATCAATCACTTAACAACGATGCTCTAGCAAATTTTGACACGCTCGCAGCTTGATGACATGCTGCGCCTTATCTCATCCCATTGTGGACAGCTTTTTACTCGGCAAGCCCCATGAACTCGACCTCTCAGCCCACGTTCGTTACAAACGGCGCCACGGTGATTAGCGTTTCCGCGTTAAATCTCGCCGTTGCTCAACTTTTAGAGCGCCAATTCCCGCTCACTTGGATTTCCGGCGAGATTTCGAATTTCACCCGTGCCGCTTCAGGGCATTGGTATTTCACTTTGAAAGATAGCGCAGCGCAGGTGCGAGCCGTCATGTTTCGCGGGCGCGCCCAATATGCGGATTTCGCCCCGCGCGAAGGCGATAAGGTGGAAGTACGCGCCTTGGTTGGCCTGTATGCGCCACGTGGCGATTATCAAATCAATGTCGAGGCGATTCGGCGCGCAGGTGTTGGAAATTTGTATGAAGCCTTTCTACAACTGAAGGCAAAACTAGGCAATGAAGGCTTGTTTGATCCTGCCCGCAAGCGCCCTTTGCCGTATTTCGTGCGTCGAATTGGTATCGTTACTAGCCCAAACGCTGCTGCGTTGCGCGATGTTTTGATCAGTCTTCAACGTCGCGCGCCCCATGTGAGTGTGATTCTGTACCCTACCGTGGTACAAGGTGAGCAGGCTGCCGCCAGCATTGCGCAAGCGATTGCGACAGCGTCAGCACGGCAAGAATGCGATGTTCTGTTGGTCTGTCGCGGGGGTGGCAGCATTGAAGATTTGTGGTCATTCAACGCAGAAATTGTGGCGAGAACCATCGCCCATTGCGACATCCCTGTGATTTGCGGCGTCGGACATGAAACCGACTTCACGATTGCCGATTTCGCTGCCGACGTGCGCGCGCCAACGCCCACCGCAGCGGCTGAGTTGGCAACTGCAACGACTGCCTCATGGCAGGCTGCGCTGCATGAAAAGCTGGCGCGCCTACAGCGCTGCATGCACAACCAACTGGCGCAACACATGCAAGCCTTAGATTGGGCGAATCAACGTTTAGTCAGCCCACTTGCTGCAATCAAAGCGAAGCAAAGCGCGTTGCAACATGCTCAGCAGCAACTGCGCTTTGCCCAGCAAAATCAAATTCGCGTCGCCCAAGCGAAACTTAACAAAAATCAATACCAGCTATTTGCATTAGCGCCTAAAGTCGCGCTCACTTCACACAAACTGGTCAGTTATGAACAAAGACTAAAAACTGGCCTTTTGCACCAAATTCAACAACGTAAAGTCAGCCTCATGGCGCAAGCAAGCCAACTAGAGATGCTCAACCCGCAGAGAACGCTAGAACGGGGTTATAGCTTGCTCATAGATCAACAAGGCCAACTGATCCGCTCCAGCCAAGCCATCAAAGCCAATAGCGTCGTCACCTTGCGCACGGCAAGCGATACGGCTGACTTAACCATACGTTCGGTACAAAACAAACTCGCCCATGATGTGTAAATAGAATGTAATTCCATTTCCAAATCTCCAAATCAATTGTGTCTAGGCGACGAGCCGCAGACAGTGCTGAAGCACGGCAAGGTGAAGACAACAACCACACGATAGCTTTAGAAATGGAATAAGCAACATTAAAACCGCGCTGCACGCTTATTGCCAAACGCTTACAATGCTGCCTTGACGGCAACCGTATGAAGCGCCGGCTTGATGGAAATATTGACGACCCAACCTGACTATAGAAGGAAGCAACATGGAACACACGCTACCCGCATTACCTTATGCTCTTGACGCCTTGGCACCGCATATTTCAAAAGAAACCTTGGAATACCACTACGGCAAACACCACCAAACGTATGTCACGAATTTAAATAACCTGATCAAGGGTACGGAATTCGAAAACGCCAGCTTGGAAGAGATCGTCAAAAAATCCAGCACTGGTATCTTCAATAACGCTGCGCAAATTTGGAATCACACATTTTATTGGAACGGTTTAAAACCCAATGGCGGCGGCATGCCAAGCGGCGCGTTAGCTGATGCGATCAACGCAAAATGGGGTTCGTTTGACGCCTTCAAGGAAGCCTTCACAAAATCATGCGTAGGCAATTTTGGTTCAAGCTGGACTTGGTTAGTGAAAAAAGCCGACGGTTCACTCGATATCGTCAACACATCAAACGCTGCAACACCGCTCACCACAGCCGACAAACCTTTGTTGACTTGCGATTTGTGGGAACACGCTTACTACATCGACTATCGCAATGCACGTCCAAAATATTTGGAAGCCTTCTGGGCATTAGTGAATTGGGATTTCGCTGCAGCCAATCTCGCGTAACGTAGCGACAATTAAAGCCAGTGAATTCGACACCTAGCGTGTCAAATAAAAAAGCCTGTGACCAAAACTTGGTTCACAGGCTTTTCTACAAAAATAGCTGCGAGATCATGAATCTTGCAGCATAAAAAAGGCGACAACGCCTTAGTGATCTTTAGGAGACTGTATTTTGCTTAACCTAAAACAACGCCTCGCTGCGCAACCGCAAGGCGTCACTGCGATTTTCTTTATTCAAATTTTTTCCACGCTAGGCTTCGCCGTTTTGTATTCCACCTTAGTGTTTTACATGACGAAAAAACTCAGTTTTAGTGTCAAGGACTCCACAGCCATTTTTGGTGTGTTCGGCGCGTTTAATTACGGCTTGCACCTTTTTGGCGGTTATTTGGGTGGACGTTTCTTGAGCAATCGGAATTTATTTGTCGGTGGCATGGTCTTGCAAGTGATAGGTTGCGGCATTATTTCCAGCGGCAACGTGATGCCACTTTACGTCGGCTTAGCATTCTTTTTAACGGGCTGCGGACTCAACGTCACCTGCTTAAATCTCATGCTCACACAACGCTTTCGCCCAGAAGATCAGCGCCGTGAAAGTGCGTTCTTATGGAACTATGCCGGCATGAATTTAGGCTTTTTTATCGGCTTTACTGTTTCTGGACACTACGAGCTAACGCAAGACTATGTCAGCCTCTTCATTTTTGCGACAGTAGGCAATTTTGTGGCGATTGTGCTGGCTGCACTAAATTGGAAAGTTCTTAAAGACCTGAATACCCCGCTATTAACAGCGACACCAGAAAAATTCAAATTGCGTTTATTAGCAGGTATCTTGATTTTGATCGGCGTTATTCCTATCGTTTTTTGGAACCTAAAAAATGCCAGCCTCAGCAGCGAACTCGTCATCGCCGCAGGGATAGCTATTGCGGCTGTTCTGATCATTGTTACCATGCGGCACCCCGACGCGCGGGAAAAAAATAATATGTGGGCGTATTTAATTCTGGCTGTCGGTTCCTTGGTGTTTTGGACTCTGTACCAAATGGCACCTTCAGGGCTCAGCTTATTCATTGATAGCAATGTTGAACGACGACTATTTGGCATTGAAATCGCCCCGCAATGGGTACAAAATTTAAACACCATTGTCATTATGATCGGTGGCCCGCTCATGGCGATATGGTTCAAAAACTTACGCGACAAAGGCTGGAAAATTGACATCCCACAGCAATTTTCAGCATCCTTGATTTTGATCGGAATTGGTTTTCTAGTGCTGCCTATTGGCATTTTGTTCGCTGACAAAAATGGCTTAGTGAACTTTAATTGGATCGTCTTAAGCTACATTTTCCAGAGTGTGGGTGAACTACTTATTTCACCGGTGGGCTACGCCATGATAGGGCGCTTAGCGCCAACGCAATACCAAGGCGTCATGATGGGCGCATGGATGTTAGTGACGGGCGTGGCGTCAATTCTGTCGAGCTATTTTTCCGGCTTTATTCCCGAAGCAAGTGCCGGCAATGCCGTAGTCACCAACCAAGTCTACAGCACGATTTTTTCCAACCTAGGTTGGGGCAGCGTTGCAGTTGGCGTAGTCATGATTTTTCTGATACCGGCGCTACGGCGTTTGATTAGCGATGCGCCAAATGCAAATGGGGCGACTGCCCCCACAACATAGGCCAATGTCAAAACGCGGGGGAATACATGCGACTTCAGTCGCTGCGTCCCGCGGCGACATTGACTCAGACCTAGCTTCTCAAACTGCGGTAGCGCTCTGCGCGATTAGCAACGGCAGAAATCAGTTTTTCAGGATCGATAGGCTTGGTTAAGAAATCATCAGCGCCTGTTTCGATGGCGCTGATTTGCTTTTGCAATTCGGTTTCTGTTGATAAGAAAACGATAGGCACCGTGGTGTAACGATTATTTTGCCGAATAATTTTTGCCAACTCGATGCCATTACATTCGGGCATCAGTAAATCGGTGAGCACCAAGTCTGGCTTAAAGCGTTTCATGGTTTCTAAAATCTTGGATGGATCACTGATCGCTTCAACGTGCATGCCCGCGCTACTGAGCACGGCATCATAATAAGAGCCCAACATTTCATCATCATCGACCACCAAAACGCGGAAGGCTAACACTTCGTTTTTTGAGATTTTTTCATCAATGCGCGTGCTTAAAGCGTTGAAGTCCAAGGGTTTGATAAAGTAGCCTTCGGCACCTTGCCGAACCGCCTCCAGACGCTGTGCGAACGTGTCGTTTTCCGAAACATAAATGGCTGGAAAAGTGGTGACCACGCGTTGCGCCAATGCTTGAATGACGCGCTTTGCTGGCTCAGAATCAATATCTATCACTACGGCTTCCGGTTGCCGCACTTGAATCGCTGCACGCAACTCGTCCGGCTCAGAGAACGCAATCACTTCGTGGTTATGCCAACGTAAATTCACCGCTAAACGATCTGCGCAATCGGTCGCGGCTGCGAACACGTAAACGAGGTTGCTGTATTTGGTCAGCTTCATCGCATCGGATACCCCGGCGCGATCGGCAGAATCGTAAGAAGAGTTAGATTGTTTGCTCATAATATTGTGCTCATTCTGAAATAAGAGAACTTATAAACTCGCCATTTCACCCCAAAGCTGGCGCATGGTAAACCGAACAGGTACTTGGTCTCGATGCAGCACCTCCCGTATTGCCATGAGACTTTTCTGCGTGTCGCGCTTAATTGGCATCGCCAACGGTGCACCACGCGGACCAATCAGCGCGTGCACGTAGGGCGTTGTGGTGGTGGCACCTTTACTGGTCACGACACCGATCTCGCCATTTTCTAAACGCACAAAGGTGCCAATCGGGTAAGTACCAAGCTCGCGAATAAACAGCATAACCAGCATCGGATCCAAGGTGTTTTTACCACCAATTAAAATGTCGCGCAGCGCCGCATTTGGCAGCAAGGATTTGCGATAGCTGCGTGCGCAAACCCGCGCGCAATAGCGATCTGCAATCGAGATAATTTTGGCGTTCGCCGGTGTCACTGCGCTGGTTGTTTTATTTGGGTAGCCGCTGCCATCTTCATTTTCATGATGGTGCAATACCCACGTTAACCAATCTTCATCGTCCACACCAATACTGCGCAAAATATTGACGCTTTCTAAGGGGTGATTTTGGATAAATTCTTGTTCGGCGGGGCTCAGCGCCTCGCTGCGCTCTTGCAGCTTTTCTTGCTGCCGCATCATGCTCACGTTCATAGTCAGTGCAGCAGCGGTTAACAAAATCATTTCGTCCGGTGATTTTTTCAGCGCTCGCGCCACCAGTAAGGCAACCACGGCAGTATCCACACAGTGGCGGCTCGCGTAGGCCTCTTCTTGATTGAGCAAGATACATCCCAAAGCAATATCAGGGTCGAGAAAGGTGGCGACCGCCACGTCTTTCGCCAGCGCGATGATGCGATTATAGGCGTCAGATTCGGTGGCGATATTAAACGACAGCGTACGTAAAGTCGAACGTGCTTGATTAATTTTATGCACAACCGAGGGGATTTCAATCGGCTTGGGGACAGGCTTTTTGTCTCGATTAGCCGCGTCGGTTTTATCCATATCGGCGAACAAGCCGCGCTCGATCAAGGTCGACACCTGATTCGCACTCGCCACCACATAACCCTTGCGCAACAAGAGTCCCCCATCGCTGCCGTAAACATCCCACTGCAGCGGTTGGCCTATGACGATATCGGAAATAGCAATGCGACGATTAGTCATGCAATCTTTTGCTCCTTATATTTTTTCACCCACTTTGTTATCGCTTTACGTCTGTCGTCTAGCAAGTTGGGGGGTTTGGCTTATGCTATCAGAAAAAATCTTCGCTACGCCAGATTTCCGCACCAGTTCTGCAACAGCGCAAGGCAAGCTTAACTTCTGCAGATTAAACATGCCAAGTAATTGTGGCGCTACGGTTTATTAATTGGCAAGTTTCAACTTGAGTTGCGTTTGCGGCGGCAATGCGACTTCGCCGCACAAACAGGCAAGCAAAGCCTGCAAGGCTGGCCGCGCAAAGCCGAAGGTCATCAAGGCGGGCGCGTCGATATCGAGCACTTGGTAGGGGCTCCACAAAGCCACGTGCAGAGCGGGTTTCCACGTATTGCGCACCTGCTGCGGATAACGTGCACGCTGGCTTGAAATCAAAATTGATAAACGACCATCGTCTGGCATCGTTGCCCAATCAAAGTCTTCGGCTTGCTCAAACGTCGTGACTTGCACATCGAATTTTGTCGCGAATAAGTCTTGAATTTCTTGCACGCTTACACCGCGTTCGGTCACGCCATCACTTTGCGCATGCTTGCGTATGACGAGGCGAATCTTGCTGCCCTTGGGCGGGCACTTCACCTGCCCGAATGACGCTAAACCCTGTTGCCACGCGCGTGCCATGAGGGTTTCGTCTTGTTCGCGGGTTAAATATTCACTTTGGGCGCTTGGAAAATTTTTCGCAAGTTGCCGTAAGCGCCGCACATTTTGATCGTTGCTTGCTGTGCTGATCACACCAGAATTGATCGCCTCACTAATCGCTTGCCAAGTCGTTTCTTGCTCTTTAACGCTCCCTAAGGCCATCACCATATCGGCACCCGCTTGCAATGCCATGACGGCCGCCTCCCCTGCACCAAAGTGATCGGCAATCGCTTGCATTTCCATACTGTCCGTGATGACCACACCATCGTAGCCCCAAGCGTCGCGCAAAATGCCTTGCAAGATTGTTCGCGACAAAGTGGCGGGCAAGTCTGGATCAAGCTGCGGATACACAATATGCGCCGTCATCATGGCAGGTGCGTGTGGGGCGCACTGTTGAAAAGGAAAAAACTCTTGCTGCTCCAACTCTTGCAGCGACTTATTCACTACCGGTAGAGCGCGGTGCGAATCAACCCGCGTATCTCCATGGCCAGGAAAATGTTTCAAGCAAGTGGCCACGCCCTCTTGCAAACTTGCTTGCATCCATGCACTGGCTAACATTGCCACCTGCTTTGGGTCGTCACCAAATGCGCGTTCGGCAATTACGGGGTTATGGGGATTGCTATTCACATCTAAGACCGGCGCAAAATTCCAATTAAATCCCAAGGCCTTAATGCCGCGCGTCACAGCGGCCCCCACATCGCTGCAAAGTGCGGAGTCATTTGCTGCCCCCAAACACATGGCCGATGGTGCCTCGGGTAGCCAAGTTGTACGCATGACCGCTCCGCCTTCTTGGTCTATCGCAATCAATGCTGCTGGCCCCAAAACGTCCTGCAAGTCGGCAATCAGGCGCCGCAATTGTGCTTCGTCGCGCATGTTTTGGCGAAACAAACACACGGCGCGAATATGGTGCGCCGTTAAAAATGCGCGTGTCTCATCGCTCAGCGTATGCCCAAAAATACGCACCATCATGCACTGCCCTGCCCGCTCCCCAGCATTCATGGATTTGTCGAACATCGTCTTTGCGGGTTTTGCGTGCATGGAATTTTTCGCCTTCTTGTTTGGCAATTGATGATGCTAGCTTGTGTCGGTTCAAACCAACTTTTACAAGGAAAAAACCTATACTCCCCATAAATTTTAGTTTTTATATGTGCTTACGCTTCAAATTAAAGCGCATTCGAAAAATACTATAATGGGTATAATTAAACTAGAGTTATGTTTAGATTGAATGTTGATAAAACTAAAGGCTCGCATTGCAAAAAAACCTCTCAACACAGAGACACGGAGAGAAGCAAAAAAGCCGTTGTTGTTATCTCTCGTTTCTCCTCTGTGTCTCCGTGTTGAGAGGTTTTGACCCTTCTCTTTATCGGTGGACGTCATCAACACCAAACCTGAACATAGCTAAAATTAGTTGAATAACACAAACCACGACGTGAGAAACTTTTCACAAATGCAGATCGATTTTCTCGCCCTCGACAAACACTTCCAGCAATTGCAAATCACGGCTCATGACGACCACGTCTGCATACGCGCCGAGTGCAAGACGTCCGCGTTCAGGCAAACCTAAATAGTCGGCGGGAAAGGTCGCAACGCGGCGCACGGCGTCGTCAATTTCTAGACCTATCGAGACTAAATTGCGTAAAGCCTGATCCATGGTTAAGGTGCTGCCCGCCAAGGTGCCGTCTTTCAGGCGGACGCCGCCCATGCATTTGTGCACCACTTGGCGGCCAAGTAAATAATCGCCATCGGGCATGCCGGAAGCCGCCGTAGAATCGGTCACGCAATACAGTTTGGGAATCGCGCGCAAGGCCGTCATGATGGCACCGGGGTGCACGTGTTGAAGATCAGGAATAATTTCAGCAAATTCGGCATGCGCTAAGGCGGCACCTACCATGCCGGGTGCTCTGTGATCTAAGCGCGACATGGCGTTGTACAAATGCGTAAAGCCGCTGGCACCCAAGTCAATTGCCGCTAAAGCTTCTTCATACGAGCCTAAGGTATGGCCCAATTGCACACGCAAACCTAGGGCGGCTAATCCTGCCACCAATTGCAAATGTCCTTGAATTTCTGGCGCCAGAGTAACGACGCGAATATCGGCAATGGCATGCAGCTTTTGTATCGCCTCGAGCGAGCCCGTTTGCACAAAATTGGGTTGGGCGCCCAGTTTTTCTGGGTTGATGTAGGGTCCTTCCAAATGCACGCCTAAGACCCGCGCCGTGCCTTTGCTGCGCGACGCCATTTCGGCGGCTACACCGACTAACGCGCTCTCTAATTCCGCCATGGGCGCCGTCATGGTGGTTGCTAGCAAACTGGTGGTGCCGTGCCTTGCGTGCAATTGCGCGATCACTTCCATCGCGTCGTCGCCTTGCATCACATCACGCCCCGCACCGCCATGCACATGCAGATCGATGAAGCCAGGCAAAATATACGGCGCGTTGTTATCCGCTGGGTCAGCCACAGTGCCTTCAATCTCGAGAATTTTTTCGGCAAAATGAATACTGCCTAGGCCCCAACCACCTGGTGTCAATATATTGCCCCGTAGGCTAGTTTTTGGAATCATTTGAACAGCTCCACGACGAAATCGTAATAATCATTGCGGCAGTAGGAGTGCGTTAATTCTACTGCCGCGCCATTTGCTAGGTAGGCAACGCGCGTAATCAACAACATTGCCGCACCCGTTTTAATCTGCACCATGCGCGCTTGCTCGGCCGTTGCGTTGACAGCCCTTATATGCTGTAGCGCACGCGCTGGTGCGTGTTGCAGTTCTTCCAAATGTCCATACAAGCTATGCGTGACTTTTTTGGGATCAGGTAAATATACGCTGGGTACGGTGCTGGTTTCAATCGCCATCACAACTTTATCCGCCGTTCTCAGGCGTTTTAAGCGTGCCACTTGGCTGCTGGGCGACAGCCCTAGCGATAAAATCTCTTCGCTGTTCGCCGTTGCGATACTACGCGACAGCCATTTCGAGCCGGGCGTAAAGCCGCGCTGACGCAATTCTTCACTGAAATTGGTTAAACGTGTTAATGGCTGTTCCAAGCGCAGCGTGATGTACGTACCCGAGCCATGGCGGCGTTCTAACAAGCCTTGTTTGCAAAGCAAATCCACGGCGCGCCGCGTGGTGACGCGAGAAATGCCCAGCGCCTCACACAGACTGCGCTCGGAAGGCAAAGCCTCATTGACTTGAAAAAATGCCGAATAGATGAGCTCTTTTAATTTGCTCGCCAACTGGATGTAAAGTGGCGTCGCTAAGCTTTCATCGAGACGGAAATTGAGCGTGGCAGTCAATTGTTACCGCCCTCGCTCAGCAATTTCTTTTGCAGCAGGATTAGCGCACCAGTTGCCGCATCGGTTTGTGGCGGTACCACCCGCACTTTCAATTCGTCAGGCAGGTAAGGCTTAATCGAAGATGCCAAACCGCCATTCAACGCAATCGGCATTGCGCCACTGGGGTCAAGTGCGAATGCGGTGAGCGCCACTGCGCGACCGGCTTCCTGTAACAAAGCTAAAGCGCGTGCACTTGTCTCGGCGGTTTGCACAACTAAGGGCGCCAGTTGCGCCATTGTGGTTTGATTCGCCGCGATGCCCCATTTCATCAGGGTCTCGCGGCTTCCACCACAAAATGCCAAGACGGCATTTGCCAAACTATCGCTTTTACAGCGTCCATCGGCGACATGTTGCGCATGGTTCAATGCGCGCAAACCTAGCCAAGCGCCGCTTGCTTCGTCGCCAGAGGGAAAACCCCAGCCGCCTACTTCGCGCTTGCTGCCATCAGCCAACAACGCTAAACCAACGCTGCCTGTGCCTAGCGCAATCACAACGCCAGGTTCACCGCCAAAAGCTCCAATTAAATTGGTCAACGCATCCGATGCCGTAACGACAAGGCCAAAGCCGGGATTTTTAGCTAAAAAATCGGCACACCATTCATCGTTATTCATTCCCGCTAAGCCGCAACCCAAGGCGATTTGATTCAAAGGCGGCGTCGCAAAACCAGCCTCAAAGAACGCCAAATTGATGGCATTTTGAATTGCTTGCCAAGCCCTCGGTACGCCATGCATCAAACCCGATGGGCCAGCCTGCCCAGCCCCTAGCTCGTGGCCATTGGCATGCCGCAGTATGACCCGCGTGCCAGTGCCACCGCCATCAACACCTACGAGATAAAGAATTTTTCGATGCATCTTGGGTCGCTAACTATGTTGGCTAGGTTGAAAACCAGAGATTGGCGTGACAGAAATAGTTTTATTTTAATACCGCGCAATGCCTATCACTTTATGAAGTGCTAAAGTGGTTGTCAAGATGTATTTAAGTGGTATTTAAAATTTATTCGAACGAGACTATTTCCGAATGTGAAAAAAACGGCAGTAAGGTCATTTTTGTGAGGTTCACCATCACTTTTCTTTGGCTTTTTCTGTTCCAGTTTTTCTGACGTGATCTTTTTTGCGTAGTCACGTCATGCAAAGCCTTTGTATTTGCTTCTTGTTGTTCGGCGAAGTGTGGATTAAAGTAAGGACTGACCTTATGCCCCTAGCGGGCGGTTGTGAGAATCAAAGTTTGAAACCAAAGCGCAGAAACACCAGCTCGATAAAATAATCAAAAAGCGACGCAGCACCCTATGCCCACCCATTACCTCGCCAAACTCACCTCACCCAAGCGCACTGCAAGGGCGAACTTGCACTTGGGCGCCGCTTTGGCATGTGTGGCAGGTGCGCTCAACGCAGGCGGTTTTCTTGCAGTAGGTCAGTACACGTCGCACATGACGGGCATGCTTTCTATGGCGGCGGACGATCTCATTTTGGGCCGCATCGTGCCAGCGATTGCTGCGTTCTTGATGTTGATGTCTTTCATTTGTGGCGCAGCTTCGACTGCACTGATCGTAAATTACGCGCGACGCAATCACCTACGCTTTATCTACACGCCAGTGCTGCTGATCGAAGCGGGTTTGCTGCTGGTTTTTGGTTTAGTGGGCGTAAATTTACAACGCCATGAATTTATCAACGTGTCATTGACGGCCGTTCTACTTTGCTTCGTCATGGGCTTACAAAATGCCTTGATTACAAAAATTTCGAACGCAGAAATTCGTACTACACATGTGACAGGCTTGGTCACCGATTTGGGTATTGAACTAGGCAAATTGATTTATTGGAATCGCGATAAAAGCACCTCGCACGAGACGGAGGTCGGCGCAAACGGCCAAAAGTTGCGCGTGCATGCCATCTTAATTGCCATGTTTTTTTTGGGCGGTGTACTGGGTGCAGCAGGTTTTAAATACGTCGGTTTTATCTCAACGGTGCCCTTGGCGTTGGCCTTGATTGTGCTCGCCGTGGCGCCCCGTTTTGCTGATTAGGAGAATGCGTATGGCGGATATTTTCAAAAAACTGAACTTAAAAGATCAAACGGAAATCGTCGTGCTACATGCGCCAGAGAGCTTTGAAGCGGAGCTAGGAAGTTTGCAAAATATCGTCGTGCATCGCAAACTCAAACCCCAGCATGCTTTGCAATTCGGCTTAGCTTTCGTGACACAAGAAAAAGTCTTGGATGAGGTTTCGGCGGCAATGACCAAACAAGCGAAAGGCGATGCCTTGATTTGGATTGCCTATCCGAAAAAATCGTCAAAAAAATATCATTGCGAATTTAATCGAGACAGTGAATGGCGCGTGTTAAGCGAAGCAGGTTATGAGACTGTGCGCATGGTCGCGATCGACGAGGATTGGAGCGCCCTGCGTTTTCGAAAATCGGCGTTTGTCGGCAAGTAAGCTTACCAACAAGCTGCGTGTGTCAATCTCAACTTGGCTGCGTATTGATCGTAAAAACGCCTGCATCAAAACCGGCGCAATAACTTTGCCAATCATTGTGCGCTTCTTCCGCGCAATGCCGCGCAAGCGCAATCGCCTCAAGGCGCCACGCCTCTTGTTGACCAAAATCCACCAACTCATCGGCGATCGCCGCGCCGCCGCGCCCGCTGGCGCGCAAATGCGCCGAGGCGGACAACATACCCAACGCCTGCATCAAGTTTTTTAGCTCTGGCAGGGTATGACTCAATGGTGCTAAGCGAATGCGATCTTCGGATGCTTGCAAGGCGCGCAATACGAAATCATGCTCGTTCATTCGCACTGCCTGCAGGAAGGCCATAGGCACGCCTTGCAGCCGTTGTTGCAGTTGAACGATGCGCTCCGCATCTGAATGCCACGTGGCGGCTTGCAACTTAAAACGCGCAAAATTATTGTGCATGGAAGCGGGCACTGCGCGTTTGAGGTCGAGCAAATAATGTCCATCTTCGCCGCCCTTGCCTTCCACCAGCACCAAGTAGCGCTCTAGGCCCAAGCTACCCGTGCCCGCGACGCGCCGCGCCACATCGACCGGTTCAAAAAATTCCTTGTCCAACTGCGTGTGGGCGAAATTTTTCATGAAGGCCATGACCATCGCGCGTTCAGCATCATCGGCGGGGAGTGCCTTCTTGCCGTCAACTTTTAGCATGCGTTGCTTTTTTTTCTTGGTCGTTCGACTATCTAAAAGGTCGGCGCGTTGGCGAGTTTTCACTTCGTCTAATAGATGCTTAATCATGCCAGTTGCCGTCTCTGCTTCTATCCACCGCGCTTTACCGCTGGCTAAAGTTTGTGCGTAACTATTGACCAATTGCGTCGCTAACATTTGTGCAGCGGCCTCATCAATTTCTAGCGCGGGAGCCGCAATAAAAAGACTACTTAGTAAGCGCACCAGATCCCACCCCAAAGGCGCACGGCCAGACTCGTCGAAGTCGTTGATGTCGAAATACGCTAAGCGATTGTCGCCCTTGTAACTGCCAAAATTTTCTAAATGCAAATCACCACAGCACCAAACTAGGGGGCTATGCGTGACGAAGTGTTCTTCAGGTAGACGATCATAAAAAAGATGACAAGTGCCGCGAAAAAACGTGAATGCCGATTCACGCATCAAGGCATATTTCATCTGCAAACGCAGCTCGTCCCGACCTGCGTTAAAACGCCGTATGACTTCGCAAACATCCGTTGTTTCGCTTCGCACGATTACGCTTCCAAAAGAGAATTTCTGTGTTGTTTAATGATACTGCCACTAGTTTTTTAGCAATACGCTTTAAATATGAGCGGAAATGGTGCAAAAAAATTCAAAATATCGGGGGTATGTAATATCTCTGTTTACTCTTCGTGCCTAGAGATTGCCTCTTTCTCTTCCGCCGACTTCTCTAGCCAGCGTTTGTGTATGGCTTTTTCTAATGGCCTGCCGATAAAAAAAAGCAGCAGCACGATGACCAAAGCGACGCTCGCGATTTGCCACAAGCCGAGGCCACAAACGATGCCCATAGAAGCCGTGACCCAAATTGACGCAGCAGTGGTGAGCCCGCGCACGCGGTCGGTATTACGGTCGTGGATGATTACACCCGCACCGAGAAATCCCACACCCGTTATCACGCCTTGAATGGCACGACTCACTGCTGAAGTATCGATTGCATTTTGCGCGAATGTGAAGTCAGAGCTGGCCATGGTAGTCAGCGAGGCACCAAGTGCCACCAACCCGAGGGTTTTAATGCCCGTAGGCTTGCCATGCAGATTGCGATCTAAACCAATTACGCAACCGATTAAGACGGCAGAACAAAGGCGGAAAATGATTTCTGAATATTGAATCGACATGGCTATCCTCAAATGGGAATTTCGATAGTTGTTGGTGCCCACGTAGCATGAAATCACTGCACTCCAGGGCAATCAAACTTGCTCTTGGGCGCTGTATGGCGGCGCTTAGGGCGCGTCGACACGCGCCGCTTGGCTTGGCTTAACAACTAAAGCAACGCCAAGCAATGCAATCAACATACCAACAATCGCTAAGGGTGTAAATCGCTCATCAAACATCAACCACGCTAAACCAGCCGTAACTGCGGGAACCAAATACATATAACTGGTCACTTTGGTGGCTTCACCATGCCGGATCATGATAAATAGCACGGAAATGCCAACACCGGAAAGCACGAAGATCGACCATGCCATGGCGGCGAAAAATCGCGCTGACCAAACTATGTGTTGCGTCTCGAAATACAACGCAAACGGTATGGTCACGAGCAGCGAGGCGACAAACTGGATAACTTGCCCGGTGCGTACATCAAAGTGTGGACACTTTTTTTTCTGATACAAGGTACCCGTCGTCATGGCGACTAATGCCATCAAGGCAAGCACGACACTCCAGCCAGACAAACCAACGACATTGATTTTATTTGCTACCACCAAGCCAACACCCAACATGCCCAACAATAAACCGAGCCAAGCGCGGGCGGGAATTTTCTCGCCTACGCTGTGGCTAAACAATGCGGTCAAAATAGGTTGGGTGTTGACGATCAACGCCGCCAAACCAGCAGGCATGCCCATCTTCACAGCGCACCACACACCACCCAAATACATCGCTTGTATCAATACGCCAGCAAACGCAATGTGCAGCCACGCGGAGCGCACAGGCCAACTCGCCTTGGCGAAGTAAGCCCAAATACCCATAAACACAATCACACCCATGTAGCGCATTGAGAGAAAAGTCAGCGGTTCCGCGTACGGCACGCCTAGCTTTGCAACGACATAGCCGGTGGACCAAATGAAGATAAAAATGATCGGTAAAAATGGCAGGTATGCGGGATGTGGGAGTCGATTTGACATGAATGTGTCGGGTTTTAAAATACTTGTTGGAAGACGTCAACTTAGTATTACGCGCTGCCATTGCCTTGATTAAAAAAGCACTTTGCGCGCATGATCGCTTTGCTATACTTATTCAAAAATGAGTAGCGCGGCAGTTCAATCAGATTCACTTTCCTTTTTCTGTGAAACCACCTGTCGTAGTCTACTCTAAGCAAGCAAACAATAAGCGTGAGATAAGTTACTGATGATTTGTCGCTGGAAAAAAAGCGCTGATTACGTTACTGCACAATCAAATTTTGAATCTGCGGTACCCGCTACGGTACCCGCTACGGCACCCGCTACGGTACCCGCTACGGGGCTTCGTGACCAGTCGTGCAGGTGCGAAATTTTGGCCGATTTCTGCACGTAATCAGAACTTCTCACAATTCTTATTTCATCGGAACAGACGTCGACAACGCAATATGACTATTCAATTTCAGGCGCATGGCAAGTTTTACCTAAGGATAGATCAAGACCTTCTAATCACAGAAGTGCAAGGGCCTTGGAACGCTGAATTGGTAAAGCTGTGGGCGCAAGAAACACGCCCACTTGTAGAAAAACTCGCCGAACAAGGCAATTGGGCGTCTTTGGCTATCGTCAAAGGTTCGCTTTTATCAACTCCTGAAGCGATGACTATTTTGAGTGAGGTAATGCATTTTGCAGTTATAAATAGGAACATGATTGCGTCGGCAAAAGTAATTACCAGCGAGGTGGAAGGTTTTGGCCTAGTAGAACCCAGCTTTCGCCAAATGTACACAAACCTTTGCCCCTTCGACTTTTTTGACGATGCCGATTCAGCTGCTGTTTGGCTGCGTCAGTTCTTGCAGCATAAAAGAAGCTTGTACAGTATTACTTAATCCAATTTCGCCGCGTGTTCGCGCGTCGCGTGGAACACAATATTCGGCCAACGTTCTTGTGTCAGCTTGAGATTTACGCCAGAGGTCGCAAGATACGCCATATTGCCCGCCGCGTCATACGCGACATTCGCACCTGCGCTAGAACGCTCGAAGTCAGCTAGCATTTTCTTGTCATCGCACGTCACCCAACGAGCGCTAGAAATGCTGGTGCCTTCAAATGCCGCATCGACGCCATATTCATTTTTGAGACGGCTCGCCACGACTTCAAACTGCAACACACCCACCGCACCTAAAATCAAATCGCTACTGACTATCGGCTTAAATACTTGTACCGCACCCTCTTCACCCAACTGTTGCAAGCCTTTTTGCAATTGCTTGATTTTCAGCGGATTCAGTATTCGCGCAAGGCGGAAAAAGTCGGGCGCAAAGTAAGGAATGCCGGTAAATTGCAGCAATTCACCTTCGGTAAAACTGTCACCGATTTGCATATTGCCGTGGTTAGGCAAGCCGATAATATCGCCGGCATAGGCCTCTTCCACTTGCTCGCGGCTGGACGCCATAAACGTCACCACCGACGACACTTTGATGTCGCGATTTAAACGCAAATGTTTGAGTTTCATACCGCGTTGGAAGCGGCCTGAGCAAACGCGCAAAAATGCAATACGGTCCCGATGTGCCGGGTCCATATTGGCTTGAATTTTGAAGACGAAACCAGAAAACGGCGTTTCTACTGGGGCGACGCTACGCACCGTTGCATCGCGCTCGCGTGGTGCAGGTGCCCAGTCGAGCAAGGCGTTCAAAATTTCGCGCACACCAAAGTTATTAATGGCGGAACCGAAGAACACCGGCGTTTGCGTGCCTGCTAAAACCGCCTCTAAATCGAAAGGATGGGACGCACCATGCACCAATTCCACTTCCATCTTAAGCTGTTCAATTTCCAGTGGAAACAGTTCAGCCAAACGAGGATTATCGATGCCTTTCAAGACTTCAAATTGTTGGTCGGCACGCTCGCTGCCCGCTGCGAACAACATGATTTCGTCTTTGAGAATGTGATAAACACCGCGGAACGTCTTGCCCATACCGATAGGCCAAGTCACGGGCGCGCACTGAATTTTCAGCACCGATTCAAGTTCATCCAACAACTCCAAAGGGTCGCGTGTTTCGCGGTCCATTTTGTTCACGAAAGTGATGATGGGCGTATTCCGCATACGACACACATTCAACAACTTGATGGTTTGTTCTTCCACGCCCTTTGCCGCGTCAATCACCATTAATGCTGAATCAACGGCTGTCAAAACGCGATACGTGTCCTCGGAAAAGTCTTGGTGACCAGGTGTATCTAACAAATTCACGACGT
>JAIETO010000022.1 GCA_019745005.1 Burkholderiaceae bacterium
ACTTGATCCTGTGTCTTAATGGTTTGCGCGTTCGCTTGATAAACGCGCTGCGCCGTAATCAAGTTCACCAATTCGCCTGTCAAGTCCGTATTTGAATCTTCCGTCGCGCTCGATGTGAGTACGCCCAAGCTGCCTGAACCTGGGTTTGCTACTAAGGCATTTCCCGATTCGGACGTTTCAGACCATTGGTTATCACCGAGTGACTGCAAACCATTGGGGTTGACGAAATTAGCTAGCGCAACTTGTCCTAAAACGGAGGTTCTTCCGTTGGTATAGCTACCAACAATCGTGCCATCCGCACCTGTGCTAAAACGCGCTAACTTACCTGACGTGAAGCCGTCTTGGTTCAAGGTATTAACACTAAATGCAGAGCCATACTGGCTGGTGCCGGTATAGTCGAATTTAATCGTAGGCGTTGAAATAGGCGTCACGGCGACCGCGCTGACTGGCACCGCAATACCCAATGCGCGCGGATTTGTGGCACTGAATGCGGGCGTCGCAGAAACCAAGGCACCAAGATTACTAAACGCCAAAGTACCAACTGCGTTGGTCGGTGCCGGCGCAGCGGCTGTACCATTAATCAATACGCCGTCAACAGTAGCGAAAACATCCCATTGCGCAGTCGTACCTGCAGGTGCTGGGCGCGCGGCAGAAGCTGGGTCGACGCGCACGTAGAAGGTTTGCAAGACGTGCGAGTTACCCAAGCTATCGAAGACAGAAACTGAGGTCGAATTATTGTAACTGGTCGGGTCGGTAATGGAAAACGCGATAGGCGTAATTACAGGTGGCGTGGCAACAGGTAACTGCGTACCCGGCACCAATGCGCGCGAATCCAAATTTAAAATTGCATTCACGTTGTCGGTTTGCTTTGGCGCGATATCCGAGGTATTAATCAGCAGCGGCACGGCCGCACCGGTTGACAATACGCCGTTCGCATCGGCCAAATAACCCGTCACATTTGCACCTTGCGCGTTAACGATTTGACCCGATTTGTTTAACTGAAACTGCCCATTGCGGCTGTAGGTAATCGCGCCGTTATTCGATAAGCGGAAAAACCCTTGCCCGTTAATCGCCAAATCCAGCGGATTATTGGTCGCCGTGATATTTCCTTGTGTGAAAAGCTGCGCGACAGTAGATACTTTCGTACCGATACCTACAGAATTGGTCCCGCCACCGCCACTCAGAGAATTGGCGAACACGTCAGCAAATTGAGCTTGTGCCTGCTTAAAACCAACCGTGTTCGCGTTAGAAATATTATTGCCGATCACATCAAGTGATCTAGATGCCGCGTTTAAACCACTCAATCCTTGTTGAAAAGCCATAATAAGTCTCCATTCCTCTAAAAAAACTAAAAATTAATCTTCTGTAAAACGCCAAACAACTCAATAAACTTGTTTGATATCACTCACATTGACATCACCGACATTGGCTACCGTGAGCTTGTTGCCCTGTGCTCCACTAGAAATACTGTCAACCAAACCAAAACTGAGTGTGGACGCCGTAATTTTCTTTGCACCTGCTGTGGCATCAACAGTGAATTGGTAGACGCCGTTTTGCGCCAACACACCTGCGTCTGATTTTCCGTCCCAAGTAAAGGTGCTGACGCCAGCAGGTGCCACGCCCAGATCAATATTTCGCACCACGAGGCCATTCGAATCTTTAATGGTGACTTGCAGGCGATCAACCGACTGCGGCAAATCGACGCCGTAAATAGCGTTTCCATTTGCCAATGCGATGGAAGAACCAGGCACGATCACGCCGTGACCAATCAAGTTTGCCGATTGAAGATTTTGGCTTGCTTGCACTTGTGCCAGAAGCGATTCGACGGATGCATTTAATTTCTCTATCCCCGTTACTGTGGAGAGCTGCGCCAATTGGCTAGTGACCTGCGCATTATCAAGCGGGTTCAAGGGATCTTGATTTTGGATCTGTGTAACTAACAGTTTCAGAAAGCGATCTTCTGCAGCCGCGGTTGTCGATGTATCAGTTTTCTTCTTCCCATTGACAGTATCGAGTAGACCTTGATCAACAGTGTTGGTTTGTATAGTGGTCATAATGCGCTTTCCAAAATGTTAGTAAGGAGGTCTACTGCCCGAGCGTGAGTGTTTTTAACAAGAGCGTTTTTGCCGAATTCATAATGTCAACATTGGTTTGATACGAGCGCGATGCGGAAATCATGTTGACCATTTCTTCTACCGGATTGACGTTGGGCGTTGCAACGTAACCTTGCGCGTCAGCTAACGGATGCTTCGGGTCGTACTGCAGTTTTGGCGCCGTCGTGTCTTCAACCACCTCGCTCACCCGAACACCTGTAGCGGTATTTCCTGCTACTGGAGTGGCGCTAAAAACGACGTGTTTCGCACGATACGGCTGCCCGTTTGAGCTGGTCACACTATCGGCATTGGCTAGGTTACTTGCTACCGCGTTCAGTCGATGCGACTGTGCGCTCATGGCTGATCCGGCGACATCAAAAATATTAAACAATGACATGATTATTGCCCTTGCAACGCGGCCAATAGGCCGCGAATTTGTAGATTAATGATGGTTAAGCTCGCTTCGTAACGCAAAGAATTATCGGCAAATTGATTTCTCTCGACATCCAGATCAACCGTATTTCCATCGATGTTGCCTTGACCGTTTTCTCGATAAAAAGGCGGCACCGCATTCGCGTTCGGCAAAGCATTAAGATGCGCGTTTGCCGTTTTGTTCAACTCACCTGCGGCTGTTTGCGCACTCGGATTCAAGGCTTGATTGAGCGCAGACGAAAAATCAATGTCACGCGCTTTGTAGTTTGGCGTGTCGGCATTGGCGATATTTGAAGCCAGCAATTGCTGACGCTGACCTCGCACAGACAAGGCAGTTTCATGAAACTTAAAATAATCGTCTATCCTGCTCACAACACCCCCGAGATACACATCTAATAAGCCACAACATCAAGAAAAATCGGTTTTTCATGTATTGCATAGTAGACCGCACACTCCAAACAGCATTGGGCGATAAGCGCGGTAAAACACCATCTATTCTTCACTTCAACGGCAATGCCACGGTCTAAAATGAAGTTCATATTTTTGGATTAGGTGATTGATCATGAAGCTGTTTGCCGCGCTTTTATTCATAGGTAGTTTGGGATTTTCTTCCCATGCCCTAGCGCAGGTGCACAGCCATAGCGACTTACTGAAACTGGGTGAAAGTTTTTTGCGTAGTCAAAACAGCAAACACGACGGCCAAATCAACATCGTTATGGGACAAATTGATCCCCGCCTCAACTTACCGGCATGCGACGATCCAAGTGCGTTTCTACCTCAAGGCGGCAAAATCAATGGTAAAACGACCCTTGGAATACGCTGCACCGCGCCAAAACCGTGGAATATTTTTGTCGCCGCTCAGGTTCAGTTAATTGGCGAGTATTTGGTCGCAGCGACTCCCCTCGCGCAAGGTCATGTCGTTGCTGAAAGTGATATCAAGAAAGTAAGTGGCGATGTTATGGGCTTACCTGCAGGCAGTATCACTAACCAGGAGTATGTGATTGGTAAAACCTTGCAACAAAGCGTCCCTGCGGGCGCCACTTTTAAAACCACAGGTTTAAAAAATGCCTTAGCAATTCAGCAAGGTCAAACGGTAAAAATTATTGCTGCAGGCAAAAGCTTCAACGTTTCGACGGATGGACAAGCAATTGGTAGTGCGGCAGAAGGACAAATCGCCAAGGCAAAAACGGCATCTGGACAGTTAGTAACTGGTATCGCTAAGGCAGGCGGTGTGCTTGAAGTTCAATACTAATAGGTGTGATTGACAACATACAAAATAAGCGCCCTGGTCTACGTTTCATCCTTGCTTGGCGATAAAAATGCTTAAAATACATTGAAATAAATGAAATAAAAAACGGTGTGGAAACCAAATTGAAACGATTTTTCCGTGTGAGCAGTTAAAGTTTAAAATTACACGGCCGATAAACAGATTGTTGATAAATGTAAATCCACCCCAAGAGGTAATGCTGTGACTATTCTCGATTCCATTAATAAGGCCGGCGGACTGCCACTCAGCCCACCGCAAACAAGGACAGAAAGACCGCCAGAGAAAGCCGAGGCAGCGACCACGCCTTCGCATAATGTGCAGATCTCTGCCCTGTCGACTCAATTGCAAGCGCTACAAAAGACACAAGCGAGTGGTGCTGTGTTTGAAGCAAAAAAGGTGGAAGAGATTCGCCTGGCAATTTCTGAGGGACGGTTTCAAGTCAATTCTGAAAAAGTCGCGGATGGTCTTCTGGAGACAGTAAAAGACCTGCTTAGTGCAAGAAAACGATCATCATGACGCCAACTAGTTCGAGTTTGACAGAATTACATCAATGCATACAAGATGAAATGTCGGCCATGTCGGCATTTGCAAAAGTTCTCAAGCTCGAACAAGCCGCCCTTATCTCTGGTGAGACCGGGCAGTTAGAATCCATCACGCAAGAAAAATCCCTGATCATTAAACAACTTACGGATCTCGAAAAAATTCGTAAATCATCGTTGACGAGATCAGGCTATTCAACCGACCTAAGCGGCATGCAAGAATATCTTGCCAGCACTGGCGAAGCGGCCGAGACCAAGTCAATTTGGCAATCGCTCCTAGAAATTTCTCGGCAGGCAAAAGAATTCAATCGTACGAACGGTATTTTGATTAACCGTTTCCTGACGCGCAACCAAGCCGCACTAAATATCCTCCACCGGAAAGATCCTTCTGCTGCGCTGTATGGCCCCAATGGCCAATCAACCAATAGTCTAGGTTCGGGTCGCGGCTTTGTCGCTGGTTAATTATTCAAACGCAGCAATCCAATCGACGAAAAAATAGACAGCTCCAGCGCGTGATGCACTGAGTAAATGCTGCTTTGGAAAAAAAACTTTGCTTATCGTTGAACGGGAATCTCTACTGCCTGTTCCGGCAATAAGGCAAGTATTGTTACAGTCACACGCCGATTTCTCGCACGCCCTTCTGCGGTGAGATTTGACCCCACTGGTTGTTTTGGGCCTTGCCCAACGGCCGTCATGCGCTTCTCATCCACGCCGTTTTCTGTGAACAAGCGCGCAACGGCGCTGGCTCGTACTGCTGACAATTCCCAATTGGATGGGAAAGTTTGATTCTTGATAGGTAAGTTATCCGTGTGACCTTCAACCTGAATTTCATGCGTGTCCGCCGCCAACACCGATGCAATGGCTTTGAGCGCTTGGCTAGAAAAATCATTTAACTTTGCTTCACCAGGCGCAAACAAAACACTGGCGTTGATCTCAATCGTGACGCCTCGGCTGGTTTGTGTGACTTGTACTTTGCCTTCGCGCACTAAGGGTTCGAGTACCGCCAAAATATCTCTGGCAATTACAGTCATTTGCTCGCGCTCTTTGCGTAGTGGCTCTACCTTTTGTTTAACTACGGGGATTGGGTCGAGCTTGAAGGTTTGTGCTTCGGGCGCCTCAGGTATCTTGCCCAGTGGCGAAATTGTCTTTCCAAATGCACCCGTCAAGGCATTTGATAGGACACGATATTTGCCTTCATTGATTGAGGAAATTGCGTACATAACCACAAAAAAAGCAAACAGCAGCGTCATAAAATCGGCGTAGGACACCAACCAACGCTCATGGTTATCCGGCTCTTCCTTATACTTTTTTCGCGCCATTGCTAGTCAACTTGTTTGTGATTGGAGAGGCGTTCTTCAACAACCCTTGGACTATCGCCCTGCGCGATACTGTAAAAGATATCGGCAAGCATTTCACGCCTTGTGACTTCACGACTAACCACTTCTTTCAACTTATTACTGACTGGCAAGAAGAATAAATTCGCCAAACCCACGCCATAAATCGTGGCGACAAAAGCGACGGCGATACCACTACCTAATTTGCTCGGATCGGAAAGATTTTCCATCACGTGAATTAAACCGAGTACCGCACCCAAGATGCCTATGGTTGGCGAATATCCACCCGCAGCGTCCCATATCTTGATGGCCTGCCTTTGTTCCATCTCGTAAAAAGAAATATCAACATCAAGAATATCTTTCAATCGATCTGGGTCGATGCCATCGATAACTAAGCGCAGACCCTTCCCGATAAATGGATCTTTTGACGCTTCCATATACCGTTCTAGGCTCAGAAAGCCTTCACGCCTAGCCACTACACTCCAGATTAGTGCGTCTTGCACTGTTTTGCGACTGGTGTCTTCGGGCATGGAAACAATCCAGCGCAACATCTTTAAGCCACGTATAAAAACCGGCATGCGACTTTGCAATAGCACCGCGCCCATCGTACTCACGACGACAATAATAAAAGCGGCGGGTTGCAGCAAAGAGGAAAGGCGGCCACCTTCCAGCAGTTGCCCAACTAGAATGCCGACAAAAACAAGTACAAGTCCTACTACGCTAGCCCAGTCCACGCTCTCTCCCTTAATGACGCCCTCAAACGCGCCACAGCTTGACTATGAATTTGCGAAATGCGCGACTCTGATACACCCATCACAGCACCGATTTCTTTCAAGTTAAGCTCTTGTTCGTAATACAAACCCATCAAGATTTTTTCACGTTCTGGCAAACTATCGATTGCATGAATTACCGCATCTCTAAAGTCGCCATGGAGAAGATCTTGTAAGGGATCGCCTGAATCATCTGCACAATAGTGGTCGAGAAAATGTTCCTTTGTGTCGGTATCATGAAAATCTTCGTAATAGACCAGTTGATGGCCACCGCTTTCACCTAAGAACTCTTGGTACTCAAGGAGAGACATCTTAAGTTGTTTGGCAATTTCTGTTTCAAGCGGAGGACGGCCCAATTTTTGCTGCAGCAGATTCATGGCATTTTCAATTTTGCGCATGTTCTGCCTAACACCGCGCGGTAGCCAATCGCTACTGCGCAATTCATCAAGCATCGACCCGCGTATTCTTTGAATCGCGTAGGTCTCAAATTGGGCGCCATGGTTGTCTTCATAACGATTAACGGCATCGAGCAAACCGATCATCCCAGCTTGCACCAAATCGTCGACTTCCACACTGGGTGGCAAACGCGCTTTTAATTGATACGCCAAGCGTTTCACCAACGGCGCGTGCTCCGTCAGAATAGAATTTTTGTCCGATTTTCCGCTTGCGGTATACATAAGTTTCTATATTTTGAGATCGGCACCTAGTTCTGAAAAATGGCGTAGCCCGGTATTCAAGGTGGTCGGACGACTTAAAGATTCAGCTAATCGGACAAACGCTTGTGACGCTTTCGCGAAAGGAAACGCATCCATTACTGATCGCCCAAGTCCCGTCGCTTTTTGTAAGTAAGCATCATGCGGGACAAAGCCCAAAAAATTCAATGGCACAGCAAGATAACGGCTTGCCGTTTGCTCTAAATTCTCAAACACCCGCTTTGCCTCAGCGTCGCTCGCATCAGTCACTAAAATTGAATAATGACGCCGCCCAATTCGATTACTTACCCGCTTTATTAATGCGTAAGCTGACTTGATTGTTGCCGGATTGGCCGACACTTGTATCACTAATTCGCTATCGTCAAATGACGACAAGGGGAATGCATCGTGCAAATCCAATTGCGCATCAACAAGCACCAAATCAGATTTGTGGACTGCAACGTCAAACGCACGCGATAAACGGCGACAATTTTCCGGTTGGATATTGGCTGATATTAACTGTTGTCTGGCGAGCATAGCAACCGACAGTCCTGCTGATATTTGCTTGATAACCTCGTCCATTGTACGCTGTTGTCGCGCTACGTCCAACAAGGTTTGATCGGCGTTTGCTGCGACCCACGCACCAATGCTGCTGGTCGAAGCACGTGCATCAACCATGAGCACCCGCAACCCTTTTGCCGCGAGTGCGGCACCTAAATTAATAAGCATGCCACTTTTCTCTTCCTCTGGTAAGGCAGACAAGAAAGTGAAGACGCGCGGCTTTTGAATTTCGAGTAAGCGGCGCAGACCTGTTGCTTGATCAAGATTAGACAAAAGACACCTCGCGCATGTTTTGGTTTCGAGATCCATTAACGGCACTTGCCATTAATGCAGGCAATTCGTCGTCTGCAAACCGGAACGCTGAGGTTTCGCGTTTTAATTTAAATGCACGATCAATCAGATAGTGGCTATTCGCAACATGTAAATCTTCCGGAACCCGCTGACCAGAGGCGACATAAAAGATGTTCAACTTTTGTCTGATGGCGATATCTAAGGCACCACCAATCGTTGCGGCCTCGTCCAGCTTTGTCAAAATACACCCCGCCAAGCCTTTACCTTGGTAGGCGCGAACCACTTCGCTAAGCGTCTCGCCCGTTGATGTCGCGTTTAAACAGAGCAAGCGTTTGACCTCCACGTCAGTCCCTGAAAGCATCGCCACTTGTTCAGTCACCATCTTGTCGCGCTGGCTGACTCCCACGGTGTCGATTAACACTGTGTGCTTGTTTTTCAATTCGGACAGCGCAATGCGGAGATCAGCCTCGTCCTTAACAGCATGCACCATGACTCCTAAAATTTTGCCATAAATTCTAAGCTGCTCGTAGCCGCCAATCCGGTATCCGTCTGTCGTGATCAGGGCAAGCTTAGATGGCCCATGACGCATGACGCAGCGAGCAGCCAGCTTAGCGGTCGTAGTAGTTTTTCCGACACCGGTGGGCCCAACTAATGCGTAAATACCGCCATTTTCTAAGATTTCACTTTCATTGCTAATGGTCGACAAGTTTTTCGTTAATATGGCTTTTATCCAATCCAGACCATTGATACTCGCGTCGTCCGTTGGCAGTTTTTCGATTAAATACCTCGCCAAACTCGCGCTAAAACCGGTGGCCAACATTTCTTTTAATATTTCGGTTTTTTGTGGATGACGCTTTTGCATTTGCGTCCACGAAATTTCGGCTAATTGCGCTTCAAGCATGCCGCGCATTGAACGAATTTCATTCATCATTTCCGCAATGTGACCGGGCGTCGCATTTTGACTTTCGTCGGGCGCTGTCGGCCACCCAGTAACAGAACTGTCTGGCTCGCTTAAACGCCCCATTCTTGGACTAAATTGCGGCATGTTGTTCATTGCGACGCCATCGTCAGTGGTATTTTTGTTCGCAAACGTCGCTGTTAAGCCGTCCTCTTCCATGGCAACGATTTCAACGCGCCCATCAACATTTTTGTTGGAGAGAATAATGGCGTTTGAGCCCAAGGCGTCGCGCACTAGGCGAATTGCCTCGCGTGACGTAATGGCGGAAAATTTTCTTAGCTTCATGACTGACCTCCTACTAAACCAACAACTCTGATTGTTTTTGTTTCAGGTAATTCTGCGTGAGATAGAACTTTTAACTGCGGCAAAGTGCGACGTAAAAACTTCGAAAGCAAGGCTCTTAGTGGCGCTGGCACGAGCAAGACGGGCGTTAATCCGAGTTGTTGTTGTTGCTGAGCCGCCGCTTCGGTTTGTGCCGCCAAGGTATCTGCCAGCCCAGGTTCGAGACCACCTTCACCGGAGCCAGATTGCATGGCCTGCATGAGCAAACGCTCCAGACGGTTATCGAGAGTCATCACCGTCAATTCATTCCCCGTTGGGAAAATTTGCTGAACAATCGCGCGGCCCAAGGCAACCCGAACATGGCTGGACAATTCATTCGCATCGTGAATTTGCACGCCGTATTCAGAAAGGGTTTCAATAATGGTGCGCATATCTCGAATATGGACACCTTCGATCAATAAGTTCTGTAACACTTTTTGTATCGTCGATAGCGGCAATAATTTTGGTGTCAATTCCTCAATGAGTTTTGGCGTGTCTTTAGCAAGATGGTCGAGCAACTGCTGCACCTCATGTCGACCCAATAATTCGGCTGCGTGACTAGTGATTAAGTGATTCAAATGGGTGGCGATAACGGTACCTGCATCCACCACCGTGTACCCCATGGTTTGCGCTTGTTCGCGCGTTGCAGCATCAATCCACACGGCTGGCAAGCCGAAGGCGGGATCGGTGGTGGGCGTGCCTTGCAAAGTGCCAGAAACAAGACCAGGGTCGATCGCTAAGAATTGCCCCATGTTCGCTTCACCGAACCCCACTTCGACGCCTTTTAGCGTAATTCGATACGCAGAAGGTTTGAGTTCAAGGTTGTCTCGTATATGTACCGCGGGCGATAGAAAGCCAACTTCTTGCGCAAATTTTTTTCGTATTCCTTTAATGCGCTTCAGTAGCTCACCACCCTGTGTTTTGTCGACCAATGGAATCAAGCGATAGCCCACTTCTAAGCCAAGGGTATCAACGGGCAAGATATCTTGCCAAGTGGCTTCTTCGACTTCCGGCGTTGCAACGGGTGGTGGCGGCGCAGTTTCGAGCTGTTTCTTGGCTTCCGATTTCTTTACCAGGGCATAACCACCTGCCGCCAAAACCATGGCGAGTAAAAGGAAAGCGATATGCGGCATACCAGGAATAATGCCCATGCCACCAATGATGCCTGCCGTGATGTATAAGACCTGTGGCTTAGCAAATAACTGCCCAATAAACTGCCCGCCAATATCTTCATCACTAGCAACGCGTGACACAACAATACCCGCCGCTGTTGAAATGATGAGCGCAGGTATTTGTGCTACCAAACCATCACCAATCGCCAATAAAGTGTAGATCTTCAGCGCCTCGGAAAAACCTAAATCATGCTGCACAAGACCGACGATTAAACCGCCAAAGATATTGATAACAGTAATCATAATGCCGGCAATCGCATCACCCCTGACGTACTTACTCGCACCGTCCATCGCGCCATAAAATTCTGCCTCTTGCGCCACTTCAGAGCGGCGCCTGCGGGCTTCTTGTTCCGCTATCAATCCGGCATTTAAGTCAGCATCTATGGCTAATTGTTTGCCGGGTAAGGCATCCAACGCAAAGCGCGCGCCCACTTCGGCGATACGACCAGCACCCTTCGTCACAACCGTAAAATTAATGATCGTCAAAATAATAAACACGACAATACCGACGGTGTAATTGCCCCCAATCAGGAAATGACCAAAGGCTTCGATGACTTTACCTGCGGCGTCGGGCCCAGTATGCCCTTCCGTTAACACGACGCGGGTTGAGGCAACGTTGAGCGATAAGCGCAACATCGTGCTGACCAGTAAGACGGTAGGGAATACCAGAAAATCGAGTGGCTTGATCGTGTATAAGCTGGTAAGCAATACGATGATGGACAGCGCAATATTAAAACTGAAGAAAATATCCAGTGCAAACGGTGGCAGCGGTAACACCATCATCGACAACATCATGACGATCAATAAAGGCGCAGCCAGCGCCTTGGTGCCTAAGCGTGCTGACCATAGTTTCAAAGTATCGAAGTTCATGAAACCACTCCAACTTGATTAAGCGGGTCTAATTCAGGAGGCACGGGAACATCAGATGGCACTGTGGGGCGCACGCCGCCTTTTTGCTGGAAAATCTTGAGTTGGAAGACATACGCAAGTATCTCTGCCACGGCGGAGTAAAGTGTTTCAGGGATTTCATCGCCAAGTTCTGTATGAGCATAAAGTGCCCGCGCTAATGGGGGCGCTTCGAGAATGGGAACATGATGCTCAACCGCCAATTCGCGTATCTTCGCGGCAATCACACCCGCACCTTTTGCTACGACGCGCGGGGCGCCGGTGCCCCCTTCTTTGTACTTAAGCGCAACAGAATAATGCGTTGGATTTGTCACTACCACGTCGGCTGTCGGGATGTCCGCCAACATGCGGCGTTTTGCCATCTCGCGTTGTTGCGCACGAACTTTCGCTTTGATTTGCGGATTACCATTCGCCTCTTTCGATTCTTGCACAACCTCTTGGTGCGTCATTTTCAATTTTTCCGCGTATTGCCAAACTTGGTAAGGCGCATCAATCGCGGCAATCACTACCAGCGCACCCACAATCGCGAGAAAACAAAATCCCAACATATGACTGAGATGCGCGGTGGCTTGATGAATGGGTTCCATGCCAAGCCCAAAAATTGCATCCTTCTGCTTCACCACGACAATCCATGCAACACCACCCACCAATAAAGTTTTTAGAATGGCTTTGATGAGTTCAACGCCCGCCCGCGCGGAAACCATATTGCCAAGCCCTGTTAAGGGATTCATGCGAGTGAAATTTGGTGTCAGTGCTTTACCGCTAAACAACCAACCGCCAATGAGCAAGGGCGACGCAAGCGCGACAATCATGAGTAACGCCGCAATCGGTGCTAAAGCAAGCATTACATCTTGAATGATTACGGCGATGTAGGTTTGCAGCCTAGGAAAATCGAATGCCAAACTCCTGTCTATCACTAAGCCCCGCATCAGTGCGAGTTTGATTTGGCTGATGGTGGTATCACCATAAAACCAGAAACCAGCGCCTGCCGCTAATAAAATCGTGCAGGTCGAAAGCTCTCTTGAACGAGGAACATCCCCTTCTTCGCGCGCCTGTTCGAGGCGCTTCGGCGAGGCGGGTTCCGTTCGTTCTAAATCACTTTCTTCGGCCATTGCCGACTCCCATTCTGTTTCAACATCAATGCCACCCAGCACAAAGCTTGGGACAACTAGATTATTGTTGAAGCAAGAACAAACGCATGCGCCGAACAAAACCGCAATTACCCTCTATTTCCTGAGGATCAACGATTGAAACGGAATGTTGTTAAACCCAGATATTCCATTCGGATTTGCGACGATGGTGGATGGGCTTTTCGAGACACTCTTCGAGGCGGTTTCGTTGCGAATGAGGCGCCAATAACGAGCTATTGGCAACGAAGAGCAGCGAAAATGACCGAAAATGCGCCGCCAACTCGCAAATAGCGCTGTAAGCGCGCCTAATGGAAAATCTGGGTTGAATAAACGTACTGGCGGGGCAATTGCGCCAACTAAAACTACGGGAGGAAAAAATAATTAGACGTCAAGTTCGATGGATAAGTTTTGCCTGTTTGATTCAGCAAAGACTAACGTGATAACCAATTTTGAATCAACGTAATCCGAGCGGAACCTACTTTGGTATTCACGGCCCAAATCCTTGGTCGATCTTTTATGAAAAAGCACAGTAGGATATTTATCAAGCAACTTAGGTTTTTTATATACTACAATCAGTAAAAAGCGAAAACGCATTATTCATTAGCGCAAATGGCTAATAAAATTAAAAAATATGGGGAGTATATTGAAAAAGCCCACGCTTTACACTGCGATTCAGTGCAAAGCGTGGGCTCAGAGATCAGTCAAACGACTTAGAAAACTTGCTAAGGAAAAACTCAAAGATTAGAAATATTCTTCGCCCACACCAAACTTGATAAGTGCGCTTTATTCACATCTTCAGGTTTAATGCCTAGCGTCTCAGACAAAGAACCAACCAGCATGCTGTTTAGTTCACAAGCTTCGGCCAACGCTAAATACGGTCCGTACAAACCGCCACGCGAAAGCAAAGCTTCGGTAACGGCTTCTGGTAATTGTATCGACGAAAGCACTTCTTCCATCGAAATGCCTAGCAAACGATCTAAAAGCGAGAACATACCGGCGACGAAAAGATTCTCTGCCTCGGTTTTCGACATAAAAGGTTGGCCAAGAATTTCAGCAAAGCGCCCTCTGACAATCGCGGTTTCCAACAGTACCGGCGAATTACCAGCCGTGCTCGCCGTCGCCAGCAGAAGGGAAAGCCAACGATAGAGTGGGCTGTAACCCATGATAGTGACTGCGTGTTTCAGCGATTGCACCTCTGTGCGTAGTCCGAATCCTGCGGAATTAATATACCGTAAGAGCTTATACGCCAAGGCCGCATCGCGCTTCACCACGGTTTCTAGTTGCTGGATATCGGCATTTTTCCGAATCATTTCCATCAATTGCAAAATTGTGGTTTGTGCGGAATTTAAGCCTTTTTGCGCCATGTTTGGTTTAGGAATCAGATGCAGTTTCCCAACGAAACAATCCAGACCCAATGCAGCACAGGCATCAAAGTCTTGCCATGACGCTACTTTACGCGCCACCATGCGAACATTCGTTTGTTTTAATGCCGCGTACATTTTTGCCTGCGAAGCAAAATCGGCGGCGCCCAATGACACTTCAATGTAGCTAATGTGCGAAAAAATCGCGCGGTCTAGCGTGTTGATATCAGCATTTCGCAAGCAAATGCCATAGCCTGCTTGCCTCAATTCTTTGATAGTCTCAAAGCTTGCGGCGTCTGCAAAATATCGTTTCGAGAGAATCAATACAGTATTTTTTGGTGGCAGCAAGCGTAAGCCAGGTGAACGCAGCAAGTCCGAATTTGCTTCAAGGAACAATATACTATCCCCAAGCAGAAAGCCCTTTTCCTCATCGACCAATTGCGCCGCCACAAATTCCATCACCGAATTGAGTTCTTCGGTCGAAGTTTCACCAGCTTGGGTCGCTTGCTGCCACGATAACTGGAACCCCACTACGCGTTGTTTGGGATCGAGAATTGGTTCGCGTACTAAAAAATTGGTATCACTCATAGATGCAATTTCGCTACTGTAAGTTGGATGCGGCTCATTCGGATGAATCAAAAACCGAGACTATCCAATAAATCGTCGACTTGACCTTGGTTCGCTACGACGTCTGCTTTTCCGTCGGGATTAATTTGCGGACCATTTAATAAACCATTGATTGATTCGCGTTTGGATTCGTCGGGCGAATACTCAATCAACAGTTGAACTAATTGTTGCTCCAAGTTTTGCGCTAGCTCAGTCACCTTTTTAATGACTTGACCTGTCAAATCTTGGAAGTCTTGCGCCATCATTATGTCCATAAGATGACTCTTGGCGCTGACGCTTTGGGCCGAAGCACTAGCCAAAAACACCAGCGTTTCTTTTGCTTGCTGTCGAAATTTCTCTAAATCCGCACTCTCATTAATGAGTTGATTGAGCTCATTTGAAAGCCGCTTGGCACCCTCGTCGATCGACTCTTGGAGTGGTATTGCTGCATCCGTTGCGTTTAATACCCGTTGCGCTGCTTTTTCTGACATCTTTGCAACATAATCGAGTCGATCACGGGCGTCGGGAATATCTTCCGCTGCCTGTTCCAAAAGTTTGTCTAATCCCAGTCCGCGTAAGCTGTCGTGCAGAAGCCGAGTCATATGCCCAACTCGCACTAATAATTCATCTTGGGGGGTACTCTCTACGATATTTTTATTCATATTTGCTCCGTATCGAGGACGCTACTTTTTAGGCGGGCTTCCCTAACTTTTCAAATATTTTCGATAGCTTTTCATCGAGCGTGGCTGCAGTAAATGGCTTTACAACATAACCATTTGCGCCCGCTTGAGCCGCAGCAATAATGTTTTCTTTCTTGGCCTCGGCCGTGACCATCAACACGGGTAATTTCGCAAGAGCGGGATCAGCACGAATATGTTGCAACATCGTGAGGCCATCCATGTTTGGCATATTCCAATCCGATATAACGAAATCGAAGTCACCATTTTTGAGTTTTGCCAAGCCCAATGCGCCATCCTCTGCTTCATCGACATTAGAGTAACCAAGTTCTTTTAGTAAATTTCTAACAATTCGACGCATCGTAGAAAAATCATCAACAACTAAAAATTTCAAGTTTTGATCAGCCATGAATTACTCCATTATTTCTTAAAGGATATTTACAAGCATTATCTGCCAAATCATTGCAAAGTGCGAAGCAATTTCTACATCAGGAAAAATTCGTCTCTTTCATACACGAAGGGCGCGTCCGCCATGTTGGGTTAAGTATTGCAGAACTCTCGAAGGTAATTCGTCCAGTGGCCCCACCTCGTGTGTGGCTCCGACTGCAATCGCTTCGCGTGGCATGCCAAACACGACACAGCTCGCTTCGTCTTGCGCAAAATTGTGTGCGCCAGCGTTTTTCATTTCCAACATTCCGAGCGCCCCATCTTTACCCATGCCAGTAAGAATAACGCCCACCGCATTTTTACCCGCGTTTATTGCAGCCGACCGGAAGAGAACATCAACTGACGGTCTATGCCGATTCACCGGTGCACCGGTATCTAACTGCGTGACATAGTTTGCGCCACTGCGGGCGAGAAGCAAGTGTGAATGTCCCGGAGCGATGTAAGCATGACCGGGCAATACCCGCTCACCTCCCGCCGCTTCACTAACGGAAATTTTGCAAAGTCCATCTAAGCGCTTTGCGAACGAACGGGTAAATCCTTCAGGCATGTGTTGCGTAATCAATATGCCAGGACAATCAGACGGCATTTGTTCTAGGAAGCTCTTTATTGCCTCCGTTCCTCCTGTCGACGCGCCGATAATGATTAATTTTTCACTACTCATGAGTGGATTTTTCATCATGGGTAGAACACCGGGACGTTGATCGCTATCTTTAACCAAATGTGCAGCGCGCGACCGCACTCTCGCCTTTGACGCTGCTCTGATCTTGTCAGCAATTAAATCTGCATATTCCAACATGCCGCTTTGAATCGAAAGCTTGGGTTTTGTCACAAAATCGACGGCCCCCAATTCCAACGCACGCATGGTTATTTCAGATCCGCGCTCAGTCAACGATGAGACCATAATGACGGGCATTGGTCGCAAACGCATCAATTTTTCCAAAAAATCTAAGCCGTCCATCTTTGGCATTTCAACGTCTAGCGTTAACACGTCAGGATTGGTTTGTTTGATTAATTCACGCGCAACCAAGGGGTCTGGTGCAACGGCAATGACCTCCATGTCTGGCTGTTGATTGATGATTTCACTGAGCACACTTCTGATCAATGCTGAATCATCTATGATTAAAACTTTTATTTTCATATATCCAACTTAACCAGTTTTCGGCGATCAAAATCGTGAGTTAAAACAAATCAACATCACCACCAACAGAACTTGCCTTAAGGCGGCTTGCATAATCCAATTCGCGTCGTTTCAGCGTGTCATTGTGTTCAACTTTCAGCTTTTTTACGAGAACTTTCCCAGTCTTTGGAAAAAAATAAACTTTGCGCGGATAAATGTCATTAAGGTCTTCAGCAATGACTCGCATTCTTTCCGTCTTCAAGTAATCCAATACGAATTTCGCGTTCCGTTCGCCCACATTAATGGTCGTAAAGCCACGCAAGACGTTGCCGCCACCGAACACCTTGGCCTCCATATTTTCGCGTTTCGCGCCTGCCTTTTGCAATTCATTGATCAACACTTCCATGGCATAAGTACCGTAGCGCATAGAAGCCGAAACAGGATTATCAGAATTCTCACCACCGTCAGGCAACATGAAATGATTCATGCCACCCACGCCGGAAACGCGATCCCGTATACAGGCAGACACGCAGGATCCGAGCACGGTTACGATAAGCATATCCTTTCCTGTAAAGTAAAATTCACCAGGTAAAATTTTGGCAGCGTCGCAATCAAACGTTCTATCGTAATAAACGTTAGTCGCAAAATGTTCTTCGCTTAATTGACTCATGAATTACCCTTTGCGTAGTTCACCGGTTGATGCTTTGAGGCGTTTTTCGTGTTCACCAGCGAGCTCATAAACCGTTTTCCCTCGGAGCTTAAAATCGTTCGAAACATACAAGAAATTTTCAGAGTGCCCAGCAAACAAAAGACCATCGCTCTTCATTAATGGCACAAATCTTTTAAGAATTGCCGCTTGGGTTGGCTTGTCAAAATAAATCATGACGTTTCGACAGAAAATAACGTCTAAATCTCCCTTAATATCCCATGAATCAGCCAGAAGATTGAGCTGTTTAAAAACAATGAGTTCCCTTAATTCTGGTCGGACACGCACCAATCCTTCTTGCGTCCCCTTTCCTTTCAAGAAAAATTTTCTCGCCCGTTCTGGAGACATTTTTTCAAGCCTATCCAAGTTATAAACACCTTTAGCCGCTGTCGCTAAGACATTCGTATCGATGTCAGTAGCGATAATCGAGACTGGAGGGTTGAGCGTGCCAAATGCTTCACATGCGGTCATTGCGATTGAGTACGGTTCTTCACCTGTAGAACTGGCCGAGCACCAAATATTTAAAGAACCTTTCTTATGCCTGAGATGCTCCGCCAAGATCGGAAAGTGATGTTCTTCTCTAAAAAACGACGTCAAATTTGTCGTTAATGCATTCGTAAAAGCCTCCCATTCACTGCTTTTCTGCTCTCTTTCAAGCGTGTCGAGATAATTAGCAAACGAGTTAATTCCAGTCGCGCGCAAACGACGCGCCAAACGGCTGTAAACCATTTCTTGTTTGCTGTCAGCGAGTGAAATACCAGCTTTCTTGTAAATCAAATCACGCACACGGTCGAAATCGCGACTATTAAACGCAAACTCTTTATCTGTTTCTGAGCGAATCTTTTCCTGCGGTTTAGTCATTCACGTATTCCTAGAGCGCTTTTTTTTGTTTTAATTCGAGGAAATTGGTATCACTAATCTACAGCGGTTGGTCAACTAATCCCATTTCAGGGCTCATCATTAGTTTCACGATATCGACCAAGATCAACATCCGCTCTTCTAAAGTGCCAAGCCCGATCAAGAAATCGCCGCTAAATGTTGTGCCCATTTCTGGTGCTGGCCTCACTTGCTCGGGGAGTAGTGTCATCACGTCAGACACACTGTCGACTACCATTCCGACGACACGACCATCGATGTTAAGGATAATTACAACCGTCAATTGATCGTAGGTGGGTGTTCCCAAGTTAAACTTAATTCTCATGTCAACAATAGGAACGATAATGCCGCGCAAATTAATGACACCTTTCAAAAACTCAGGTGCATTTGCGATGCGAGTAACCGCCTCATAACCACGAATTTCTTGCACTTTCAGGATGTCAATACCGTATTCTTCTGACCCCAACGTGAACGCTAAAAATTCATTTGCACTTATTTCTGCCTCATCCTTTTCGGAGTGTTTCACGCTGACTGCGGGTTGAGCCATTTGTGTCATGATTTTTTCCTTTTTTTCTGTAGCAAATATTCGTTATCGAACCGCACGCAGTAAAGCTGATACATCTAAAATCAGTGAGACGCCACCATCCCCTAAAATCGTTGCGCCGGATATTCCAGGTACTTTACGATAATTAGACTCAATATTTTTTACGACGACTTGTTGTTGTCCAACCAAGTCGTCAACAAACAGCGCCGCCTTCTTTCCATCCACCTCAACAATCACAGCGATACCATCCGCAGGATTTGTGTACTTGGGACATATGCCAAAATTTTCGTAGAGCGGGATTAAAGGCAAATATTCATCACGTATTTTTATCACACGTCCCTTGCCATTTATTTCTTTAACGTCACTCGCACTAGGCTGCAAGGATTCGACAACAAAACCCAAAGGCAGAATATAAATTTCATCGCCGACTTTGATCGACATACCATCCAAAATTGCCAAAGTAAGCGGCAATGAAATCGTAATTGTTGTGCCGAATCCGCGAGCGGAGCGAATATCAACAACCCCGCCCATTGCAGTGATGTTTCGTTTAACAACATCCATTCCAACGCCTCGTCCAGAGACATCGGTCACGATTTCTGCAGTCGAAAAACCAGGCGCGAAGATTAACTGCCAGACCTCGCTATCTGACATATTGTCAGAGACAGCAAGCCCATTCTGCTTTGCCTTTGCGAGAATTTTTTCGCGATGTAAACCACCGCCATCGTCACTCACCTCGATAACGATATTGCCACCTTGATGAACGGCGGAAAGTGAAAGCTTTCCCGTTTCACTTTTTCCAGCCGCAGCTCGAGTCGCTGGGATTTCAATACCATGATCAATGCTGTTCCGAACTAAATGGGTGAGCGGATCAACGATTCTCTCGATGAGACCCTTATCGAGTTCAGTTGATGCGCCATAGGTGAGAAACTCAACCTTTTTACCTAACTTAGTTGCAAGGTCGCGCACCATGCGAGGGAAGCGCGAAAAAACATAATCCATAGGCATCATGCGAATCGACATGACTGCTTCTTGTAAGTCTCGTGTATTACGTGTTAGGTGGGCAACACTGCTGAACAGCTTTTCATTCAATATGGGGTCAAGATCTTGTGTGCGCTGCTCCAACATCGCTTGTGTGATGACAAGCTCCCCGATCAAATTAATGATTTGATCAACTTTCTCAATCCCGACACGAATTGTGGTTGACTCTTGTGAGGCTGCACTTTTTTCAGCCTCTTTTTTTGCCGGTGCTTTTTTTGCGGTCGCTTCCGCACTTGTTTTCGTTGCGTTTTGTGCGGGTTGTACACTTTCTGCTTTGGCGTCTGCCTCTTGCGGTGGAAACATGGATTCTAAAGGCTCAAAAAAACCATACCCTAAATCGTCTTCCGATGCATTCGCGCCATTTGTCGCAGCGCCTGCCTTCAATTCTTCGCTGGAAATTTTTAACTCATCTGCGTTCATAATGAACGAACAAATTGCAACGATGTCGTCTTCCGTTTCGTTTGACTTTAATGTCAATTCAAACACGCCGTCTGCTTTTTTTTCCTTTGTAATCAAACCCAACAAACCGAGCTCGGACACAATCGCGTCAATATCACTCAGCGGTAATTTTGGCAGAAGAATCTTGAACATCCGTGAGAATATTTTTGACTCGAATTTTTCTGCGTTTTCCTTTTGAAAACTAGCAACGGGGGCTTTAATCGGCACATCGTCTTGCGACAAAGACTGCAACAACATCCTCACGTCGCCAACCGCATCCTGATCCACTGCTGTGCCAATACGGTGTCCATCTAGCTGCATTTTCAGAATATCTTTTGCGCTAAGAAATGCGTCAACGTGTTCTGACGTCAATGCCATCTCACCTTTTCTGATTTTATCGAGCAACGATTCTAGGATATGTGTAACCTCCGTCATATCCATCAAACCAAATGTGGAAGCGCCTCCTTTTATAGAGTGTGCGGCGCGAAAAATAGCGTTTAATTCCTCGACGTCAGGCGATTCAACATCGATTGCGAGTAACAACTTTTCTTTTTCGGCTAAAAGTTCTTCCGCCTCATCAAAAAAAACTTGGAAAAACTGACTCATATCAATGGTCATTATTTGAGCTCCGTATTTTTCTATACTGCGCGCACTGCATTTGCTTTAGCCAATGACTTTTTTAACGACTTCAGTTAATTTTTGCGGATCGAAGGGTTTAACTAACCACCCGTTGGCGCCTGCTGCCCTTCCCTTTGCTTTCATATCATCACTCGATTCAGTCGTCAGCATTAGAATGGGGACTCGCTGATAAGACGGTAAACCACGAAGAGATTTGATCAATGTAAGACCGTCCATACGCGGCATATTTTGATCCGTAAGTACCAAGTCAACAACCTGAAGGCGTGCCTTTTCCAAACCGTCCTGACCATCCACTGCTTCAATGACTTGATACCCTGCTGCCTTCAAGCTAAATGCGACCATCTGTCTTAAGGAACCAGAATCATCAACCGCTAAAATTGTTTTAGTCATCATTACTCCGCTTTGCAAATAAGGGCAAATTGCCCGTTTCAAACACTTTAAAATAGTTCGATATCGCCGCTATCTAAATGCTTTTGGTTAACCGCTTTATGCAATAAACTTTTTAATTTAATGCTTTGTTCTTGCAGGCGTAAAGTCACTTCATTGAGCAGGACTTCAATTTCATCGACCTCACCATCCTGCGGTATGCCATCACCCACGATACCAAGCGTACCCAAAACCTCACGGAGTCCAGCACTTCGTTGGACTGTGCGCGATATCAATTGACTTGTTAAGTCTTGAAATTGAAGACTTGTCACTGCGGCGTTGATATGCCTCGCAATATTGCCCTGAATAACAGTCAGTCGCTCAATGCTATCTGACGGCGCGGCGCCGGAAGAGATAATAAGATTGACTTCTTCTTGTTGGCTGGTAATTGCTTCATGCAGCGCTAAAAAGCTGGCACCCAATTTTTCAATCGCCTCGGCGAGCAAAATTGTTGTTTGAACTAGATCGGTCTCCACTTCTAACAGGTGTTCGCTTCCGTGATCGGAAACGCCCGAGAGAAGCTGTTTTACGTGAGAACCTAGCATTTTTTTCTTGGACATGTTGCCCATCCCAATATACAGTTGATCGGCTATCGAATATAACTAGATTGGAAATCCCAAACGAGCTTTACAAACGCACTAGTTGGCAACTTCGATCGAACCACCATCCTGCGATGCGGTTTGTTCCGCTTTTTTATTCATAACAATAATACTAATACGTCGATTGATGGGATTTAGCGGATCATCCTTATCAAACAGAACCGACGATGATAAGCCGACCACACGCAAAACCTTCGATTCGTCCATGCCACCAAATATCAATTCTCGGCGCGAAGCATTCGCACGATCCGCCGATAACTCCCAATTGCTATAGCCCTTCTCGCCGCTTCCATATGGTGAGGAATCGGTATGTCCCGACAAGCTAATTCGATTTGGCACTCCATTTAGCGCAACGCCAATTTCATGCAAGATTTCTCGTGTATAGGGTTGCAAATCAGCCTTCGCAGAAGCAAACATCGGACGATTTTTTTCGTCAACAATTTGTATCCGAAGTCCCTCAGTTGTGATATCCAACAACAACTGCTTTTTATATTGCTTTAACGTTGGATTAGACTCAATCGCCGCTTCAATTTTCTCTTTCAAGCCTTTTAGACGTTCACCATCCGCTTTTGCAAGCGCTGCTTCAGCGGCTTGTAAATTGTAAGTTTTCTTTTGCGCCTCGGTATCGCCTTTTTTCACTTGCCCTTCACGCAATGTCAAGTCTTTACCGCCACCCTTAACAATGCTTGAACTATCACCGCTTCCGTCCCCACCAGACATCGCCACTTTCAAAGGTGTTTGAAAATACTCGGCGATACCCTGCAAGTTTCCTTTTGCAGTAGAGCCCAACAACCACATCAGCAAGAAAAACGCCATCATTGCCGTCACAAAATCAGCGTACGCAATTTTCCACGCGCCACCGTGGTGGCCGCCTGCAACTTTTTTGATGCGCTTTACAATTATCGGTCTAAGTTCTTCGTTCGCCATTTTTTACCTATATCACGCGAAACTATTTCGATTTGGATTGCTTAATATGCTCTTCCAATTCAGAAAAAGTAGGTCGTTCTGTCGAATACAAAACCTTTCTACCAAACTCCACAGCGAGTGCTGGCGCATAACCATTTAGGCTGGCGAGCAAAGTCACTTTAATGCACTGAAATGTCTTCGATGACTCGTCCAATTGTTGCTCCATGAGCCCTGCGAGTGGCCCAATGAATCCGTATGCCAAAAGTATCCCTAAGAATGTTCCCACCAATGCATGCGCGATCAAAATACCAAGCTCTGATGGAGGAATTCCCACTGACTCCATGGTGTGAACAACACCCATTACAGCAGCAACAATACCGAATGCGGGCAAGCCGTCGCCCAGTTTTGCAATGAAATGCGCTGGTGCAGCGGCTTCGTGATGGTGCGTCTCTAATTCATTATCCATCAAATTTTCAATTTGAAACGCATCCATATTTCCTGAAACCATGAGCCTCAAATAATCACCAATAAACTCCATTAGATGATGATCCGAAACGATCAAAGGGTATTTGCTAAACAAAGGACTTTCTTCAGGTTTTTCAATATCGCCTTCGATCGACATTAAACCTTCTTTTCGCACTTTGGTTAAGACATCGAACAGCATCGTCATCAATTCCATATAGAGACTTTTGGAATATTTGGAGCCTTTTAAGACACCGGGTAATGCCTTTAAAGATGCTTTTAGTGTCTTTGCGTTGTTACCTACTAAAGATGCGCCAACCGCCGCACCCCCAATCATCAATAGTTCCAATGGTTGAAAAAGCACTGCAAGGTGTCCACCCGAAAGAACGAACCCACCGAACACGGATCCCATAACGACGATATAGCCAACGATGACTAACACGAGAACACTCCTTCAATAAAATTTCGCAAGCGACGATTTCAATTCCAGCCCAAGACCAAACAAATGCCTTATTGCGGAACAATACATCGAAAATAAAATATTGCCCACAGAATACTTATGTTGCTGAATATTATATGCGCCACCCAAACAAAGCGGGCTGATTTAAGTCGGGTTGAATCGTAATGTGTGGAGGTAAAGACGGAATCGGGAATTCATAACTCAAAAGCAAAGATCCAGCTTGCATTTCACGTTTCGCTTTCCCCCAGAGACTAGGCATCACAACAGGTGAGAGGTAAGCAAATACCACATCGAACTCTGCTAGATTTAATTTTTCATAACGTCCAAACTTAAATACGATCGATGATCTTTTTAGTTTTCCGAACAAAAAGCTAAACAACCAAGGTAATGGCGCGAGTTCTATGCCGAAGTATCGACAATTTGGATGTATTCGCTGCATACCAAATAATACGCCACCAAATCCGCTTCCAATATCAATAAATGAATGATTTTTGTTTTGCGGCAAGAGTGACAAAAGTTGTGTTTGAATCGACCGACTTGAAGGGTAAAACGGAACTCTACTCGCCCAACTAGGAACATAACAAAGCAAAAAGACGATCAACAACGTCAAATAAATATTTGGGGAAATTCCAACCGCCAAAAAAATTGCGACGAAATTAGGAAGTAAAAATTGAATTACTAACCACCACCATTTCAACCCTACAAAATACGAGATAAGAAGAGAGAACAGTCCCTGAATCAAGGAGAAGAAAAGGATGGTGATTGTAAAAAAATGAAATGCCTCAGTTAAACAGAATAAACAATAATTGAGACAAAGTGAAATGAGCTGAATCGCGATTGCAATAACAAATGGGCGTCCACTTACTAAAGACGCCCAACGAAGAAGCAGAGAGGATTTACTCGGTTCTACAATCAACGAATCCTCACAATTAAATGTCGTTACGCGACCATCTGTATCGCTGATTCAGCCTCCTTAGCACGCTTGGTTTTCCCAGCTCGTGAAGGCATGTGACAGAGGCCACACGCGTAATCATCATGTAAATCCAAATTATGCGCAACGAATTGACCTTGGCATTTATTACATTTTACAAAGGTTAACATTTTCCCATCAAAGAACCTTACGAGCGTCCATGCGCGTGTTAAAGATAGAACGGGCTCTTCGTCATGCTCAACAACAACCTGCTCAAGATATAGGCGATATGCTTTTACGACAGCCTCAATTCCACTCACTTGCGCATGCTCGCGCAAATATTTGTAAATATTCATGAATAAAGATGAGTGAATATTTGGCTGCCACGTAACAAACCAATCCGCAGAAAACGGAAGCATCCCTTTCGGAGGAGAGACGCCTTTCAATTCCTTATAAATTTTCAGCAATCGCTCACGGGACAAAGATGTCTCGGATTCAAGCAATTGCAAACGAGCACCTAGTTTCACTAAATCAACCGCTAGTTGAATTTCTGCTGCTTCATTAACAACGCTTTTCGAGGCCATTTTTCTCACCAATTGGAAAATTGAAAAACTATCTAATTTCTTCGACGGCTTGACCCGCCATTAAAATCGCTGCGTGAGAATGCGCCAAAGCGCGCTCTTTATTGTAGTTAGTCAACATGCAGAGAATCGAACTATCCTCAAATCTAAATCGCGCAAGCATCATGTTTGATCCTGCTAGTTTCAAAATTTGCGAATTATTCAATCCTTCAATGAGATCAGCGATTTCTTTCGCAATCCCAAGTCGAAAAATCGCTGTAGCTTTATCCGCTCGAATCATTTGCTGGGCAAGCATTAGGTAACTTAAATTCGCATCGCGAATTTCCGCCATCATGTCATTTGGTGTCATTTCACTATCTCCGTCCCGTTGAGCCTGGCTGAAGAGCGTTGCCAGTGAGACATATTGTGCGACCTCGATATTTTGAGGCATATAGGTGAAATGCTTTATTGAAAGTAAGAAAACGAGAAAAAGCACGTAGGTAAATATCCTACATGCAATTATTGGCACTTAGAGCTAAAAATAATTTTAAAAAGTTATTTTTATCTTAAGCAAAGCAGAAAACTGAAATTCTTATATAAATCAAAGGGTTACTAGATGCTGGCAAAGAAACCCCGCAAACCTATTGTCATTAACGGCGTAAAAATCCAAAACTTTAGGCATTTTCGAAAAATATTTAGAAAACTTTTCACGCACAAATCTTTATCGACAAATAAGTGAAAAACTTGAGAAGTTTCATAAAAAAAATTCGCACAAAGGCTGCTAGGCCGCGAAGTGCGTGAAATTCACAACATTTTGAGAAAAAAGAACAGAAAATACATTGTTGTTTTAATTTGAGATAAAAGAATCCTGTCTAAAAGAATTCAAGACCGATGCAATTAAATGTTTTTATAACCATCCCAAATCGCAACTCCTTTAATTTCAGTTCCGATTTCTTTGATTGTTTTTTCATGCGCATCAAGTTCGAACGAATCTGCGGCGAAGACATGGGCATCAGACAAAGATAAAATCGTTTCGACCCCATTTACTTGCTTATCGATTATGGTCTCTTCGCTTTCTATGGCAAAGCTATGTTGTCCGCGCGACAATGCTAAAAACACCTCAGCAAGTAACTCAGCATCAAGCAATGCTCCATGAAATTTTCTATGTTGCGTAGAAATGTCGAAGCGGCTACAAAGGGCGTTCAAATTATTTTTCTTGCCAGGAAACATCTGTTTAGCCTGAACTAAGGTATCCGTGATTAAACCTACGTGAGTTTCGAACTTTTCGAGCTTTAATCTCGCAAACTCCTCGTCAAAAAAGCCAACGTCAAACGGCGCGTTATGTATAACAATTTCTGCCCCTTTTACATAGGCAATAAAATCATCGACGATATCCACAAACTTAGGGTGCCCATCTAGAAAACTTCGCGTCAGTCCGTGCACCGCTAATGCCCCCTCCTCGGAATCTCGCTCAGGATTGATATAGCGATGAAAATTGTTTCCAGTCAGTTTTCGCTGAACTAACTCGACACAACCAATTTCAATAATACGATTACCCAACTTCGCATTTAAACCAGTTGTTTCTGTATCTAAGATAATTTGTCTATGCATAATAGGCGTTCAAAATGTACATAAATTTCAATCAATGTTCAGTTGAAAATTCCCAGCGGAGATTGATTAAATCGTGTGACTCCGTGGTTTGAAAGTTGCCATCGATCCCTACTTCTGCCACAAAAAACAAAACATCTCCTAGGTAAACGAAAGGTAGGATACCGCGGCGCCAAAATGGTATTTTCAGATATTGGAATTGATGCTTGATGTCCCGCGAAGGGCGGTTTTTCCCAAGACGGATTTTTTCACCGCCATTCCGCAGTTGTATCGAAAGGTTTTGAAGGCGCAGCCAATTTGGATCAACACCGGTTTCAGAAGATTCAAATCTAATTCGCCCATTAAATTGCGGAAACTCTAAAATTGGCTCGCCGTTCCAAGTGAAAGAAACACTTTCATTGACTGCAGAAAGTTTTTTGCGTGTAGGTTCAAGAATAATTTCACCTTGATACCGGTGAAAAACAAAGCCGTCGTGCAGAATTGAAATGCAAGCGTCTTCGGATGCGTAAAGTAATTGTTGCCGAATCTCGATCAACCGGGCAGTTGTTGGCATTTTTAAGCCATGGGTTGAAATCCAGAACCGCAGTAAGTTATTGATTCTATCTGCGCTCAGCTTCAGTATTTCTGCAACTTTTAACCCGTTTTCCTTTTTGCATCGCTGCCAGTCAATTTCACCCAATTCTTGAAGCAAATTTTGGGCGGCTTGCGCATGTTGAGCCGTCCGAGACAATTGGTTCGCAAAATCGGGGGCAATCTCTTCAAAAATCGGCATGACTCGATGTCTAATCGCGTTTCTTGCAAAGCGAAAGTCAGCATTTGATTCGTCGTGAACGAAATCGATCTCAAAATTTTTTGCAAAATTAACCAGTACAGCCTTAGACTTTGCCAGTAATGGCCTTGCTAAACGAACATTGTTTCGCCCGAGGAGACTCGGTGCCAGATTACTTGGACTCATGCCAGAAAGTCCTGCAATACCTGTGCCTCGTGAAAGTTGCAACAACAGGGTTTCGGCTTGATCGTCTTGGTGATGCGCCGTGAGAATTAACGGCACAGAGTGCTCTTTACACAACGACCCCAGCGCAGCATATCTCAAGCGACGCGCGCTAGCTTCTAGGCCCAGCCCGCTCCTTCCATCGAAACGCACACGCGAAGCAAAAAATGGTATTGCTAGGGCGCTAGCAGTTGATAAACAAAATGCCTGCCAAGAGTCTGCATTGGGACTTAGGCCATGATTAATGTGAAATGCAAAAAGTTTTATTTGCTTTGCTTTGCCGTACTCACACGCAAGCCGCAAAAGCACAGAAGAGTCAAGGCCACCACTATATGCAACGGCGATTCCGTGTTCTTGAACTTGAACTGCATGTTCACTTATCAGATTGTCTAAGGTGGCAAAAAAATCATGCAGCAAATCATTTTCATGCAGTGATTTTTTTGTACTAACCGACTTCATTCCGTTAACTTTGTTTCCTTGAACTTACCATAACTCATCAATTTTTCATGCCGCGCTGCGAGTAAATCCTTGGTCTTCACGCCTTGAAATTGCCGCAAGGTATCTGCAAGTGCCCGCTTCACCAATGCACACATTTGCTTTGGATCACGATGCGCGCCACCAAGAGGTTCATTTACAATCTTATCGATCAGCCCTATCGCTTTTAATCGATTTGCGGTTAACCCGAGCGCTTCGGCAGCATCTGCCGCGCGATCCGAGGTTTTCCAAAGAATCGAAGCACAACCTTCGGGTGAAATAACGGAGTAAGTCGCATACTGCAACATCAGTACAGCGTCACCGACAGCCAATGCCAATGCGCCGCCAGATCCACCCTCGCCGATAATCGTTGTAATTAGCGGCACTTTAAGCGCTGACATCACATATAAATTATGTCCAATAGCCTCAGATTGGCCGCGTTCTTCAGCATCAATGCCTGGCCATGCACCTGTTGTATCTACAAATGTAAATACGGGAATCTCAAACTTCTCCGCCAATTTCATTAGGCGCATCGCTTTACGATAGCCTTCTGGCTTCGGCATGCCGAAGTTTCGCAACACTTTTTCTTTTGTATCACGGCCTTTTTGATGACCAATTACCATACAAGATTGACCATTAAAACGGGCAAGTCCGCCGACAATTGCTAAGTCATCGGCAAAACTTCTGTCGCCGTGGAGCTCATGAAAATCAGTGAACACGTTGGCTATGTAATCCAAGGTATAAGGGCGCTGTGGATGACGAGATATTTGCGAGACCTGCCATGGAGTCAATTTTGCGTAAATATCTTTAGTCAACATCTGACTCTTTTTTGAGAGTCGGTCTATTTCCTCAGAAATGTCTACCGCCGAATCGTCTTGGACGAAGCGAAGTTCCTCAATTTTTGTTTCAAGCTCAGCAATTGGTTGCTCAAACGGAAGAAAAGTAATTTTTGTCATCGTGCCTCCTTATAAAAACAACACGAGTAAATCGAAAAAAGGATACATTTTTTAATCTAAACTACGCCACAAATACCATGTTGCAACTGTTCGCCAAGGCTCCCAGTTTGCTGCAACCTCTCGAAGTTCGCTGCGTGAAACAGGCTCACCAGAAAAGTAGTTAATGCTCGTCGCGCGAATTAAACCTTGATCGTCTAGCGGCAATATATTCGGCCGGAGCAGATTAAATATCAAAAACATTTCTGCTGTCCAGCGCCCTATTCCACGAATCTGGGTCAACTCTAAAATTACCTCATCATCAGTCATGGATGCCCAACGATCAACGTGCAAACGATCGCCTTTGAAATGCTCGGCAAGATCAACCACATACTCCAACTTACGCTTTGATAAACCACAGCCTAGAAGTTTCTCTGAACCTGCCCGTAAAACTTGCGCTGGCGTCGACTTTGGGCATACCGTTAAAAACTTTTGCCACAAAATATCGGCAGCTTGTCCTGTCAACTGTTGCGCAATAATGGATCGAGTCAACGTCGTAAAAGGATCATCCCTTCCGATCAAATACAGATCACCAAATTTTGGAATTAATTTGCGCATAATCCGATCACGCTTCATTAACTCAATTTTTGCGTTATCCCAATAATCTGGAACTTTCGGCGTTACAGCAATATTTCTCAAAGTTTATTCCTATCAACCCTGCATGAGCGTTTGAAAATACGCCTTATTAACAATGAGAAGTGAATTAAAAACTCACAAGTAAATTAAAACAATAAAGCGCGTAGTTATGAAAACCGACGCGCAGAAAATTTTTCCAGCTTAGAAAAAGTACAGTCAAAAAAGAGAATTGTGCAAAATCACACAAATAAAGATTAGCGAAATTAATGCTGTCAAAATTCGAAAAACAAGCAGTGAAATCCCATTTCTTAAGCATATTTGTTAAGATGATGCCTTGCCTACAGTATATCATCGCTGTTAGCGGCACTCGACATACTCACTTATTACAAATCAAAAAAAATGCGCGACCAGATAAAAAATTGCTTTTCCGTTTGTTTATTTACATTTTTATTTGCCTCATCATTCTGTTTTGCAGATGAAGTAGCGGATATCAGTAAATTGATTCGTGAAGGAAAGGCAACGGAAGCAATGCAAAAAACTGACACCGCCTTACTCCAAAAGCCGAAAGACCCTCAATTGAGATTTCTCAAAGGTTTGATGTTGGCCGAGCAGAATAAATCAGCAGAGGCAATCGCAATTTTTTTAAAGCTCACTGATGATCACCCCGAATTACCAGAGCCTTATAACAATTTGGCGGTACTTTACGGCGCAAACGGTCAATATGATAAATCGCGCGCAGCATTAGAGATGGCGATTCGCACCAACCCGACTTACGGTACGGCACATGAAAATCTAGGTGATGTTTATGCAAAGTTAGCGAGCCAAGCTTATGACAAAGCATTGCAACTTGACTCTGCAAATTCAGCCGCAAGATTGAAGCTCACCTTGGTTCGAAATCTGATCGGCAATACCACTGGTGGCACCAACCCTAAGACGTCCGCCAATAACAATACGGTTTCGGCGTCCCCATCGCCAACCTTCGCATCGGCGAGCCAGGCAACACAAAAAGACACGCAAGCTGCAAAAAAAGTGCCTCTAGAACAAACTAAAGTAGCCCAAAAGCCAGCAGAGAAGCCAAGCGCTAACGAGCAAGACGACATTCTGAAAGTTGTGAACTCATGGGCAGCCTCTTGGAGCAAAAAAGACACAGCCGCCTATTTGGCTCATTATGCAAAAGATTTTGAGACGCCGAAAAGGGAATCGCGAAAGGAGTGGGCGGAAGAGCGGCGCGCGCGCATCGACAGCAAGGGGCGCATTGACGTAAAAATAGAGTCGGAGAAAGTCAACGTTGACGGTCAAAAAGCCACTGTCAAATTTCGGCAGATTTATACCTCTGACCGTTTGACGGCGAATAGTCGAAAAGTACTCGAACTTGTAAAACAAGAGGGTAAATGGCTGATTAAGCAGGAGCGAACAGGTAGCTAATGTCGTTTCTTGTATTTTGTATTGCTCTAACAAAAAAGACTGTTAGATTTCCCGTTCTGTCGTCTTGCCTATTTGCGCTTGCTGCGCTGTGCTGTGTGTCGGGATTTGATGCTCACGCAAAAAAACATGGCAAGCGTGAATCGGCTACGCCAACTGAAGTGAGCGAAGCTTCAAATGCGCCGAACCCCGATTTCCTGCTCATCGAAATTTTCAAAAACCTTCGCAACAACGATCTCAGGCAAGCACAAAAGTTAGCGGATTCGCTAGTCGAGTGGTACCCCCAGTTCCAACTTGGTCACCTCATTCGCGGTGACTTGTTGCTCATGCACACGTCGAGCGTGCAAAAATTCGGCGCAGCGCCAAATATTTCAGCAGAACGTTTAAAAGACTTCCGAGAAGAGGCAATGGTCCGAATCAAAGCGATTCGCGACAAGCCAGATCCAGACCTCGTGCCACGAAATCTCATTCAACTCCGGCGCGATCAAAAACAAGTACTCGTTGTCGACGCAAAACGGGCGCGTTTGTTTTTATACGAGCATAACAACGGCGAATTAAAGTTCATCACTGACTATTATGTCAGCCAAGGTAAATTTGGCATCAACAAGTATAAAGAGGGCGATCAAAAAACCCCGCTTGGTGTTTATTATGTAACGAGTCACTTAACAGGCGCGAAATTGCCTGATTTTTATGGACCGGGCGCACTACCAATCAACTATCCTAATGAATGGGATAAGTTAAATGGGCGAAGTGGTTCTGGCATTTGGCTTCACGGTGTTCCCTCGGATAATTTCAGCCGCCCGCCGTTGGCATCTGATGGTTGTATAGTCTTAACGAATGACGATTTTTTGCGCGTTGCGGCGAGCGTTGAAATTGGTAGAACACCTGTCGTGATTAGCGAAGAAATCGAATTCATTTCGAAATCAAAATCGATGATCGAGAGAGCCTTTGCGAATAAAATGATAGACGATTGGCGGAACGATTTAGAAAGTCTCAACAGCAACCGAATTCTTGCCAATTACTCGCCTAAATTTAAAACTTTGCAGGGCGAAACCCTGAATACTTGGCTGCAGAAACAAAAACAAGTTTGGGACGGCACACAAACCTTAACGATAAAATTAAAAGACATTACGCACTTTCGTTACCCCGGTAAGGAAGAACTCATCGTGTCAACCTTCACGCAAGAAGCCCAATACGGAAAGACAAAGAGCAGTGTACGCAAGCGTCAATATTGGATCAAAGAAGCCACGAAATGGCGCATTATTTATGAATCTCAAGTTTAATTTGGAGCCCTAATGTTCACACTTCATATGCGAAAGTTGGCTTACGTTTTATCCATCTTGTCCCTCTTTTTGGTATGTAGTTCTGCGCATTCGCAAGAACATCCTGTTGTAGAAATGAAGACTTCTGTCGGCGTTATTTTGATTGAACTTTATCCTGAGAAAGCGCCAAAAACGGTTCAAAATTTCCTGAAGTATGTGAAATCAGGACATTACAACCAAACGATTTTTCATCGTGTTATCGATAATTTCATGGTGCAAGGCGGCGGCTTTGACAAACAGCTCAAAGAGAAACCAACGGCCAACCCGCCGATTCCCTTGGAAGCTGCAATTGCTTTAGAACATGATTTAAAAAATGATTTGGGCACCATCGCAATGGCGCGAACAAATGTTCCTAATTCAGCCAAAGCGCAATTTTTTATTAATGTGAACAATAACGATTTTTTGAATCATCAAGTATTGCCAGAAGGCGACACTGTCCAATTCATTAAACAAGGTGAAACAGTGACAGCGCCTCGTGCTCAAGCTCTGCAAGCGACTGCAGGATACACCCCATTTGGCCGGGTTATCAAAGGCATGGAGGTGGTCGAGAAAATAAAAGTTGTTGAGACAAAGGCGGTGGGACCATTCCAAAATTTACCCGTCGAACCCATCATTGTCGAATCTGTGAAACTATTAAAATAAGCCACTAGATTTAGACGACACTTTCTTCATTTGCTAAAAGGATGATTATGGCTGTTATTTTAAGCACCAATATGGGCAAAATTACGATTGAGTTGAACGCCGAAAAAGCCCCAAAAACCGTGGAGAATTTTTTGGCTTATGTGCGCGCTGGGCACTACGAAGGGACTATTTTCCACCGCGTGATCGATGGCTTTATGGTGCAAGGCGGTGGTTTTGAACCCGGCATGAAACAAAAACCAGTAAATGCCCCGATCCAAAATGAAGCTAAAAACGGATTAAAGAATGAGCATTACACAGTTGCAATGGCACGCACCAGTGACCCGCATTCCGCCACTGCACAATTCTTCATCAATACCTCACACAACGCGTTTCTTGATTACCCCGGGCAAGATGGATGGGGTTATTGCGTGTTTGGTAAAGTCGTTGACGGCACAGAGGTCGTTGACGACATTAAAAGTGTCAACACGACGCGCACCGGCATGTTCCAAGATGTTCCTGTCGAGGATATCGTGATCGAAAAAGTCGAAGTGGTTTAACGCGTACAGCCGTGACACATTCAACATCAAGCCAAGCGCTTCCTCGTCCACTAAGGGCACTGTTCGTTTCTGACGTTCACCTCTGCAAGGCACTTCCAAAAACAACGCAACGGTTTTTTGACTTTCTTAATTTTGCAGCAGCCCAGGCAGAAACACTGTACCTGCTCGGCGATTTGTTTGAATATTGGGCGGGCGACGATGACATGCCCGATGAATACAATCAAACTGTCATCGCTGCGATCCGTGCAGTTAGCGAGCAAGGTTGCCAAGTTTTTTGGATGGCGGGCAATCGTGATTTTTTGGTTGGGGAACAATTTGCAGAAGAAACCAACTTGGCCTTGCTCACAGACCCATCTATCGTCACTATCGCCGAGAAGCAAATCGTGCTAACCCACGGCGATGCGCAATGCACCGATGACCTTGCCTACATGGCGTTTCGGCAAATGGTCAGGCAAAGTGACTGGCTGAAGAATTTCCTCACGATGCCTCTAGCGCAACGCAAAGCGATTATTGAAGGTATGCGGAAAGAAAGTGTGCAAGGACAGAAAACAAAAGATGCAGCGATTATGGATGTGAATGAGGAAGCAATCAGGGCGCTGTTTGCCGCTGCAAATGTCTCGCTGATGATTCATGGCCATACGCATCGCCCTGCCGTCCACACCTACGAGGAAAAAAAACGGTTTGTACTACCAGACTGGGAATGCGATAGCGAACCTGAGAAAGCACGTGGTGGATGGATTTCGATCGACATGACTGGTCAAATTACGCGCCATAGCCTGGAAGAGTTGCCGACTGTTTGATTTGCGCAGGAAGTTCCTGCAATAAAAGTCGCGCGCCAAGAGAAATACTTTGGTTCAACTCGCCTCACGGTCAATACCGAGGCACGAATATACCGCCGACTTTTCGTAAAAAATTGTGCTGTTTGCGCTTTATAGATAAGCACGTTTCGATTTTTACTGCGTAGAGTATCCAAATTTAGTCGTCGTCGGCCGGATCTAACTCGGGGAAAAGTACTTCCGTAAAGCCGAACTGGGATAAATCCGTGATACGCATAGGATAGAGCACACCATTTAAGTGATCACATTCATGCTGAACAACACGGGCATGAAATCCATCTACTTCACGACAAATTGGGTTTCCAAACTGATCAAAACCTTCATAGCGCAGTTTGCTCCAACGTGGGACTAAGCCGCGCATTCCCGGCACGGAAAGGCAGCCTTCCCACGCCTCCTCTATGGTGTCAGCCAGCGGGGTTAATACTGGATTAAGCAAAACGGTCTCTGGTACAGTGGGCGCGTCAGGATAGCGGGAGTTATTTTTGAAGCCAAAAATCACTAGTTGCAAGTTCACACCAATTTGCGGTGCGGCAAGACCAGCGCCATTCGCGTATTGCATGGTTTCAAAAAGATCTGCAACCAATTCGTGCAATTGCGGCGTATCAAATTGCGTAATCGGTTCGGCTTTTCTGAGCAAACGCGCGTCGCCCATTTTTAAAATGGAATGAATCATCTTGGTCCTTTCAAAAAATAAAAACGCGCCTATCGTGAGCTAAGAAAAGCAGCAAAATCGCCGCCAACATCTGCATGTTTAAGACCCAAGGCCACACTCGCTTTCAGGTAGCCCAATTTCGAACCGCAATCGTAACGCGTCGCTTCAAACTCGTAGGCAAAGACCGGTTCGTCAAGTAGCATTTGTGCAATGCCATCAGTGAGTTGAATTTCGCCGCCCGATCCCTTTCCCAGTTTTTCTAAATACGAAAAAATCTTACCCGACAACACATAGCGGCCCACCACGCCTGAGGTAGACGGCGCGTTTTCCGGTAACGGTTTTTCGACAATGCCACGTATGCGATGCAGGCCATCTTTGTAAGGTGTTACTGACACAATCCCGTATTGGTTTGTCGCCTCGCGCGGCACCTCTTGCACGGCGATCACGCTGGCATTTTCATACTCGTATAACTCAACCATTTTTGCGATGACTGAAGGCTTGCCCTCCTCAACATCCATCAAATCATCCGCAAGAAGAATCGCAAACGCTTCATCACCGATCACAGGGCGAGCACATAAAATTGCATGGCCAAGTCCCAACGCAGCGGGTTGCCGAATGTAGATGCAATTGATATTTTTAGGAATGACGTTACGCACTAACTCAAGTAATTCTTGCTTGCCAGCCGCTTCTAATTCGCTTTCTAATTCGTAGGCTGTATCGAAGTGATCTTCAATTGCTCGTTTATTCCTACCCGTAATAAAAACCATCTCAGTAATGCCTGCAGCGACTGCTTCTTCCACCGCATATTGAATCAGCGGCTTATCAACTACGCTCAACATTTCCTTGGGCTGTGCTTTGGTTGCTGGCAAAAAGCGACTACCCAAACCAGCGACTGGAAATACCGCTTTCTTGACTCTTTTATTCATGACATTCTTTTCAATTTTTTTCAACCATCACACATTTGCAATAGTTCTGCTTCGCTAAGAATCGGGATTTGAAGGTCCTGTGCCTTTTGTAACTTACTCCCCGCATCATCACCTGCAACGACAAAATGCGTTTTCTTTGATACGGAACCGGAAACTTTGCCGCCTTTTAATTCGATCAGAGCACTTGCCTCATCGCGGCTTAAAGTCGGGAAAGTGCCCGTGAGGACGAAGGTTTTTCCAGCCAGAGGTGCGCTTGTCGCTGGCGTCAGAGTAGGTGTGGGCCAGCGAATTCCAGCGGCTAAAAGTTGCTGTACCAATTCAGCGTTGAGGTCATCTGAAAAGTAATCTCTCACGGATTTTGCAACGACTGGGCCCACATCTTGTACAGTCAGTAATTGCTCGATCGTGGCCTGCGCCAAAGCGCTCATATCGCCAAAATGTTGCGCCAAATCTTTGGCGGTCGATTCCCCCACATGGCGAATGCCAAGTGCATAGATGAAGCGCGGTAAAGTCGTCTCTTTCGAGATTTCCAACGCACGCAAAATATTGCCTGCAGACTTCTCCGCCATGCGGTCCAAGGCACTCAAGCTCGTCAGACCCAACTTATAGAAATCCGCAGCGGTGCTAACAATCTTTTTATCGACGAGTTGATCAATTAATTGTTCACCTAACCCATCAATGTCCATGGCTTTACGCGAAGCAAAATGAATCAATGCACCTTTTCGTTGTGCCGCGCATTTAATCGCCCCGCCAGAACAACGGGCGATGGTCTCCCCTTCAGGCTTTACGATTGGTGAGCCACAAATTGGGCAGGCTGTCGGCATTTCAAAATGAACCGCTGTAGTCGGGCGTTTCTCGATAAGGCTGGCGACAACTTCGGGAATCACATCCCCTGCTCGCCGCACTGTAACTGTGTCGCCAATACGAATATCTTTTCTAAGAACCTCTTCCTCATTGTGCAACGTGGCATTGGTCACCGTTACGCCGCCAACAAACACGGGCGCAAGGCGTGCGACTGGTGTAATTGCACCTGTGCGTCCAACCTGGATTTCTATATCCAACACTTGAGTAATTGCTTCTTGTGCGGGGAATTTGTGTGCTAGTGCAAAGCGCGGCGCCCTGGACACAAAACCTAACTTTTGTTGATCCACAAATTGATTTACTTTGTACACCACCCCATCGATTTCATAGGGCAATTTGTCACGCTTGGTTTGTATCGCCGCATAAAAATCTAACAGCGATTGCTTGCCGCGAACGATGGCATGTTCGGCACAAACTGGAATACCTAAATTTTGATACCAGGTGAGTAGCGCGCGATGGCTTTCGGGCAATTCAGCGCCAACGAGATCGCCGATGCCGTAGGCAAAAAACCGTAAACTGCGTTGCGCCGTGATTTTAGAATCGAGCTGCCTTAAGCTGCCCGCCGCTGCATTTCTGGGATTAGCAAACTCCTTCGCGCCCAGCGCCCGTTGACGTTTATTTAAAACCTCAAAGTCAGATTTAAACATCAGCACCTCGCCGCGCACATCCAAAATCGCTGGCGGGGTGTTTGAACTTAAGCGCAAAGGAATACTACGAATAGTGCGTATATTTTCAGTGACATCTTCACCATGTTCGCCGTCTCCGCGTGTTGCCGCCTGCGTGAAAACGCCATCAACATAGCGCAAGTTAATCGCAAGACCATCAAACTTCAGATCAATTGCGTACTCTATCTCGGCCATATTTCCCAGCCCTTCACGCACTCGACGATCAAACGCATCAATGTCAGCGTCGTCGAATCCATTGTTTAAGGACAGCATGGGCACGGCATGCTTTACTTGCTTGAACTCGGGAAGTGGCGCTCCACCAACACGGTTGGTGGGGGAATCGAGTGTTTTTACTGAGGGGAAATTGCTTTCTAACTCTTGTAATTCGCGAAAGAGTTTGTCGTATTCAGCATCGGGGAGTGTCGGTGCATCTAAGACATAGTAGGCGTAACTATGCTTGTTAATTTCGTCGCGAAGTTTTCGCGCCGTCTGCATTTCTGGTGAATCGTTCATCTCACCCTTCTCGCTTGAATCAAAAAGAGTATTTTGCATGGAGAGTTAGCTAAACAAACGTTGAGCGCGTAAAGAACCAGCAGGAATCTGCGCTTCCGCCATCGCGCCATAAAAATCTTGCACTTGCACTGCAATATCGTCCAAAGCCGCCTTTGAAATTGCCTGACCGCCATCATCGACCACCGTGCCACCTAAGCGGGTTGCAAGGGACTTGGCACACGCCGCCATTGCGCCAAAGGCATCGCGTTCCGGCGTTACACAAGGAACATCAAGCAATAAAGTAATTCGATTCGTACTCGTGTCGCTTATCGCCACATTCAAAGACAATGAAAACAGCGCGCCTCCTTCACCATCGGGCATCAAAAGACGTCCATCAGGGCGCATGTCGAATCCGAGCTTTTCCAATGCGCCTAACAGGCTGGCGACTTCCCAAGGTGCACCGTTTGCAACCACGTTGACACTCAATTGCGCATCGTGCTCGGCGACAAATTGATGCAACTCGCGGGCAATCGTCATGACACGATTCATGTCAGGTATATCGGCGTGTGCATTAAACCGCTCAGTAAGCATGCGTAGCTGGCTCACGAACTCAGAATATTCCAATTCATTGAGCGGCCCGCTGCGACTAACCATTTGAACCCCAGCGAACAAGGATGTGTACGCCCCGCCGTGTGCAATTTCAGCACGTGCGCCGCTATGATCAAGTCCAACAAAATGAACAGGCTTTTTACCAACGTACTTATACGCACTTAATTCTTCGAGCAGTTTCTCACCGCGCACAGGTGTTTCAAATTCAATTGGCACGACACAGTCAATCAACTCGTCGACAGGCAAATCATCGTGGCTGGGGCTTTCCACAGCATCTGCTTTAGCCGCATCGGCATAAGTGTGCAGCGGTTCCGTGTTGATCTGTTCAGACTGAAAATCCAAACTAGGCTCGTGACGCACGTGATCTGTACGATCTGATGGCTCCTGAGGATTCATCAAGACATCGTCATGCCCGCCTGTAAAAGCCTGATCTACACTCTTTTTGGCTTTGTATTCTTGCCACTTATTGAAGCCAATCACAAGCACAATAAATGCGCCACCAACTGCGATCAAACTAAGTTCAAAATCTGTCATGCTGCCTGTCCCTCACCGACAAGATGCGCCGCAGATTCCATATCCACAGCAACAATTCTCGACACGCCTTGTTCTTGCATGGTGACACCGATTAATTGCTGTGCCATTTCCATCGCAATCTTATTGTGCGAGATAAATAAAAACTGCGTGTTCGCAGACATGCGTTTCACCATATTACAAAACCGCTCCGTGTTTGAGTCGTCAAGAGGTGCATCGACCTCATCTAATAAGCAGAAGGGTGCTGGATTAAGTTGGAACATTGAAAACACAAGCGCTGTCGCGGTCAAGGCTTTTTCTCCGCCTGACAACAAATGGATCGTTGCATTCTTTTTGCCAGGGGGCTGCGCCATTACTTGCACACCAGAGTCTAAAATTTCGTCACCCGTCATGATGAGTTTTGCTTGACCACCACCAAACAAAATGGGGAACAACTCCGCAAAGTGCAAATTCACACGATTAAAAGTGTCTTGCAATAAATCGCGGGTTTCTAAATCAATTTTTTTGATCGCATCCTGCAGCGTTGTAATCGCTTCAGAAAGGTCGGCATGTTGGGCATCTAAGAATGTTTTTCGCTCGGTCGCTTGCGCAAGCTCTTCGAGAGCTGCCATGTTAACTGCACCCAAGGCGGTAATCGCATTCCCCAGCCGGGTTACTTCCGCTTGTAGATAGGATGGCTTTATCTCATCGTGCAGTTTTGCCTCAAGTGCTTGCTCGTCAACTTCAAAATTCTTTAGTTGTTCGGCAAATTGTTCTTGATTCAAACGCGCTGCTTGCTCTTTGAGTTGCAATTCAACAATTCGGTCACGGTGCGGTTGCAAGCCTCGTTCTAACTGCATTTTCGCTTCTTCAGATTGACGCAGTTTTTGCGTGAGCTGATCTAATTCATGTCTGGCGTCTGACAAGGCATGCTCTTGCTCGGTGCGCTTCTCCAGCAATGTTTGCAAACCAGCTTGCGCCGTTTGTTCATCCATTGCTTCAAGTTCGAGATGACCTTGCTGCATGTTTGCGTGTAGTTGAGAAGCTTGTTCAATTGCTGTTGCGATGTTTCGTTTGAGTTCCTCGATCTTATTGCGATGCGTCTTTTCAGAAAAAGCACACTCTTGCGCCGCTAATTCAAGATCTCTCAGATTCGCGCGCGCATCACTCAAACGCTGCTCATGTTCTAAAAATTCACTTTGTAGTTGTTCATGAGCCTCTTGGAGTTGACTTAACTCGATATCAAGCAGTTCGAACTTTTCCTCCGACTCACGCTGATTCTGTTGTTGTTCTTGTTCCTGCGCGGCGATTTCCGATAACTCGCCCTGGATTTGCGTACTGCGTTGATTAAAGCGCGTTTGCGCTTCTGTCAGCTTAATGACCTCCAGTTGAATGCGGTGCGTTTGATCTCGCAATTGCGTTAATTTTTGCTGCAGCTCTTGTAGTTTTGCCGTCGCCCCAGTGATCGTTGAGTCAGCGCGAATTGCGGCAGTTCTCGCCTCCTCGACTAACAATTGTTGCGCGCGGGTCTGCTTACTCAAATTTTCTATTTCTTGGTGCCGTGCAAGCACGCCTTCCTGTTCTGAATCAGCCGCGTAAAAACGCACACTGCTTTGGCTAATCAGATGTCCCTGCTTAGTTAAAAACGACGCACCCGCTGGTAATTTTTGCCTCTGCGCAAACGCGCTAATGACGTCGTCCGCGATGTAGATTCCATGCAACCAATCAGACATGATGCTGCGCACGCCTGCATCGTTAATTCGCAACAATTGCATCAATGGAAGCAAATCTTGCGCAGAATTTGTTTGTAGTTCTGAAGGTATTGGAGCCGCGTTGGTGCTAATCGTCGGCGAATAAATGGTCAGTTTTGCTGGAGGCGTGTCATTAAAGAAGCCGCGCACCCATTCGAGGTTAGACATCTCTAACGCCGAAGTACGTTCACGCAGCACTGACTCTAAAGCGATTTCCCAACCTGACTCGATGTGTAGTTTTTGCCAGAGCTTTGGTAAACTTGAGAGTTCATGTTTCTCAAGCCAAGGCTGTACCTTGCCAGCACTTTCTACTTTTTCCTGCAGTGCACGCAGTGCCATTAACCTTGCATCCAACTGAGCCGCTTGCGCAAGGTCTTGGTTTAACTTAGTTTGCGCATCACGTCGTGCTTGCTCTAACTCTGGTTGTTGCGCCTGCGCCGATTCGAGTTGCCACGTCACTTCTTCGAGTTGCGCTTTCTTCTCTTCTAACTGCAGTTCTAGTTCGTTGAGTTGTGCCAAATCTGGCACGTGCAATACTTGTTTTTCTGCCGTGAGCCGTTCGCGTCGCGTCGCAAGCGTAAGCAAAATATTTGATGCATTCCGTTGATGCGCCGACGTCAGCTCGATTTGTTGCTGGAGTTGTATAGATTTTGCACGCGATTCTGTGCTGCGCAATTGCGCCTCGCGCCAAGCCTGCTCCAGTTGTGGAATTTTTTCGGTTTGCTGAAAAACTTTTTCTTGCGCCTGCTCAGAACGCATTGCAAGCTCTGCGACATGAATCTCAGCCTCAGCTACTTCATCTTGGAATTGCACACTTTGGCGCTGCCATTGTTCCCGCTGCGCTGATAAGGAATTTAGCTGCGCTTGCAAACGACTGCGCGACTCAATCACGAACTTAATTTGTGCCTCTAGGCTGCCAATTTCCGCATTGGTTTGGTACAGACGACCTTGCGCTTGGTGCATTTTGTCGCCGACCGCGTAATGCACTTGCCGCATTTGATCTAATTCCAACTCAACGTGACGCAGTTTCGCCGTCTGCTCTTCCAACTCTAATTGGGTGCGTTCAATTTCTGCAAAGTGTTTTTGTTGCTCCTGCGCTGCTTCTTTTTTGCGCAGTAACCAGAGTAATTTTTGTTTTTCTTCTTGATCAGCCTGCAAGCTCTTGAATTTATTTGCGACGACTGCTTGCGCTTCAAGTTTTTCTAAATTGCTGGTCAGTTCACGCAAAATATCTTCAACACGCACTAGGTTTTCATTGGTATCGTGAATACGATTTTCAGTTTCGCGGCGACGCTCTTTGTAGCGAGAAACTCCGGCAGCTTCCTCTAAGAAAATTCTTAGCTCTTCAGGTCGCGACTCAATAATCCGCGAAATCATTCCCTGCCCGATAATGGCGTAGGCACGCGGGCCCAAGCCCGTGCCGAGGAAAATGTCTTGAATATCGCGCCTTCTTACCGCTTGACCATTGATGTAATACGTCGATGTACCGTCTCTAGTGAGCGTGCGCTTTACGGCAATTTCGCCGTACTGGCTCCACTGGCCTGCCGCCTTGCCGAGATGGTTATCAAACACCAACTCAACTGACGAGCGACCGGCAGGTTTGCGATTAGTTGATCCGTTAAAAATTACGTCTTGCATCGATTCGCCGCGCAACTCAGAGGCTTTCGATTCGCCCAACACCCAGCGTACGGCGTCGATGATGTTTGATTTCCCACAACCGTTAGGACCAACAACACCAACTAACTGACCTGGCACTTGGAAGTTTGTTGGATCGACAAAAGATTTAAAACCGGCCAACTTGATTGAAGTTAATCGCACTTTAAGAGAAGTAGGTAAAAGTTATTCAAAATATTGTGAATGTCATCATTCAATTAGGGCGGCGCCGCATCGGTATCGATGCATTTACTTGTCTAAATGAATAACGTAATTCAATTTAGCGCATCAAACCAATCATAACATTTCAAGCCATGGATTCCTTAAATTTTGTCAGCCCGACAATTCTGACAAAAAACGTAACAAAACGAATTTTTCGTTCAATTTTGCTCGTCCCTTTAATTGCCACCAAAAAACACCAGAAAGATATAATGCTTGCTGTGCGTTCAACACTTTTCTGTTGACACACTCGCCTCCTTGTCTTACCCATGAGCCCTCTTCTGGACAAACTGGCAAAGAGTTAAAGTTTGTGTACTGAAGTTCGCCTTTACGAACAGTCTACAAAGGTCGATGCGAAAGTCGCATACAGTGTCGCAAATGCACTATTCGGCCGAAGAAAGTCGTACAGAATTCTCTCAAAAACGTTTTATTTACCCGACCTTATTTGTGAATCCCCTACTTCAGCAATTGCAGCCGTATCCTTTCGAAAAGCTAAAAAAGCTTTTTTCGGATGTCACGCCCAACTCTGCTTTCTCACCCATTAGCCTCGGCATTGGCGAACCCAAACACGCAACTCCAGAGTTGATTAAACAAGCCTTAGTCGAGAATTTATCGGGCTTAGCAAATTACCCTACCACGACGGGATCGGACGAGTTACGTCTATCCATCGCCAACTGGTTAGCGCGACGTTATGGCCTACCTACGCCTAATTTTGCCACCCAAGTCCTCCCGGTGAATGGCTCGCGAGAAGCGTTGTTTGCACTGGCACAAGCCGTGATCACACCAAGTAAAGACGGTGAAGCGAGACCATTGGTTTTATGCCCGAACCCGTTCTACCAAATCTATGAGGGCGCGGCCTACTTGGCAGGTGCAGAACCGTATTTCGCAAATGCCATGCCGGGGCGTAATTTTGCGCCAGATTATGCAAGTATTCCCGACGAAATTTGGGCGCGTGTGCAATTACTTTACGTTTGTTCGCCCGGAAATCCCACCGGCGCGGTGCTCACTCTAGAAGACTGGAAAGAACTTTTTGCGCTTGCTGACAAACACGACTTCGTCATCGCCGCAGACGAATGTTATTCAGAAATCTACTTTCAAGCGGAACCACCTTTGGGAAGTTTGCAAGCGGCGGCAATGCTTGGACGGCACAACTATGACCGTCTAGTCAGTTTATCGAGCCTATCAAAACGCTCTAACGTACCAGGCATGCGTTCTGGGTTTGTCGCTGGTGACGCGCAAATCTTAAAGCAGTTTCTACTCTACCGAACGTATCATGGCAGCGCCATGTGTCCGAGCTTTCAAGCCGCTTCGGTCGCCGCGTGGAACGACGAGCAGCATGTTGAACTCAATCGCGAGTTGTATCGAAAAAAATTCTCGGTCATCACACCACGCTTACAAGAAGTGCTCGATGTCAGCTTACCAGACGCGGCATTTTATCTATGGGCAAAGGTCGACAAACTCTGTGCGATCTCCGATACCGAGTTCGCTAAGCGCCTTTACCAAGAATATAATGTGACGGTACTTCCAGGTAGTTTTTTAGCACGCACTGCGCACGGCATTAACCCTGGAGAAAATCGCATCAGGATGGCATTGGTCGCCGATTTCGACGAATGCTGTGAAGCGGCAGATCGAATTATTCGCTTCGCAAAGTCGATCGCAAACTAATAAAACAAACCACTATTCCTACTATTACTTCTAAACCTTATTGAACTGACCATGACACAACAATTACAACTCATCATCGATCAAGCTTGGGAAAACCGAGCGAGTTATTCGCCAAAATCTGCCCCTGCGGAACTGAAAGAAGCGGTGGCACATGTACTCAGCGCCTTAGATACTGGGGCTTTACGTGTCGCGCAAAAAACTAACGGCGCTTGGCAAGTGAACCAATGGATCAAGAAAGCGGTATTACTTTCATTCCGCTTAGAAGACAACGTGGTCATGCCAAGCGGCGACCATATGCAGTTTTACGATAAAGTCCCAACCAAATTTGCCAATTACAGCGCGAATGATTTCGCCCAAGCAGGCTTTCGCGTTGTGCCACCCGCCGTTGCGCGCCGTGGCAGCTTTATTGGAAAAAATGTCGTGCTCATGCCTTCCTACGTCAATATTGGCGCTTATGTCGATGAAGGCACAATGGTTGATACTTGGGCAACGGTAGGTTCGTGTGCTCAAATCGGAAAAAATGTTCACTTATCTGGCGGTGTTGGTATTGGTGGTGTTTTAGAGCCCATGCAAGCAAACCCGACCATTATTGAAGATAACTGTTTCATCGGCGCGCGTTCAGAAGTGGTTGAAGGTGTCATCGTTGAAGAGAATTCGGTCATCTCCATGGGCGTGTATATCGGCCAATCAACAAAGATTTATGATCGCGCGACCGGCGAGGTGAGTTACGGTAGGATTCCAGCAGGTTCTGTGGTTGTTTCCGGCAATTTGCCATCGCCTGACGGAAAATACAGTTTGTATTGCGCGGTGATCGTAAAACGCGTCGACGCGCAAACGCGCTCAAAAACCAGCATTAACGAACTTTTGCGTGGTGAGTGATCAAAAAAAGATAAAAGAAATTCACGACGTTGGTTTGGAACAAATTCAGCGTAAAGTTCAGGATTAGTCTGTATCAATTAGCAGCTCACATTTTTAGGAAAAAATCATGGCAATGGATCGCTTATTTCAGTTAATGAAGGAAAAACAAGCTTCGGACATGTTTTTCGCAATTAACTCCCCCATACATTTAAAAATTAATGGCAACTTGCTGCCGATTAATCAACAACGTATGGATCAAGCGAACATTATTGCTTTGCTGAGCGAAGTAGTCTCCCCAGAGCACATGGAATTACTTGAGCAAAAAAATGAACTAAACATTGGTATTGGCGCGCCGGGCGTGGGCCGCTTCCGGCTCTCGGCGTTCCGTCAACGTGGTTCGATTTCTGCCGTTTTCCGTTTTGTTCCAGGGCACATCCCGGCGATTAATACGCTGAATTTACCGCCCGTGTTGTCCAGCCTCATCATGGAAAAACGCGGTTTGATTTTGTTAGTGGGTGCAACGGGTTCAGGTAAATCAACCACCATTGCCTCAATGCTTGATTACCGCAACGAGCTCAAAACGGGCCATATTCTGACGATTGAAGACCCAATTGAATACCTGTTCCGCAGTAAGAAGTCGATAGTCAATCAGCGCGAAATTGGCACTGACTCTGAAAGCTTGCAAACTGCATTGCGCAACTCTTTACGTCAAGCGCCAGACTGTATATTGATTGGCGAAATCCGTGATCTCGATACCATGCTGGCCGCCATTGCCTACGCCCAATCTGGGCACTTAGTCCTCGCCACATTGCACGCCAATAACAGCTACCAAGCGCTCAACCGCATTATTAGCTTCTTCCCGATGGAAAATCGTAACGCCTTGTTGCTCGACCTTTCATCATCCATTCGCGCTGTTATTTCGCAGCGACTCATCCGTGCGGTTGATGGGGGTCGCTGCCCTGCCGTAGAAATTATGCTCAATACCCGTTATGTGTCAGAACTCATTGAACAAGGCGATATTTTTGCGATTAAAGAAGCGATTGAGAAGAGCCTTTCGCCCGGTTCGCAAACCTTTGAAAAGGCATTAATGCACTTGATCAAGGCCGGTTTAATCACTCAAGAAGAAGGCATTGCAAACGCGGATTCTGCAAACAACTTGCTTTGGTTATTGAATAACGAAGCGCCCGAAGAAGCGCCAGAGCCAGAACCTGAGCCAGAGAAAAAAGAAGAAGCATCGTTTACCGAATTTACCTTAAGCATGTAAGTGCCAATGAGCGAAAAGCCAAGACCAGAAAGCCCTACTGAAATAGCAATCACGCTGTACGGCATTCCAAATTGTGACACCGTAAAAAAAGCGCGAACATGGCTCAGCGAAAATGGTATTGCCTTTCGTTTTCACGATTTCAAAAAAGACGGGCTGACAAAAACAACCGTAGAGAAGTGGTTGGAATCATTATCCTTAGATCTTTTGATCAATCGCAAAGGCACCACATGGCGCGCCTTGAATGACGCCGAGAAAGCCAGTGCAGATCACGTTCCAAGCGCAATTACCCTAATGCTTGCATCGCCTTCGGTTATCAAGCGCCCCGTCTTACACCTAGCACATGCGAACGGCCAAGATGGAAGCGAATTCATGGTTGGATTTAGCGCAGACCAATACAAATCATTTTTCAAAAAGTAGATAATTTTCATGAGTAGAACCCTCGCGCTTACCGAGAAACTGATCTCACTGGACTCCGTCACGCCAGAAGATAAAGGATGCCAACAAACTTTAATCGCCTTACTTGAACCACTGGGTTTTATCTGTGAAACCATCGTTTCGGGTGACGTGACCAACCTATGGGCGCGTAAGGGGCAAAGCCAACCATTAGTGGTTTTCGCTGGGCATACCGACGTGGTTCCAACTGGGCCTTTGGAGCATTGGAAATCGGCACCATTTTCACCCACCCATCGCGATGGAAAATTGTACGGTCGCGGCGCTGCCGATATGAAAGCCTCCATCGCCGCTTTTGTGGTCGCGACAGAGGAGTTTTTGCGTGTCCAACCTGAGCACAAAGGATCAATTGGCTTTCTTATCACCAGCGATGAAGAGGGTCCGGCAACAGACGGCACGGTTGTCGTGTGTGAAAAATTGAAAGCGCGTGGCGAACAACTCGACTTTTGCATCGTGGGCGAACCAACCTCAGTGGAAGAATTGGGGGACACAATTAAAAACGGACGGCGCGGCACGATGTCTGGCAAGTTGATTGTCAAGGGTGTACAAGGGCATATTGCTTACCCACAGCTTGCGCGCAACCCCATTCATCTTGCCGCGCCAGCGCTCGCTGAACTGGTCGCTGAGGTGTGGGATCAAGGTAATGAATACTATCTGCCAACCTCGTGGCAGATGTCCAACATTCACGCTGGAACGGGCGCATCGAACGTGATACCCGGTGAAGCCGTGATTGATTTTAATTTCCGTTTTTGTACTGCGAGCACGGCCGAACAATTGCAACAACGCGTGCATGCTATTTTGGATAAACACCAACTTCAGTACGAATTGAAATGGACAATAGGTGGTCAGGCTTTTCTAACGCCAGCAGGTCAACTGAGCCACGCGTTAGCGTCCGCCATCATGGCGGAAACGGGCATCAAGACCAGTTTATCGACTACCGGCGGCACTTCTGATGGGCGCTTTATCGCAAAGATTTGCCCGCAAGTGATTGAGTTTGGCCCGCCAAACGCCAGCATTCACAAAATCGACGAGCATATTGAGGTTCGTCACATTGAACCGCTTAAAAATATTTACCGCAGGACTTTGGAGAATTTACTAACATGAGTGCCCTTCCCTTCTCCACCCTGCGCGATCTTTTGCGCTACGCTGTTACGCGTTTTAATACCGCCAAACTGTTTTTTGGGCATGGTAGTGCCAACGCACTTGATGAAGCCGCTTACTTGATTCTCCATACGCTCAAATTGCCTTTAGATAAAATCGAACCTTTTCTAGATGCACGCCTGTTGCCGAGTGAAATCGAAGCAGTGTTAGCAGTGATTGAACGGCGCAGTGTGGAGCGCGTTCCAGCCTCGTACATCACTAATGAAGCATGGTTGGGCACGTATAATTTTTATGTGGATGAGCGCGTGATAGTGCCCCGCTCATTCATCGCGGAGCTCATTCCCGAGCGCTTCTCGCCATGGGTGCAAGAACCTGACGCAATTACCGACATCTTAGAGCTATGCACCGGCTCGGGTTGCCTCCCCATCATGCTGGCTGACGCGTTTGATCAGGCGCAGATTGATGCCGTGGATATTTCAAAAGAAGCCCTTGCCGTCGCACAAAGAAATGTGGACACCTACGAATTGCAAGACCGCATCAACTTGATTGAATCGGATTTGTACAACAAGCTCAGTGAAAAAGCTGGTAATAAGCGCTACGATCTGATCATTACCAACCCGCCCTATGTGAATTCAGGCTCGATGCAAAAGCTCCCCAAGGAATACATGCACGAGCCACAAATTGCGCTCGCTGGCGGCGCCGACGGCATGGATTTAGTGCGAAAAATTGTTCGTGGCGCTGGCGAATGGCTAAAGCCAAATGGCTTACTCATGGTTGAAATTGGCAATGAACGAGCGTATGCGGAAGCTGCGTTCTGCGACCTTGAATTGACCTGGTTGAGCACCAGCGCTGGTGACGATATGGTTTTCTTATTGCATGCTGAGCAACTCGGTGAAATAAATTGAAGCTAGGGAAGCGCTGATTATTCCATTTCAAAATCAATCGTGTCGTTGTTACCTTCGCCTTGCCGTGCTACAGCACTGTCTGCGGCTCGTCGCCTAGACACAATTGATTTGGAAATGGAATAAGTGTAGCGAGCGGTCAAAGTTTGGATCGAGAAGCGCAGGCCTACGAAAGTACGTTGAGCATCGTAGCGGGTGTCGCAGATTCAAAATTTGCCCGCGCAGCAACTTAATAAGCGCTTCGCAAAGTCATTTTGGACAAACCAAGCTTAGCTAGGGTAAAATATACTCACCCACAGTACAGATAAAACAACTTAAAGTCCGCTTATGCAACAAGGGGGCTTTAAGCTTTTATTTGGATACTCCCCTATTTTTATTAAGTGAACAATGATACGTCTTCAACAAGTGATCCTCGCTCGCGGCACCAAACCGCTTTTTGATGGGGTCGATGTCACCCTCAATCCGGGGGATAAGATTGGTCTGATCGGATCAAATGGCGCGGGTAAGTCGAGCTTGTTCGCGATGTTGCGTGGCGAATTACACCCTGACCAAGGCAGTATCGAATTCCCCGCAAAATGGCAACTTGCCCACGTGGCGCAAGAAACGCCGCCCTTGGAGCGCAGCGCCATTGATTACGCTATCGACGGCGATACAACCCTGCGCGACTTGGAAGCCCAATTGGCAGACTTAGAAGCACAACCAGAAAGCGCTGAAAACGGTATCGCGATTGGTGAAATGTACGGTGCCTTGGCAGATGCCGATGCTTACACCGTGCGTTCCCGAGGCGAACAACTGTTGCTCGGATTAGGTTTCACCATTGAGCAAATGGAGCAATCAGTCGCGAGCTTTTCCGGTGGTTGGCGTATGCGTCTCAACCTTGCTCAAGCGCTGATGTGCAAGTCGGATTTGCTGTTACTCGATGAACCAACCAACCATTTAGATTTGGACGCCATTATCTGGCTCGAAGATTGGCTGAAACGCTATGCGGGCACACTCATCATCATTTCACATGATCGAGATTTTCTCGATGGCGTTGTCAACGTGGTCGTGCATATTGATGAACGAAAACTGAAACGTTACTCAGGAAATTACTCGGCGTTTGAACGTCAACGTGCCGCACAATTGATCTTGGCACAAGGCACCATCGAGAAGCAAAATCGCAAACGCGCGCACTTGCAGTCATTCATCTCCCGTTTTGCGGCAAAGGCCAGCAAGGCGAAACAGGCACAAAGCCGGATCAAGGCCTTGGCTCGCATGGAGGAACTTGCACCACTGCGCGCAGCAGCCGAGTTTTCATTCGAATTTCGCGAGCCGCTTAGTGCCCCCAACCCTATGTTGGTTATGGAAGATGTCGATTGCGGGTACCGAATTGAATCGGCTACTGACCACAGTTTTAGCGAGAAAAAAATCGTTGGCGGTGTCAAATTTTCGCTGCAGATTGGTCAACGAATTGGCTTACTAGGTGTGAATGGCGCGGGTAAATCAACCTTGATCAAGACGCTGGTTGGCGAACTCGCGCCTTTAGCGGGTGATATGCAAATCGGCAAAGGTTTATCGGTCGGCTACTTTGCCCAGCACCAAGTTGAGATGCTGCGCCACGACGAATCGCCTTTGTGGCACTTAGCGCACATCGCACCCAACGTGCGCGAGCAAGAATTACGTAATTTCTTAGGCGGCTTTAATTTCCCTGGCACCATGGTCACGAGTTCCATTGCCCCATTTTCAGGCGGCGAAAAAGCCCGTTTGGCGTTGGCTATGATCGTCTGGCAGCGCCCTAACTTGCTACTTCTCGATGAACCAACGAACCATTTGGATTTGGAAACGCGCGAAGCGCTGACGGATGCTTTGGCACAATTTGAAGGCACGTTAGTGGTTGTCTCACACGATAGGCATTTGTTACGCGCGACGACTGACCAATTTATCATCGTCGCTGACGGTAAATTGCAGCCGTTTGACGGTGATCTCGACGACTATAAAGATTGGCTGTTTAAAAATAAGTTAGCCAAAGAGAATCCACCAGCCTTGCCACCAAAGTCACAAGCGAAACAAGATGCGTTGCCGTTAGCGAAGGCGATACCGGTTGAGCCGCAAGTAGATGAAAAAGAGCGCAAACGCAGAGAAGCCGAGCAACGGCAAAAAAGCGCCGCCGAGCGTAAGCCTATCGAAGCACGCATCAAGCGATTAGAAGAGCAAATGGCCAAGCTCAACGCGAAGAAGCAAGAGCTCAGCAACAAGCTTGCTGACCCAGACATCTACAGCGATGCCAACAAAGAAAATCTCAAAAACCTGCTGTTAGATCAAGCGTACTTGGTTAAGGAGTTAGAGCAAACCGAGGCTGACTGGTTGGAGCAACAGGAATTTTTAGAGGCGGTTTCTTAAGTTTAGTTTTACTCGACAAAAAACGTAATTCAACACGATGAACGCCTCTCAATTTTTCACATTTCTCGCCGTTTTTGAAAAAAATAGGGGCAAGGAATTAAGTTTTTCTCCATGCGTGCTGCTGAGATAAGAAATGTTAAACAACCAAACTTAACGTCGAGACGACAGGCGCAAAGCGTCCATGTCGATTGCAAAGTTAAATGCGGAGGACACAGCGAAAGCTCCAAAATGTCGGCACAGTAACGAACACGGCAATCGTCCAGTCGCAAAGAACAAAGGATACGCCAGCAAGGCTAATACCAATAGCTAACATAGCCATCGCTAACTTACGATTATTTGCAGCGCCAAACAAATAACCGACACCCAAAGTTGTACAAATTAAAGGCAATGCGGAAAACCAGAGAAACCATAATCGGGTTGGATTTCCCTCAGAGAATATGTAGCTGATCTGATCCAACGCAAAAGACATGAGTGGCAAGTTCGATGTATTCCCAACTAACAAAAGAACGATCCACGCAAGCAGGACTGGTAACACACTCACCAAGAAAAGAATGCCGGCAACCTTGTCTGGATTCTTAAAAAACTTCATAGCATTTAACTCAAATTAGTTCGATGAAGTATTTTTCTTCAACAATTTATCTCGTCGATTGATGGAATTTTCAGACCAATAATGTGTGCGGTCATAGTATTCAGGCACCGTTGGCACATCCGTTGGTAGTATGACCCAAGGTTGCTTTGAAGCGGTAAAAATA
>JAIETO010000018.1 GCA_019745005.1 Burkholderiaceae bacterium
TCCAGCGCGTGGGCGCCATCGCCATGTACACAGATGGTATCGGCATGTAGTGAGACTTCTTCGCCAGAAATTGCCGTGACACTGCCATGCTCAACGATATGCAAGGCTTGTCGTAGCGCGATGTCAGACTCAGTAATCACAGCACCCGCTACATCCCGCGAGACTAACTGTGCGTTTGCTGTATACCGCCGATCCGCAAAAACTTCTTCCGCAGTCACCAAATTAAGTCGCTGCCCCGCTCTGATCAATTCGCTTCCTGCCAGACCGACGAGGATGAAACGAGGGTCGATCGCATGTACGACTTCGGCGATTAACTGCGCTAAGGCAGCATCACGTGCCGCTTGATTATACAAAGCACCATGCGGCTTTACGTGCTTGACGGTGGCGTTTTCTTGTTGCGCAATCGCACAAAAGTTTTCAATTTGCTGCTGTAAATTGGCTCTTAGTTCAGCAGGTGCAAGCTGCATTTCACGTCGGCCAAAATGTAATTTATCGGGAAAACTAGGATGTACCCCAATTGCCACGCCGTGTGTCTTTGCTGAGCGTATCGCACGCCGCATGCTGTCGTCGTCACCAGCATGTCCACCACAGGCTATATTGACTGAACTCACGCAGGCAATCAGTGCGTCGTCGCTATCGCCCCCTTCGCCTAGGTCTGCGTTGAGATCAATTGTTGAACGCAATGCACCATGCTTTGCCAAACTACCCATAGGCGCTCCACTCGAAACGGTATAGCTCTTGCTGTAATTGTTTCTTCGCTGCCAGCGCACCCGCCACATCAGTCTCGACGAAAACGATTTTACGGCCAGCAGGCGCTTGGGCAAATTTCCACAAATCCGCTTCGATGACAGAGGCAATTTTTGGATAGCCACCCGTGGTTTGTGCGTCGGCAAGCAACACGATGGGTTGCCCGTTCGCAGGCACTTGCACCACACCTGGTAACACAGCGTGCGAAGCCAGTTCATTTTGATTTTTTCGTTGCAACACTGGGCCTTGTAATCGATATGCCATGCGATTACTTTGGTTAGTGACTAGCCATGCTTGCGACCAAAACTGCTCGCGTGAGGCGACATTAAATTCCTCATATTCTGGTCCAGGAATCGCCCGTATTGTTGGGGTCCATTTCGCATGCAGTGTGCCAATCGGTTTTGCCAAACTATGCGGCGCGCCTAGTGGTAGCAGATCACCCGCCTGCAGGCTGCGCCCTTTCCATCCACCGAATCCTGCTTGTAAATCGGTTGAGCGTGACTGCATCACTTCAGGCACATCAATACCACCATCAATGGCCAGATACGCCCGCATGCCGCTTCGTGCGCCGCGCATCACCAGCCTTTGCCCTGCGCGCGCTTTGGTACGCCAATAAATGCTTTGCGGCTGCTCGTCTAGGCTGGATTCAAAATCAGCGCCGCAAATCGCAAACCATGCGTCACGCAGAAATTGCACCTCAAGGGTTCCTACCACCACTTCAAGTCCCGCAAAATGCGCAGGATTCGCAACCAAGCGATTTGCCATCGCCAAGGCAGGCAGATCAAGTGCACCTGCCCGCGCCACTCCTAAGTGACGATAACCAGTGCGTCCCAAGTCTTGTACCGTGTTCTGTTTGCCAGCGCGCAGAATTTTTAGCATGGAGCGATGAAATTAATCTTATGTAAAAAAATCGTTGGCGATAAACTGCACTGTATCACCCGGCAAAAACAGCGAAGGCGCTGCTTTACTCACATCAAAACATCGAACGTTAGTGCGCCCAATGATTTGCCAACCGCCCGGGCTAGCTTGGGGATAAATGCCAGTTTGTGCACCGCCAATCGCAACCGATCCGGCGGGCACGCGCAAACGGGGTTCGGCACGACGCGGGCAATGCAATTGCTTTGGCAAATCGCCCAAGTAGGCAAAGCCCGGCTGGAAACCTAAAAAATACACGCTGTAAATGGTTTCGCTGTACATGCGAATCAACGATGAGACAGATAAGTTTGCATGTGCAGCCACCTCCTCTAAATCTGGCCCATCGACGCCGCCGTAGCTCACAGGTAAATCATAATGGCGCGGCGCATAGTCGCTTGCGCTGCTGTTACGCCACACCGACTGTAATTCGAGCAGCAACTGATCGCCACTGCATTTATCTGGATCAAAAATCAGCGTTAAATTGTTCATACCGGGCACCGCATCCACCACCCCGTCTAAATGGCGAACTTGCGCTGCGCACGACCAAATTTTTTTCTGCTGGGGTAAATCAAACGGTGCATTCGCGGTGGACGATGTCTTCCGGCGTAATTGCAAACCCAGCGCAGCTTCGCCAAGCGTAAAAAAATGTGCTTCCATAAAATGTTCTCTCTTTGGCTTACTTCACAGAAGCCGTATTACTTTGGTGGGTGTTCTGCTTGACCTGCCTGCTCGGCTTTCGTCGCCTCCTCGAAAGTCGATGACGAAACTTGATGATCATTTTCTGAACCATCAACCGCGTCGTCTGTTGGCTTTTCGCGCCGCAACCACAATCCTTCTTGGCTAAACGCCTGCCATCCCCACTTCAACCAACGTAATAGCGACCATGCGAGCCAGACCGCCCATAACAACATCAGACCACGATAGGCGAGGATCGGCAAGGTCAAGGTCCAAACAGTAGGCAGCGCAGCCTCGGTTCGATCTGAATACCAGCGCAAGAAATGTCCTGCCGAATTGTTTCCTACAACTTGCATTTCTGGTTGCCCCAACAAGCCTCCCTGTACGGCCATGAAGAGGATACTGAGGAAAATCAAGGTCATGAAAATCAAGCCGATTTGGCGCAAATTAAACCAAGGTTTTGCGCCTTCACCGGCAGCAAACTTTGCCCTAATCGAAAAAGCAAAGAACCAAGAAAAAACCAGCAAAGCCGCCCACCATTCGACTTGCGTGAGTCCCAAGGCAAGCAAACACCATTGACTCGTTTTGAAGGGTAAGCCACTAAAGCGCCCGATGCCCACTGCAACGCCAAGCAAAATCAATAATTTGCTCCAAAATAAAATCGCTGGGCCGACACCGGCGCCGCCCATGGCTAACAACCAGCGGTCGCTGGGCAAGGTCAAATCAACTTGATGATTTACCGTTGGTGTGTGCAAATCAACCATTGCAGACACGAAATTCATGCTCATACCCTGCTCCGTGCGCCAAGCGATTTCGATTGCTTGCGCTCCCGGCGTAAGTGGCAAGACCAATTCACGACCTGTCGCCCGAATTGGGCGAACTTGGCCACCGATGCTGACGCGCTGAACCACTGCACCCTCAGGCAAAGTCACTTTTTGATCAGCACCACGACTACTGCGTACTTGCATTTGCAAGACATAATCTGTGGCGCGCGCACCCGGCTTGATACTCAAAATGCTGCGGTCGATTGTGAGTGTTTGTCCCTCAACGGGCTTTGGTCGACTAATTTTTAACTGTAAAGTTTCGCCCGACCAAGGCATAAACACTTGATCAGCCGCTTGTCTCGCTTGAGCCGCAACCGGTGGTAAGCCTTGGGCTTCAACATGCCAAATTGTCGAGGCAACCACGACCCATGTTTCCGCCCACGCACTGTCTTTTGCAGCCACTAATCTCAGCTCTGGCGTTTGGCTTAAGGTCGATGCCCACGTCTGCTTGTCAGCCTGCGCACCCAAATTCAGTTGTACTTTGCCCTCTTTGACAACGACACCGGCCGTGGTGACCGCCTCGCCAGGGAGCAAAGGTATTTGCGCCAGAGCGGGAATCCCCAACGGCGAATCGCGCCACACAGTAGTTTCAACGCGCCAGACTAAGTCAAGTATCAGCCGTCGCTCTACCCGCAAGAATGGCGGCAACACGGGTGCTTCTAAGCCGCCTACCTCCTTCACACGACGACTCAATTGCAAGGCTTCTGCTGCGCCAGATTCTTCTGAAAGCCCCGCCACATCCCAACCAGTCGCGTTGATCTCGACGCGCCGTGGCTTGCGCGGCAGCGGAAGTAACAAATTATCGCGACTACTCAGTTCACCAATCAATTCAACGCGGTGGCGGCCTGCAGGGCTTAACAACCACTGCGTTTGATTCTCATCGCGATGCACATAGGCCGCTCTGCCATCGAGTAGCGCTTCTTTTGGTAGCCAACTTTTAGCCCCGCCGGGTAATGGTATTGCCGTCTCAATTGCCGCATCAACGTCTAAACCGAGGCGCACCGTATTGCCGACAATTTGTACGGAAAGTTTTGCGATGTCGGCGCATTCGGGTAGGCACTCGGGTGGACGACTGAGCTTCTCTTTTAGCTCTTTAAGTTGTTCTGGCGACGGTAACTGGGCGTACGCCGGATGGCTTATCGACAAGCTGATTCCCGCCAGAAGCGCGCATAAGCATAGCGACACCAGCTTATTTTTGTCGCGCTTCAAAAATCCGAAAAGCCCTGATTTCTTTAATGGCGTTGCACCGCCATTATTTGCCTGTTCATTTTCAGGCTTGACGTTATTTGCCCCTTGGTCTGGCGTCCCATTTTTCGGAAGCGAGGTCACACCAACCATGCGCCAAATGAAGAACCCCATACACAGCAACTGTAATAGCACGAGAATCTTATTTAGCCATGGCGCGATCAGCCAGAGATTCAATTCTTGATTCTGTCGCACTGGGCCATCCCATACCAAGCGGTAAGCGTGCCAACGCCAATTGGGTAAGCCAGGGCCCGTTTGTACTTTTGCGTCAGGGTCGACGTTTTTATAGAGCGAGTAAGGGTTTGAAATGTCAGGCAGTATTCTTGAGCCAGTGACTTCGACACGCTGAAACTTTTTTTCCAAATCGACCTTACCTTTGAAGCTTCTTTCGTCATTAGCGATCATAGGCTGCGGAGCTTGGGCAATTGGCGCTGCGGGCGCGGGCGCTGGCGCTACTTCAGCCATTTGCGTTTCTGCGACTGGCAAATCCGCTTCCACCTTAAAACGATCCTGCGGATCATTTCTAAACTGCGCAATTTGCAAGTTACCGCCCTGCTCTAAAACGGGATAGATCGCACCCCGCAATTGCTGCGTAGCGAAGGACAAGCAAAGTGCAATTAAGCCAAACAAACTCGCGCATTGCACTAGGCGCACGGCACGTCGTAACTTACCTTCAGGCAGCGCGCGCACTACAGCAACCAGCGCCAGTGCAGCTACCCATGCAAACTGCGGGGCGTTTGGCTCTTGATACGTTAACGCAAGCAGCAGCAACGCAACCGCGCCCCATGCGCGGCCCCAAAGCTGTGCAGCGGCGATAGCGATGACGAGCACAATAAAAAAATCCAGCAAATTCCATTGCGCGATCCAGGCACCTTCTGCCTTATCGACCCCACCCGCATGAAACAACCGCCAACCAGCAGGTAGATTGAGTTCCGCGCTAACGCGATCAAAGTCACGCTGCCAAGCAACAGCAGGAAACTGACGCGGCGCATTTTTTAAAATACTATCTGCGCCTAAAGCAAGGGTGCCGCGCTTCACTTCTAAGCCCACTAACTGATCGTCGCCGCGCGTAATCAATTGATCGCGACCATTGATATCCGCTCTGCCTAACTGGGCAAATGGCGCAATCGTGAAGCGATTACTGCTGCTTATTTCACCTTGAATACGGTCGTTCATGGTGATGGTTATGCCATCAAAACTCAGCCACATCCGACGATCTAACATCAACTTATCAGGCGCGGGATTGCTGTCGCCGCGCCGAATTTCCTTAATCGTTAAGCCCATTGCGGGCTTAACCAAGAACGCAGGTAAAGCTCGCCATTCTTGCGGCAAATTAGTTTGTTGCGGATCAACACTTAGGCCATCAATGATTGACGCGCTGCGTACCAGAGGATTGGCTTCAAATACCCACACTTCTTCCCGTGCGGATGGATCAGTTTTGCTTGTTTCTTTTCCATCCGCCAATTTCGGTAAGCTTATTGTTGTTACCGCGCTCGGATGTCGTGCAATCAAACTAATGTCCCAATTTCCTGCCCGTACTTGCACCTTTAAGCTCCCATCGGCGTTTAGTGCAGACGGCAACGTGGATTGCAGCACTTTCGGAATAAATCCCTCCAACAAGGCAGCCGGAATAACCAGTTCGCGCCCCTTCCCGGACACGACTAATTGAATTCTGGTTTCTAGTTGTACAGGCACGCCGTCGATAATTTTTCGGAACAACTGCACTTGCACTTGTTCTTCACCTTCGGCGTCAGCTTTGCGTTGCAGCCACAAGCGATTTTCCTCATCGCGCACAGGCAGCGCAACCGCCTGGCCATTGACTTCTAAACGCAATAATGCCGCATTCGTAGGCAGCGCAAGGCTCTCAGGGAGTGCCTGCAAAACAAACCTTCCTGTGACACGATGCAGGCCAGCGACAAGCTTGAGTGATGGCACACCGTCGCGCAAAGTCACAGGCGCGGCTTTGCCATCAACCATGGTTTCTTGCGGCCAGTTTTTTTCATCTCCAGGCAGGCTAATCCAAGCCTCTCGCGCCACTTGCCAATCTTGTGAAAACTGCCCACCGGATGATGCTAATTTCAGATCAAGCACACCTGGCCAAGCGCATTGGCGATTTCCACCATCATTAAAAAAATACGGACATGAAAAACGATCATCGCCGTCCACCGCCCAAGGTATCCAAGTCTTCAGCGGCTCTGGCACATCACTTGTCTTAAAAGTGCTAGCCCAAGTACCCGAGGCCTGTACGAAAAGGAACAAACTTATGGCGCAAAAGATGCTCAACTTACGCAGTGTCTGTTTAATGAATATAGCCAGCGAAGTTCGCAACAATCTTCGCCAAAGCCCAATGCAGAACCTACTTAGCGTCATACTCATCTCCGAAACTGTTAATGTTGCCGCGCGCAAAAGCATCTTTGGTGCTGGCTTATTTCCACTCACCTCTTAATGCGTTGACTCGCTCTTGCAGTAGTTGCGGCGTCACGTCGCTCGCTGCGATTGGTTCACCAACCACAATTTCGAGCTTGGAAAACGGCCCACGCTGGAATGCACGGTGGAAAGGATTGCCTTTTCCACGCGTCAAAAGGCTGCCCCAAAGACCGCGCAAAGCCATAGGGAAAACTTGCACTGGTGAGCGCTCAAGGATTTTCATGATCCCGCCTTTAAACTCGTTCATTTCACCCGTGCTGGTGAGTTTGCCCTCAGGGAAAATACAAACCAGCTCACCTTCGTGCAAAGCCTGCGCAATATCCACATAGGCTTTTTCCATAATCCACGGATCTTCTTTAGCAGGCGCAATAGGAATTGCTTTACTCGTTTTAAACACCCACGATGCCAAGGGAATTTTAAAAATGCGATGGTCCATCACGAAGCGAATCGGGCGCGGGCTGTACGCCATGATGACAACGGCATCCAAGTAACTCACGTGGTTACAAACCAAGACGGCAGCACCCTCTCTGGGCAGCACCTCGGTGTTAACGCCACGGACTCTGTGTATTGTATGAATCAACAACCAAGCGCCAAACCGAAGCAAAAATTCAGGCACTAAGCTGTAAATGTACAAGGCTACAAATATATTCAAAATCGCCGTGGCAAGAAAAATCTGCGGTATGGTTAAACCATAATGCAGCATGACAGTTGCCGCCAAGGCGGAAACGACGATGAACAAGGCATTCAAAATATTCATGCCGGCGATGGTGCGCGACATGTGCGCGGGGTCGCAACGGGTTTGGATTAGCGCAAAGAGCGGTACCACATACAAGCCACCAAAAATACCCAGCATCACGATGTTAAAAAGAATGCGCCAACTGCCGGTTTGATGAAGAAAACTCATCATATCGACCGCCGCCGTATTGGTGTACGCCATGCTCGCAAAGTACAACTCAATGCCAAACACGGATAAACCAATTGAACCAAAAGGTACTAAGCCAATTTCAACCTTATGACCAGAAAGCTTCTCGCAAAGTAGTGAGCCTGCGCCGATACCGAAAGAAAAAATCGTCAGCAAAAGAACAAACACACTGTAATCACCGTGCAAGTAATCTTTTGCATAAAGCGGAAATTGCGCGAGCACGGTCGCGCCATAAAACCAGAACCACGAGTTACCCAACAGTGAGAGGAATACAGGGCGATTTTGTTTACTGAAACGCAGGTTACGAATCGTCTCCGTGATGAAGTTCCAGTTGATTTGCAAATCGGGGGCAGGTGCTGGTGAATTCGGAATACGCAAGCTCAAAAGCCAGCCGATAACCGCAATGAGAATGGCACCGCCCGCAACCATTTCGACACCAAATGGCTTATGCACGATCAAAATGGCACCTAAAATTTGCCCAGCTAGAATACCGACGAAGGTACCCATTTCAATCAAACCATTTCCGCCAACCAGTTCTTCACTGCGTAAATGCTGCGGTAGATACGCGTATTTGACCGGGCCAAATAAGGTCGAGTGAATTCCCATACCCGCCACCGCCACAATCAGCACCCACAGTTGATGTGAGAGCCAGCCATACGCGGCCAAACACATGATGCCAATTTCTAAGAGCTTCACTAAGCGCGCCATTTTCCCTTTTTCGAATTTATCTGCGAGCTGGCCAGAGGTGGCGGAAAAAATAAAGTAAGGCAATATGAATAGGGCCGGAATGAGTTGGTTGAGCAGCTCGACTTTAATGCTCGTCCATGTCAACGCGTCATACGTCAAAATGGTCAGCAATGCCGTTTTAAAGACATTATCGTTAAAAGCGCCCAGAAACTGCGTCCAAAAAAACGGCGCGAAGCGGCGTTGGCCGAGGAGGGAAAACTGATTTTGTTGACTCATGATCGGCCAATTTCAAAAAAGAGAAAAACATCTAAAAGTAAACACTCGAAGCTGCGATGCGGGCTCGCAGGCGGGGCTTTACATCGGTGGCCTTTCCACCGTTAAAGTCATTAGTTTCATGACGATAGGTCGCACAATCAACACACACACAAACGCCACTGGCATTGCAAATTGGTAGGTGTGAAAAACACGGCCAAAGTAACCATCATGTATGCCCGTATTGATACCGACGATGACAAAACACATAAACAGTGCCATCAAACTTGCCATATAAAACGAAAAAACAATCGTCGTGTAGCGAGCTGGAATTTTTCGGCTTGCCGCCGAGATTGCGGAATTATTTTCTTCTGATGCCAATTTACTTTCTCCGGTAATCACACTTTGCGTGATGTAGTGAAGGCCAAAAGTGCGCGCGTTTGAATTGTACAAGCCTTCAAAAGCCCTTGGGAATATTTGCACTAATCCTCGAAAATTTTGAAGTCTGGTATGCTGGGTCTATGAGCTCAGACACTGATATACAACTATGCGGCGCCTTCAGGGTGACCGACTCGGCAGGACAAAGCCATCAAATTACCGGCATTCGAATTTTCGATGAAGGCTACGGCATCATCGATGTGTATGTCGATTTCGCTGCGGCGATAGAAAACACCTTGCATAAGGATAAGGTGCTGATTGGACAAATCATTGCCCGCCTGCGTAGCTTAGGCTACGCAGGTCCTGACTTTGGTCACAGCGACCCGGCATTGCAAGACCGAAAATTAATCGTGTTGGAAGCGCCTGAGGAGTTTTGCGTTTACGCCAAACGGCACGGATGGAAAAATCTCGCAGAAGAATTTGGCGACGAGTAGTTCGAGTACATCATTGAAGGAATATGGCCTACTCGAAACGCCTGAATTGAGCGCCCCCCCCTTATACTCCCATAAATTATCTTTTAAATAGCCCGATTCCGCTTGTTTTATCGGCGTAAAGAATTATTACTACCAGATGTATATGATTTTAAAGGCGGTGTTCAGATTGGCTGTTGATGAGATGCAAGGAAAGTCAAAAATCTTACCGCAGAGCCGCAGAGGCCGCAAAGAATGAAGATTTTCTCTGCGACCTCTGCGGCTCTGCGGTGAGACTTTAATTGAATGACCATCGACAAAGCAGCAGGATTTACTAAAGTCGTTAACAAAGTTCAAACTGAACATAGCCATTTTTAAACGATCTGATAAATCGTGTTCATGTGCTGCGGCATCAGGTTAAATGAAAGGCTCAAGCGGTTGGGGGTTTTGTTCGTGTCGTAGCCGTGGTGAAGTTGGGACGGCCAAAATAAACAATCGCCCGCCTGCACGGCAACATCAACAAACGGGAAATGGAAGCCGAGGCCATACGGATTATCGTCTTCGGATGGTTGATCGTAAATCTCCGTGTGCATGCTGCTAGTACTCAGCGGATGCATAAAACGGATGCGTGTGTTGTCGTCGGTATTGAGATACAGCGTGCCGCTTAATCGGCAATTGGCGTGGCTGTGACGATTTTGTACGCCACCGACGTCACATAAATTGAACCATGCGTTGGTCAATTTGAGGTCGCGCGACTTCCTATAATTTAACAGTTCGCAGTAGGCAAACGTACCCGCTTTTTCTAATTCATCACTAAGCCAAGCAAGCTCAGGAAACGCCTTGAACACATTCGACTCTGAAAAGTAATGGGTAATGTGGTTATGCTCTTTTCTTACCTTTGCCGCATCGACCTGTTGATTAATCCGCTCGAAAAAGAAATCTCGCGCTTGTAGATAGCCAGGGATTTGAATCTTAATCACGGGTGTCGCAAATAAACTCAAGCTTTGCCATTGCATCTCATTATTTCCTTCCACAGAATCGGCACGTCACGCATCACATTAGACGTTTAAGCCGCCGTCAAACCATTTTTTGTCAGCTGCAAAATACGATCACAGCGCTTTGCTAAGTCTCTATCATGCGTGACGATGACAAATGCCGTCCCTAGTGTCGACGAAAGTTCAAGCATCAATTCGAAAATTTGCTCGGCAATTGTTCGGTCTAAATTTCCCGTTGGCTCGTCTGCCAACACACAGGCCGGTTGTGTGACCAAAGCGCGTGCAAGCGCAACGCGTTGGCGCTCTCCACCTGACAATTCACCTGGCACGTGGCTGAATCGATGTTCCAAACCGACGCGCGTTAAGATTTCTCGCGCTGCGGCTTGTGCATCAGTACGCTTAACGCGTCGAATCATTAAGGGCATCGCAACGTTATCGAGCGCAGAAAACTCAGGCAACAAATGATGGAATTGATAGACAAATCCAAGCGCCGCATTACGTAAATCACCCCGCGCCGTTTCGCCTAAACGAGCAAAATCCTCGCCTTGCAAGCTGACCGAACCGCCACTGGGCGTATCCAGCCCACCCAATAAATGCAAGAGTGTTGACTTACCTGAGCCGGAGGCGCCAACAATGGCCACGCGTTCACCCGCATTAACCGCGAAATTGATATTTTCGAGCACCTTCACTGCATACGAACCTTGCGTGAAAGTCTTACTCAGATTGGAGCAAGAGAGAACAGCTTGGGTCGTTTTAAGTTTATTCATAGCGCAATGCCTCGGCAGGTTTAACGCGCGCGGCGCGCCAGCTTGGATAAAGTGTGGCGAGGAAAGCCAATACGATCGCTATCATGCCGATGACCCAAACTTCGCCAGAACGCACATCGGATGGCACGGTACTGATGAAATACACTTCTTTGTTGAGAAACTGTATGCCCAATAGGCGCTCGATGAATGGTACGATGACATCCACATTCAGCGCCAGCGACAATCCAATTGCCACACCCAAGCCCGCGCCCAAGAACCCCACTAAAGACCCTTGGATCATAAAAATTTTCATAATCGACCAAGGTGATGCGCCGAGCGTGCGCAGGATGGCGATATCTGCTTGCTTGTCCGTCACCGTCATCACCAAGGTGGAGACCAAGTTGAACGCAGCGACCGCAATAATGAGACTCAAAATAATAAACATCATGGTCTTTTCTATTTTCACGGCAGCGAAGTAATTGCTATTCTGCTGCGACCAATCGCGCGCAATCAGATCACCCTTTAAGCTGCGTCCCAATTCCCGAGAAACTTGTGGCGCTTTGAGCATATCGTTAAGCCGCAAACGCAAACCTGATGGACCATTTTGTCGAAAAAATTTCTCTGCGTCGTTGATATGAATAAATGCAAGTCCCGCATCAAACTCTTGATGTCCCGCTTCAAATACCGCAACAACGTTGAACGCTTTGAGCCGCGGCACCATGCCGGCCGGCGTTAATTGCCCCTCGGGCGCGGCTAGCGTGACTTTGTCGCCTTTACGAACATGCAAGCCACGCGCCAATTCAGCACCAAGAATAATATTGAATTCGCCGTCACGCAGATCATCCAAGCTGCCGCCTTTGATCTTTTTTGCGACGTCGGAAACTTTTGGCTCTTCAGCAGGCATGATGCCGCGCAACACCACACCACGCATAACATCTTCGCGCACGATCAGTGCTTGCGCCTCAACATAAGGCGCTGCACCAATGACTGCTGGGTTTTTCTGCGCTTCGCCCGCTGTTGTCTGCCAGTTTGCCAGCGTGCCTGTCACGTCAAACACCTCCACATGGGATAGCACCGAGAGCATGCGATCGCGCACCTCTTTCTGAAATCCATTCATGACCGATAGCACAACAATTAAAGCGGCAACGCCTAGCGCAATGCCCCCCATGGAAATCATTGAAATAAAGGAGATAAAACTATTGCGACCGCTACGTCGCCCAGCGCGGGTGTAGCGCAGACCAACTAGCCATTCAAAGGGAAAATTTTTCACAAACAATCAATTCAAAAAAAAGTTTTTCTATCTAACAAGTACAGAAGTTATTCCATTTCCAAATCAAGTGTATCTCTGCGACGAGCTGCAGGCAGTGCTGTATCACGGCAAGGCAAAGGCAACAGCGACACGAATAATTTAGAAATGGAATCACATGAAGTCGGGCGCAAGTTTGCCATACAATGCCGATATGAGCCATGTAGAACTTCTTCTTCCCTTTAGTATTCCACCCGCCGCCTTAGCGCAGGATTTAATGCGTCAACTTAAAGCACCGCATCTCGCACAACTGATGAAGCGAACGCGCGCGCCATTAACGCAGAATTTTGAGGCATTTTCCCAGCATTTGCCGCATGAAATTTACCTGACTGGGCAAATCTCCTTGCAGACGCAGAAAAATTCAACGCCGTCCACAAGACCACTTAAACCGCAACTTGAGCGTATTGGCACCCACAACCAAATGCAAAAATACGGCCTTTTGCCGACCAGCGGTTTTTGGTTCACGCTTTATCCTGTGCATTTTCATGTCGCGAATGACCATCTAGTCCTCATCGACCAACGCCGCACGGACATCAGTCCAAATGAGTCCTTAAGTTTATTTGAAACGGCAGCAGCGCTTTGCCAAGAGGCTGGCAAAACCTTAGTGTTTGGCGATGCAAAAACCTGGTTTTTGCGCGCGGACGATTGGGAGTCGATGGAAACCGTATCAAAGGATATGGCTTGCGGAAGAAATATTGACATTTGGATGGCTAAAGGCGCACCTGCCTCTGCATGGCGTCGCTTACAAAACGAAATACAAATGGCGTGGTTCGCGCACAAAGTTAACCAAGAACGCGAAGAGGCTGGGCAGATAACTGTGAATTCGGTTTGGTTAGAAGCGGGCAGTGGTGAGTTAAAGCCATGTCCAGATTGGACCTTGGTGGAAACTGATAAGACGCTTTTCGCTCAGCAACAAGCGGGAGCAAACGCAAAACAAGACGCAAAGGCGCCGAGGCAATTTTTTTGCGATGCATTAATTGAACCCAGTATCAACAGTGACTGGGGTCAATGGCTTGAACGTTTGCAAAGTCTTGATCAGACCGTATTTAAAGAACTGCATAGCGCGGTACAGGAAGGGCTAGTGACGTCCTTCCAACTTACTGCGAGCGACGCCACACAAATCGCTAGTTTTGTTGCCGACCCTTTGCATCGCTGGAAGTTTTGGCGCAAGCCGGATCTATCTCCCCTCTTTTCGCTCGCTACACCATGACCAGAATCGCCGTCCGTTCGTATTCGTTTCGACAATCAGAAATGCTGCGGCAATCCGGCCTGCATCCGGTGCTGGCGCGTTTGTATGCAGCGCGCGGCGTTGAAAGCGAGCATGAATTAAAACGCGAATTAAGTGCGCTCATTGCGCCGCACGATCTGCACAATAATCTTGCTGCCGCCAATTTTCTCGCCGATGCGATTGCGCAAAAACAGCGCTTAGTGATTGTTGCCGATTACGATTGCGACGGCGCAACGGCGTGCGCAGTGGGCTTGCGCGGCCTGCGTATGATGGGTGCCGAGGTGGACTATATCGTGCCGAATCGCTTCGAATACGGCTATGGATTAACGCCAGAAATCGTGGCGCTAACAATTAAGGAAAAGTCGCCAGATATTATCGTCACCGTAGACAACGGGATTGCTAGCATAGAGGGTGTCGCGGCCGCGAATGCAAATGGCGTAAAAGTTTTGATTACCGACCATCACCTTCCGGCAGAGTCACTTCCAATGGCAAGCGTGATCGTTAATCCGAATCAATCTGCGTGCACTTTTCCCAGTAAAAATTTGGCAGGTGTTGGTGTCATGTTTTATGTCTTACTGGCGTTACGTGCAGAGTTGAGACGACGTGGCGTGTTTGACCAAAGTACCCAACCTAAGCTCGATACTTTGCTTGATTTAGTTGCATTAGGAACCGTCGCCGATGTGGTGAAGCTTGATGCGAATAACCGCATTTTGGTGGCACAAGGCTTACAAAGGATGCGGGCTGGCCGGATGAATGCGGGCATTGCCGCACTGTTTCGCGTTGCTGGACGAGAACCGCGCAACGCCAGCCCGTTTGATCTTGGTTTCGCCATTGGACCGCGCCTTAACGCTGCAGGTCGCTTAGCGGATATGGCATTGGGTATTGAATGTTTAACCACCGACGATGAAGGACGCGCTTGGCAAATCGCCCAAGAGCTCAATCACATCAACGCAAGCCGAAAAGAGATTGAGCGGGATATGCAAGATGCAGCATTACTGCATTTGGATGATTTTAAGAGCACGACGAGCCACACGATTACGGTGTTTGATCCAGATTGGCACCAAGGTGTCATCGGTATTGTGGCATCTCGTTTGAAAGACAAGTTCTACCGCCCCACCATCACATTTGCGCCTGGCGGCGATGGGTTAATGAAGGGGTCTGGCCGCTCAATTCCAGGCTTTCATTTGCGTGACGCGTTAGATTTGGTATCAAAACACGCTCCGACCTTAATACAAAAATTCGGTGGTCATGCCATGGCGGCAGGCCTCACCATTCACGCTGACAATTTTTCTGCCTTTCAAGCCGCGTTTGAAGAAGTGGGCAAAGAATGGTTAAACAAAGAGCAATTAGAACGCATCATTGAAACCGACGGCGCACTGGAAACCGCCTATTTCACAACGGACTTCATCGATTTAATGGACAGCCAAGTCTGGGGTCAAGGCTTTGCGCCACCCGTGTTTTGTGACGAGTTTAAAATTGTTTCGCAGCGCATATTAAAAGAACGCCACTCCAAGTTAGTGCTTGAAAAAGCGGGCGAACGTTACGACGCAATATGGTTTGGGCATACCGACTCGTTAGCGGGATCAGCCAAAGTCGCATTTCGCCTAGATGCGAACGAATTCAAAGGCGTCACAAAAATTCAGTTACTTGTTGAACATATAGAGTAAATAAATAATCAGCTCGTCAACGCATTTTTTTGAGGATTTCTTCGGGTTTGTTTTTTGCGTCTTCTTTACAACACCAAAAACAGAAATTCTCAACGAACTCGCTACTTCGCTATGCAAGGGTTTTAATTACAGGCATATTATTGGAAGTACAAAAGTACGGACGTTCTTTTATCCAAAAAAGCTACTTTACGAGACACTTAAATGAAAACTAAATTATTAGCCGGGTTGATCGGTGCCTGCTTCGCAGCACCAGTTCTAGCACAATCAAGCATTACCATCTACGGTATTGCCGATGCTGGTCTCCACATTACGAACAATGGCGAAGGCACCCGCACTCGTCTGGTGAGCGGTATTGCTGAAGGCTCACGTCTTGGATTTAAAGGCGTGGAAGATATCGGCGACGGCTTCAAAGCAATCTTCAATTTGGAAGCGCGCGTTGAACTCGACACTGGTAGCAACACAACTGGCAACCTCGGCCGTAATGAAAATTTCATTTTCACACAAGGCTTAACCTTTGCGCCTGTATTTACAGCCGCAACATTGCCAACAGTTAGAGCAGCCGTTTCAGCAGGCGTTGTCGCTCAAGCGACAGCCGCCGGAGCTTCTCCAGCCGCTGCTGCTGCTGCTGCCGCTGCCTACATTGCCAGCCCAACCGGTATCGCTGACGTAAATGCGCGTACTGCAGCAGCAATCGCAGCGCCAGCCGCCGGCTTGCTTGCTGGCACTCGCCTTGGTTTGAGAACTGCGGCTTCTGGTAGCTTGGTCAATCCAAATCGTAATATTTTTGATCGTACAGCAAGCGTTGGCCTGATCACGCCCGTCGGTGCGATTATTCTTGGTCGCCAATACACGCCTGCATATGAAGTATTTGCTGCTTCTGATACGTTTGAAGTAGGCACTGCAGGTAGCTGGGGCTCAGTCGCGTTTGGTACTGGCGGCTTCATTACAACAGGTATCGCCATTCGTTCAGATCAATCAGTTCAATACCGTATTGTTCACCCAAGCGGCTTCTCCTTGGCGTTGATGTATGGCTTGAAGAATTCTGGTTATTTGGGTCTCGACAAACGTTTCTACTCTGGACACATTAAATACAAAGCCAACGGCTTTGATTTGGGTATTGGCTACGCAAATGGTCAAGACCAAGTAGGCAACGCTGGATTGATTTCGACTGTGGCCGGTGGCTCATACGAAGTCGACTCATTCAAGTTCTTTGCTGGCTACTTGAATATGAGAAACACAAACTCGGTTGTTGTACCATTAATTTTGGCACAGGTATGGGATGGCGCAATTGCACCAACTTTGGCGGCACAACCCTTAGCACTGCGCACAGCATTACGCGGCACATTCGAGGCAAATTTACGTCAAAACTTCCAATTGAATGCTGACAGCTATACTGGCGGTCTTCAGTACAAATTGGGAAGTGGCAAGTTGATGGCGTCTATCAGTTACACCAATGACAAGCTTGCGACTGATTCTGATCCAACCCAGTACGCAATTGGCTATGACCATTTCTTATCAAAGCGCACTGATATTTATGTCGTCGGCTCTTATATCGACAATTCAAAACTTGGACAATATGCAGCCGGTGCTGCTAGTGCACCAGGTGGATACACATTGAATCCAGGTGGAAAAAGCCGTACTTTCCAGATCGGTATGCGTCACAAGTTCTAAGCAAATAATTTGCTGCAATACAAAAAGGAGCCTTTGGCTCCTTTTTGCTTTTATACAATCGACGCCACAACTGTAAGGATTTTAGGTGCAAAAACGACTGATGTGCACCCCCACTACCAAAGAGTTGAACAATGATGCGACGTCAATTTATGGCCATTTTTGGCGGCCTTTTTCTTGCAAAGCAGGCAAGTGCTGCCGGCGAAACAAAAACACCCCCTTCAAACGCTATCGTTCCTTTGCGCCTCAGCGATGCGGAATGGCAAAAACGCCTGACGCCGCAACAATATAGTGTTCTACGCAAAGAAGATACAGAGCATCCCCATACCAGCCCCTTAAATACGGAAAAGCGAAAAGGTACATTCCATTGCGCTGGCTGCGATCTCCCGCTTTTCACGTCGAACTTGAAATATGACAGCGGTACGGGTTGGCCGAGTTTTTTCGACACAATTCCTGGTGCCGTGCAAACTAAAACTGACTATAAATTGTTTCTACCACGCACCGAGTACCATTGCGCGCGCTGCGAAGGACATCAAGGTCATGTCTTTAATGATGGCCCAGCACCAACTGGAAAGCGCTACTGCAATAATGGTGTTGCATTGAAATTTGTGAGTGCCGCATGAACAGAAAAAATCTTTTAGCCAAATGCATAAAATTGGTTTCGTTCGCCTTTGCAATCGGCTTTAGCACATTCGTTAGTGCGCAGGCGCCTAGTGCGAAACCCGCCCCCGCCACTACGCCGACTACGGCAAAAGCGACTTTTGCTGGTGGTTGCTTTTGGTGTGTCGAATCAGACTTTGACAAGGTGCCTGGTGTGATATCAACAACCTCTGGTTACACTGGCGGCAAAACAATTAACCCAAGTTACGAGCAAGTCTCGTCACATACGACAGGCCATGCTGAGGCGGTTGAAATTGTTTATGACCCCAGCAAAGTTACCTACGAAAAATTGCTCGATTATTACTGGCACTCGATCGACCCAACGACTAAAGATCAACAATTTTGTGATCGAGGTTCCCCGTATAGAACTGTCATTTTTGCCCACAACGAAGCACAACTAAAAAGTGCCTTAGCTTCAAAAGCAGCACTCGAAAAATCCAAGCCCTTCAAAGATCCAATCGTCACTGAAATTGTGCTTGCAGGTGCCTTTTATCCCGCTGAAGAGTACCATCAGGATTACTACAAGAAAAATCCGGTTCGCTACAAGTTTTATCGTACAAGCTGCCGTAGAGACGCTCGTTTGCAAGAAATTTGGGGTGATTTAGCTTCCCACTGAGCCGGCACTAAAGCTTAAACAGCGCAAAAAAGGCGCTAAAGTCGGTCTACAATGTTAAAAAACCATGTTCGAGAAATCGGACGTGGTTTTTTATTTCAGCGATAAAAAGCAAACCATAGGTCAAATTCATCCTTGAGACCTCTATACAAAGTAGCGAGTGGTCGAAGTTTGCTTTGAGAAGCGATCTTTACGGCTGTACAGCGAGAGGGCAGTCGAATTAGCAAATGCATATTCGGCCGCGTAATAAGTTGTGAGAGGTCTCTGTGAACCTAAGCCATTTCCAGATAATTGATGTCTAGGCAACGAGCGGCAGATAGCGCTTTGGCGAGGCTAGGTCAAGGCAACAACGACACGATTGATTTAGATACGGAAATTGTCGCTAAGCGTTAAAAATATTCCTAGATATCAATACCTTAGGGCGAGAAAGTAACAATTCCAGTACAATCCCGCGTATGAATCCGTCACCCAAAAATCTATTTTCCTTTCCCCGTTATCGCCCCGAAGTTGGTGGGAACAATGCGGCAAAATTCCTTCCTATGTCCCGCGCCGAAATGGATGTGCTGGGGTGGGATAGCTGCGATGTGATTTTAATTACAGGTGACGCCTACATTGATCACCCTAGCTTTGGCATGGCATTAGTTGGCCGCCTGCTTGAACATCAAGGATTTCGGGTCGGCATTATTAGCCAGCCAGATTGGCATTCGGCGGACGCCTTTCGGACACTTGGCCGGCCGAATCTTTATTTCGGCATCACTGCTGGCAACATGGACTCGATGGTCAACCGCTACACTGCCGACCGAAAAATACGCTCAGAAGACGCCTACACGCCCGACGGCGACCCAAGTAAGCGCCCAGACCGCGCCGTGGTGGTGTATGCGCAACGAGCGCGTGAAGCTTTCCCTGAAGTGAATGTCGTCATTGGCAGCATTGAAGCAAGTTTGCGCCGGATTGCGCATTACGACTATTGGTCAGACAAGGTTAAGCGTTCGGTTTTACCAGATTCAAAGGCAGATATTTTATTGTTTGGCAATGCAGAGCGTGCCCTCGTCGATTTAACACATCGACTCGCATCGGGTGAAGAAATAAAATCGATTCGAGATTTACGCGGCACCGCTTTTATGACCGCGAAAAATTGGTTGCCTGACACCGATTGGGCAGAAATTCACTCTACCAAGCTGGATACGCCTGGCAAAATCGAAGCGCACACTAATCCGTATGAGATGACGCCTGAAACTGGGGCCAAATGCGATGACAAGAATAGCAAGGTCGAAACTGAAAAAGCGCTTACAAACGCACCCGCCGAAGCGAAGCCAGACGTCGTCAAACAACAAGCTATACGCATTATGAGCCGAGAAGAGCGACAGCTCATGCTGCGAAACAAACACAATAAAACGGTGATTCGGCTACCTTCATTTGATGAAGTAAAAGATGACCCCGTTATGTATGCGCATGCCTCACGGGTATTTCATTTGGAGGCCAATCCCGGCAATGCCAAAGCCTTGTCGCAAGCGCATGGCGAACGCGATGTGTGGATCAACCCGCCCCCGCTACCCCTCGCCATGGATGAGATGGATGGCGTGTATGACCGCGCCTATGCCCGTGCGCCCCACCCTAGCTATGGGAAAGCGCGCATTCCAGCTTGGGAGATGATTCGCTTCTCCATCAATATCATGCGTGGTTGCTTTGGTGGTTGCACATTTTGCTCGATTACAGAGCATGAAGGGCGGATTATTCAAAGCCGTTCTGAGCCATCCATCTTGCGCGAAATTGAAGAAATTCGCGATAAAACAAAAGGCTTCACGGGCACTATTTCAGATCTTGGTGGCCCCACGGCAAACATGTATCGACTTGCTTGTAAGGATAAAAAAATTGAAGAGTCGTGCCGACGCTTATCATGTGTTTATCCAAGCATTTGCAGCAATTTAGGCACAGATCACAGCAAATTGATCTCTCTTTATCGTAAGGCGCGCGCAGTACCAGGCGTAAAGAAAATCCTAATTAGCTCCGGGTTACGCTATGACCTCGCCGTCAAATCACCTGAATATGTGAAAGAACTCGTCACGCATCACGTTGGTGGCTTACTAAAAATCGCTCCAGAGCATACCGAATCAGGTACGCTTTCCAAAATGATGAAGCCGGGCATTGGTGCCTATGATGAATTCAAAAAAATGTTCGAGAAGTACTCCAAAGAAGCGGGCAAAGAACAGTATTTAATCCCCTACTTTATCGCGGCGCATCCTGGTACTACTGACGAAGACATGGTCAACCTCGCCCTATGGCTCAAGAAAAACGACTTTAAACTTGACCAAGTGCAGACCTTTATGCCGACGCCGATGGCATTAGCCACGACGATGTATCACACGCGCAAAAATCCCTTAAAGAAAGTCACGGAAGATTCAGAAATAGTTGAAACGGCGCGTTCAGGAAAAATTCGCAAGTTCCACAAAGCTTTGCTGCGCTATCACGCACCAGAAAACTGGGAAATTGTCCGAGAAGGCCTATTACGCATGGGCCGGGGCGATTTAATCGGTAGCAGCGCTAAGCATTTAATTTCTCCGAAAGCACCGATTATTCCCGTTGCGATTGCCACTGAGGGCGAACAAAAGCGACGGAAGTCGCCACCAAAAATGAATACGTTCGGGAAGAAACCACAAACCATCGCTAAAACAAGCAATGGTGGAAAAGTAAGCGCGTCTGAAGCAAACACTGGAAATACGACTACGCGCAGCCCACTTGCCTATCGTTCAGCAAAGACAAGCACGCGTAAGGCAGGGCGCAAATAAGTCTTTGGCACAACGTACCAACTAATTTTTAAGGCATAAGCAAGGCGAACACCGGAATTCATCGAATCAATAGCAACGTAGTTTTTGTCGGGCTAGCTTTACTTCACAGGAGAACCACATGAAACACATGAAAACGGTTTTAATTTTGGAGCACACCGAAGAAGTATTCGAAAAATTAACCTGCGATGTTTGCGGTGCAGAATCCGCTTGGGATGAAAATTGGAGCAGTAAAGACAACGAAAAAGCCCTCACCACCGTTTTACTCGAAGAAGAGGAATCATTACCTCAGGGTGGACAATCGACCCAGACGCAATTTCACATTTGCCCTTCGTGCTTTAAGAACCAATTAACAAAATGGTTTGAAGAACAAAAGAAAAACAAAGCAACGATTACGACCTCAGTTTGGTAGCTCACCGTGGCATTTGCGCTTGTGGCGCAATAAATCTATTGTCTCAAGAATACTTGCGCTGTTTTACCTTCAATGCCCTGAAGCCCATTTATGGCTAGCGTATAATCACGGGTTCGCCCTCAATTACATCAAAGAAAAACATGGAAGCCGAACGCCTTAACAGCCTTGCCAACTTGCTCGCCGATCTCACTACGCGCGAAGCCGAACTTCGGAGGTATCTTTGACTTCGATATCAAGTCAGAGAAACTCGAACAGGTTAATGCGGAACTAGAAGACCCGAAAGTGTGGGAAGAGCCCAAGCGGGCGCAAGAGTTAGGCAAAGAGAAAAAATCCTTAGAAGCGATTGTTCATACGCTGACGAAAATCGATGCCGATTTAAAAGACGCGAATGACTTGTTCAGCATGGCGCGCGAAGAGGATGATGAAGATACTTTAATCGCGATTGAAGGCGATGCCAACACGCTAAAAACCATGGTCGAAGGCATGGAATTTCGGCGCATGTTCAACAATCCCATGGATCCGAATAACTGTTTTATCGATATCCAAGCAGGCGCTGGTGGCACCGAAGCGCAAGATTGGGCCTCCATGTTGTTGCGTCAGTATTTACGTTACTGCGAACGCAAAGGCTTTAAAGTAGAAATCTTGGAACAATCCGATGGTGAGGTCGCTGGCATTAAAACGGCCACTTTAAAAGTAGAAGGCGAATATGCCTATGGCTTCTTACGCACGGAAACAGGGGTGCATCGCTTAGTTCGCAAGTCACCCTTTGACTCTGCAAATGGCCGGCATACCTCGTTCTCTAGTTTGTTTGTTTATCCTGAAGTTGACGAATCATTCGAGATTGACATTAACCCTGCCGATGTTCGTGTCGACACCTATCGCGCGTCTGGTGCCGGTGGGCAGCACATTAACAAGACTGACTCTGCCGTGCGCTTAACGCATGCGCCATCTGGCATTGTTGTTCAGTGTCAGAACGATCGCAGCCAACATCGCAACCGTGCTGAAGCGTGGGAAATGTTGAAGGCAAAATTGTTCGAATTAGAGCTACGCAAACGAATGAGCGAAAAGCAGAATCTCGAAGACACAAAAACCGATGTCGGCTGGGGTCATCAAATTCGTTCTTACGTGCTGGACCAGTCGCGCATTAAGGACTTACGTACCAATTTTGAGATGGGCAACACCAAGGCCGTGCTTGATGGCGACTTAGATGACTTCATCGCTGCCTCCTTGAAACAAGGCGTTTAGTTCAAAGTAGTCATGCTAACTAGCCGTAGAAAATTCTAACGAGTATCGCAAATTTATAACATCGTTTACAGCAGAGAAAACCATGTCTGAATCACCTCAAGTTGCGCCAGAAGCAAACCAAGATGAAAACTCGATTATTGCCGAACGCCGCGCGAAGCTAGATGCCATTCGTGCAGCGGGTGTCGCATTTCCCAATGATTTTCGCCCCACTCACAAAGCCGCTGGATTGCAAACGCAATACGCAGATAAAACACGTGAGGAACTGGAAACCTTGAACGTCGAAGTCAGTATCGGCGGCCGCATGATGTTAAAACGCGAAGCTGGCAAAAAAGCCGCGTTCGCCACCTTGCAAGACGCTTCAGGTGCTAAAGCAGATGGACGCATACAATTGTATGTCACCAGCGATAAGACGGGCGAAGCAGAAATGGAAGCTTTCCGTCATTACGATTTGGGCGATATTCTCGGCGTGGTCGGTGTACTTTTTAAAACCAAAACCGACGAACTCACCATTAAAGTCACGCAATTGCGCTTACTCACCAAATCGCTGCGCCCCTTGCCTGACAAGTTTCATGGCTTATCCAATCAAGAGACCAAGTATCGCCAGCGCTATGTCGATTTAATCATGAGCGAAGACACCCGTCGCACGTTTAAAGCGCGGACCGCTGCCATGACATCGATTCGCAACTTCATGGTCAGCAATGATTTCATGGAAGTTGAAACACCCATGTTGCATGTGATTCCTGGCGGTGCGGCGGCGAAGCCTTTCATTACCCATCACAACGCCCTGGACATGCAAATGTTCCTGCGCATCGCCCCAGAGCTTTATTTGAAGCGCTTAGTCGTGGGCGGCTTCGAACGTGTGTTTGAAGTCAATCGCAATTTTCGCAACGAAGGCGTTTCACCGCGACACAATCCTGAATTTACGATGATGGAGTTTTACGCTGCGTATGTCGATTATCAGTGGTTGATGAACTTCACGGAAGAAGTCATCCGCAAGGCGGCAGTGGATGCGCATGGTACTGCGGTGTTAACTTACCAAGGACGGGAACTTGATTTAGCCAAACCCTTCCAACGACTAACCATCGTTGGTGCGATTAACAAATACGCGCCACACTACACGGTTGACCAACTAAATGATGCTGATTTTATTAAAGCAGAACTAAAGAAATTTGGCGTTAAACCATTCGCTAATGCGGGTTTAGGCGCATTGCAATTAGCGCTGTTTGAAGAAACGGCAGAAGCGCAATTATGGGAACCTACCTATATTATTGATTACCCAGCGGAAGTATCACCTTTAGCCAGGGCGTCCGATACGGTGCCGGGCATTACGGAACGCTTTGAGCTTTTCATGACTGGTCGCGAAATTGCTAACGGCTTCTCAGAATTAAACGATGCGGAAGACCAAGCAGCGCGCTTCCGTGCCCAGGTTGCCGCCAAAGATGCAGGCGATGAGGAGGCAATGTACTACGACGCAGACTATATTCGCGCCTTGGAATATGGTATGCCGCCCACCGGTGGCTGTGGCATTGGTATCGATCGTTTAATGATGCTCATTACTGACTCCCCCAATATTCGCGACGTGATTTTATTTCCTCATTTACGCCGCGAAGAGTGATTTCTAACTTTGCTCAACAAGCCAATTTGCAACTTTCAAAGAACCTCTCATGGCAGAGGTTTTTTGCTTTTTTGGTGGCCACAATTATGTTGAGTAACACTGAAAGATGTCGGATGAAAGCAAATCAAGCTAAAGTGAACGTGCTAGCACTTGTGTGAATTCAACCGAGAAAAGCGGTAACGAATGAAAGTTAACCTTGACTTCTAATACAGGTTTTTAACTTGTAGAAATCGCGCCATTTGTTTTTATAAATACAAAAAAGTGGCAGTATCATTAAAAATACCTATTTATCCGCTTTATTTATAAGCGCTCCATATAAATACTTATAGCTGTATAAAAAAAATGGCAAACTCCGCACACAAACTCACTAATCTTCACCCGCTCAAAAAACTACTGACCTACGCGGGAAGTTATAAGCGCGATTTCCGTTTAGCGACACTCTACTCGATCCTAAATAAGTTTTTCGACGTCCTTCCGGAAGTGCTCATCGGTGTCGCTGTGGATATCGTTGTGAATGGCGACAAAAGTTTTTTAGCGAAAAAAGCTCTAGGCGGATTTGGCATCACCGACACCTGGCATCAACTGATTTTGTTAGGCGTACTGAACGCTTTGATTTGGTTTGGCGAATCCTGGTTTGAATATTTGCTCTCTTTAAAATGGCGTAAACTCGCGCAAAATCTGCAGCACGATCTGCGTTTAGACACCTACAGTCATGTTCAAAAATTGGAAATGGCGTACTTCGAAAACCAACGCACTGGCAACCTGATGTCGATCTTAAATGAAGACATCAATCAGATGGAGCGTTTTTTAAACGGTGGCGCGAATCAAATTATTCAAGTGGTTTGTTCTTCTATCATGGTGTCGGCGGTGTTTTTCGCCCTTCAACCTTCATTGGCGATAATCTCTCTGTTGCCCGTGCCCGCCATTTTGTTTGGCGCTTTTTGGTTTCAAAAGCGCTTGGCGCCGCGCTATGCGGAAGTGCGCGAAGCGGCAGGTGATGTCAGCGCTCGTCTTAACAACAATCTGTTAGGGCTTGCTACCATTAAGGCATTTGCGACGGAGAACTTCGAGGCGAAACATATTGGCGAAGCAAGTGACCAATATCGAATGGCAAACGCGCGCGCAATCGCAGTGAGTGCGGCGATTACACCTGTCATACGTATGGCAATTTTGGCGGGCTTCACTGCCACCTTGGTGTACGGTGGCTGGCTTACCCTGCATGGCGAATTAGCAGTGGGAGCGTATTCAGTGCTGGTATTTTTAACCCAGCGTTTGCTATGGCCACTCACAGGTCTTGCGGATGTCGCTGACATGTATCAGCGTTCCATGTCGGCCATCGACCGCGCAATGAATTTGCTCAACACACCGATCAATATTTCTTACGACGGTTCAGCACTGCGGGTTGAAGACGTCAAAGGCGCATTGCAGTTCACAAACCTGAACTTTGCCTACGCTGACCGCCCTACCCTGCAAGACATCACGCTCACAATACCTGCGGGGAAAACGGTTGCCTTCGTCGGCTCCACGGGATCAGGGAAATCGACCTTGGTGAAACTTCTCTTGCGTTTCTACTCCGCGCAATCTGGTGAAATTCGCTTAGATGGACTCCCCATAGACGGAATCAAATTACAAGACCTAAGACGAGCAATTGGCTATGTGGCGCAAGACAGTTTCTTAACAGATGGCACCATCGCAGAAAATATTGCTTATGGCGTCAATGGAATCAGCGATGAGGCTATCGCCGAGGCAGCGATAGCCGCAGAGGCGATGGAATTCATTGAAAAAATGCCCTTAGGATTTGCCACCCGCATAGGCGAGCGCGGTCAAAAACTTTCTGGCGGTCAGCGCCAACGCTTAGCGCTGGCCCGCGCCATTCTAAAAAATCCACCGATTCTCATCCTAGATGAAGCAACTAGCGCGGTGGATAACGAAACGGAAGCGGCCATTCAGCGCAGTCTCGATGTCGTCAGTAAAAATCGGACGACCATCGTAATTGCACATCGACTGTCCACGATCAGGCAAGCAGACTGCATTTATTTGTTGGAGAACGGGCGAATCGTCGAGAGCGGCACGCACGATGAACTAATTAGACTAAATGGCGGCTATCTGTCGCTTTGGCGCTTACAAACGGGCGAACGCTAATTGCTTTGGCGCGTGTTTATATCACAATTAACTGTCAAAAATCGTGCGCTGAGCGATTAACGTGGCCAAAAAAGGCGACAAGGTTAGAGCGCTATGAGGCTCTTGTTCAACTACTCCGCGATCAAATTTTGTGTTTGAGATATTCGGCACGATGCGCAGAAAACCACTCGCAAAAAAATTCGTTCTAAAGTCGTTGAACTGCACTTCGCGATCCAAATTTCGACCGCCATCTTCGTTGTGCAAACCGCTCCGGTCTGCGAATTTTTAACTGACTGATTGCCGCGTTTGAATGTTTAAAACGCGGCGATTCAAATTAGGAGAAAAGTGAGGAGTTGGCTTCGTTGCGTTTGGTTAAAATGCTGACCTAGTTTTTAAGAAGCCAAAGTTTTGACGATTGCGGACGAACAAATCGTCATTAGTAGGCCAGGAAGGATACCGAGAGCGAGTACGGCAGCGCCATTGAGACTCAGTACAACGCGCATTTCTGTCGTCGACGTGATTGCACTTGTATCAGTTGCTTCATCGAAAAGCATGACTTTGACCACACGCAAGTAATAGAAAGCGCCAATTAAAGAAAAGAGTACTGCTATGACGGCTAACCATGTTTGTCCAGATGCGACAACCGCATTTAGCACCGAGAACTTGGCGTAAAAACCCATCATTGGCGGTATGCCCGCCAGAGAGAACATGAATAAAGTCATGACCAATGCAAACCACGGGCTGCGCTTAACCAGTCCTTTTAAATCACTGATTTCTTCTGCCTCAAATCCACTACGCGAAAGCAACAAGATGATGCCAAATGTACCCAAAGTTGTTAAGACATAGGTGATGCTATAAAACATCGATGCGGAATAAGCGTCAGCAGCTTTACTGATGTCACCGTTAGCCACGCCTGATAAGAGTCCAAGCAACATAAATCCCATCTGGGAAATTGTGGAGTAAGCCAACATACGTTTAAGGTTGGTTTGCGCAATCGCCGTAATGTTTCCTATCGCCATCGACATGACAGCAAGTACCATGAGCATTTGTTGCCAATCAATCGCAAGTGGGAACAAACCTTCAACTAACATACGGAAGCAGATCGCGAACGCCGCTAGTTTTGGCGCACCGCCTAAAAGTAATGTCACTGCTGTAGGGGCACCTTGGTACACGTCTGGTACCCACATATGGAAGGGCACCACGCCCAACTTAAATGCCAAACCCGCGACGAGGAACACGATACCAAAGACCAGAATGGTTTTGTTTGCCGTGGGTGATGCGGCGGCTGTCGCCATTTCATTTAAGTTGAGTGTGCCTGTTGCACCGTACAGCATAGAAATTCCGTATAGCAAAAAACCAGAGGCAAGAGCGCCAAGCACAAAATACTTCATCGCAGCCTCAGTGGAAACCGCATGATCACGACGCAAAGCAACTAGCGCGTAAAGTGCAAGGGATAACAGCTCTAGGCCGAGATATATAATCAGAAAATTATTCCCGGAAATCATCACCATTTGTCCCAACAGAGCAAACAGCGCAAGCGCATAAAACTCACCGCCTAGTTCGCCATTCGACATGCCACGCGCTGTGACATACTGCTTTCCGTAAATCAAGGTCATACCGATAGCGAGATAGGTGAACAGCTTTAAGACACTCGACATGGCGTCAGATAAGAACATATTGTTCAGCAAATAAGAACTTGCACCATTAAAGCTGTTGATAGTTAAACCAGCACACACTACCAATGTAATCAAACTCAAAACATAGGTTACGCCCCGCTTTGAATCAGGCAAATACACGTCGATTAAGAGAATGGCACATATCGCTATGACCAAAAAGATCTCAGGATAAAGGGGGATTAGATTCATTTTATTTTATTAACCGAGCATTTATTTATAGTTGCGTTCTTACTTTGATCTTGGCCTAATTGATATTGAATGTCGCTATGCACTATTTTTATAATCAATTAAGGAACTATTTTCGAGGTAGCAACGTGACGTAAAAAATCAGAAACCGTTACTTGCATCGCGTCAGTTATCGGTGCGGGATAAATGCCCATGATCAAAACCGCTGCCGCCAAAATTCCAAGCATCAAAAATTCCCGCGCGTTGAGGTCAGTCAATTCATGCACATGTTTATTGGTGATAGCACCAAACATCACACGTTTCACCATCCAGAGTGAATATGCTGCCCCCCAAATGAGTGCGCTCGCAGCAAGCAAACCGATCCAAAAATTAAACTTAACGGCTCCAAGAATCACCATGAATTCGCCAACGAACCCAGACGTCGCGGGTAAGCCGCAATTTGCCATCGAAAATAAAACAAACAATGCAGCAAACTTCGGCATTTTTCCTACCACACCACCATAATCGGCTATTTGGCGTGAATGCATACGATCATAGAGAACGCCAATACACAAGAACATCGCACCAGAAATAAATCCGTGTGAAATCATTTGCACAATCGCACCTTGGGTGCCAAGTTCATTGAACATAAAGAACCCTAGTGTGACAAATCCCATATGAGCAATCGACGAATAGGCAACCAGCTTTTTCATGTCCGTCTGCACCAGCGCAACAAGGCCGATGTAGATCACTGCAATGAGAGAAAGTGTAATGACTGCGGGCGCGAAGAAATGACTTGCATCTGGGGCAATAGGTAAGGAAAACCGCAGAAAGCCATATGCACCAAGTTTTAACATGATCGCTGCCAACACGACTGATCCACCAGTAGGTGCTTCAACGTGAGCATCAGGGAGCCACGTGTGCACCGGCCACATCGGAACCTTGACAGCAAATGCCATGAAAAAAGCAACAAACAATAGGACTTGCGCATGCATAGGAATCGCAAGTCTCTGCCACGTAGCTATGTCAAACGATTTTCCTGAGGCAAGATAGAGATAAATAACCGCAATCAGCATTAATAGCGAACCCATCAATGTGTAGAGGAAGAATTTAAACGCCGCATAAACTCTATTCGGACCGCCCCATACACCAACGATGATGTACATTGGTATCAGAGTCGCTTCGAAGAACACATAAAAAAGTAATCCATCTGCAGCACAAAAAACGCCGATCATGAGGCCAGATAAAATTAAGAAAGCACCGAAATACTGCGCGACTTGTTTTTCAATTACCTCCCACGCAGAGATAACAACAATCACTGTGATGAATGCTGTAAGCGGTACTAGCCACAACGATATGCCATCAATTCCTAAAGAATAAAAAACATTAAATGCTTCAATCCAAAGACGCTTTTCTACAAACTGCAAACCATGCCCAAGATTATCAAATCGTGAAATCAGAGGAATTGTCACTAAAAAACTTGCCACTGCTCCAATTAGGGAGACCGTACGAACCTGATTTGCTCGGGCATCAGAACCGAAAAAAAGTACGAGCGCACCGAAAAAAATTGGGCACCAAATAGCGAGGCTAAGCAAAGGGGAGCTTGAAATAAGTGACTGCATCATGGATATTTTTTATTAGGTGCTTACTTCGCAAGGGGAAACATAAAGTATGACAAAAAGCCGAGAACACCAAGAATCATTACAAAAGCGTAGTGGTACATATACCCAGTCTGGAAAAGGCGAATTCCACGAGAAAACCAACCAACTAGTTTTGCACTGCCATTAACAACCAAACCATCGATTAATCCACGATCACCAATCTTCCATAGTCCGTTGCCGAGAACACGAGCACCAGATGCGAAAACGATTTCGTTCAAACGATCCAAATAATATTTATTGTCCAACAACGCATAAACGGAGTGCGCGTGCTTTTTGATGGCAGTCGGAAGCGAGGGTTTTACCATATAGAAGAAATAGGCGACGGCAACTCCCAAGACCGCCAGAATGAATGGTAAGGAAGTCAATGAATGGATTCCCATCGCTGCCGCACCATGAAACTCATGTTCGAGTTCAGCCATTGCATGGTGAGCATGGTTCACAAAAATTACATTATTGAAAAATTCACCAAACAGGAAAGGCTTCACTGTAAAAAATCCAATGACAACAGAAGGTATTGCGAGCAATACGAGCGGCAACCAGATCACTAAAGGCGATTCATGCGGCTTTTGCCCCGGTGCCAATCCATGATGATGATCATCGTGTTTGTGATCATCTGCGGCGTGACCGTGGCCTGCGTGGTGTCCGAAGTTTTCCTTGCCATGAAAGACTAAGAAATACATACGGAAAGAATAAAACGCAGTGACAAATACACCTGCCACAACCGCAAAATAGGCGAAGCTTGAGCCCGGAAGTTGACTAGCCTTCACCGCTTCAATAATGCTGTCTTTTGAATAGAAACCTGAAAAAAATGGTGTGCCTATCAGTGCCAAAGAGCCAAGTAAGGATGTGATCCAAGTAATAGGCATGTACTTCCGTAGTCCACCCATGTTTCGAATATCTTGATCATGATGCATTCCAACTATGACCGAACCAGCAGCTAAGAATAATAATGCTTTAAAGAAGGCATGAGTCATTAAGTGAAACACCGCAACCGAGTAAGCTGATGCGCCAAGCGCAACGGTCATATAACCAAGTTGGGATAAGGTCGAATAAGCAACAACACGTTTAATGTCGTTCTGAATGATGCCTAAGAAGCCCATAAATAGCGCGGTAATACCACCAATAACCATAATAAAGGACAACGCCACATCGGACATCTCAAACAATGGTGACATTCTAGAGACCATGAAGATCCCAGCAGTTACCATCGTTGCGGCATGTATCAAGGCAGAAATTGGCGTCGGGCCTTCCATTGAGTCTGGCAACCAGACGTGCAAAGGAAACTGTGCCGATTTGCCCATCGCGCCAATGAACAAACAAATACAAGTAACTGTAATGAGCATCCAACCGGAACCGGGTAACAATACATTTGCGAGAACGTCTTTTTTCGCAAAGACTTCCGTGTAATTCATTGAACCCGTATAGGCGGCGATTAGGCCAATGCCGAGAATAAATCCAAAATCACCAACTCGGTTCACCAAGAAGGCTTTCATGTTGGCGTAAATCGCCGTTGGTTTGGTATGCCAAAATCCAATCAAAAGGTAAGACACAAGTCCAACCGCTTCCCAGCCAAAGAAAAGCTGCAAAAAGTTGTTACTCATGACGAGCATAAGCATAGAAAAAGTGAACAACGAAATATAAGAAAAGAAGCGGTTATACCCTTCGTCTTCGCTCATATATCCGATCGTGTAAATATGAACCATCAGCGAAACGAAAGTAACAACGCACATCATCGTCGCAGTTAAGCTATCGATTAAGAAGCCAATTTCCAACTTAAAGCCACCTACATTCATCCAGTTGTATAAAGTGGCATTAAACGTAGCACCATCGATAACCAGCGACAAGGTTTGGCACGAAACGATAAACGCAATCAGAACGCCAATTATGGCAGCGGTGTGCGAGACTTTTCTACCGACCAAATTACCAAAAAACTTTGTTCCTAACAGTCCAGCAACAATCGCACCAATCAAGGGCGCCAAAGGAACAACGAGCAGTAAATTTGGATTTAGTTGTACAGCCATTTTGATCCTTTATCTTTGCTACTTACAGTAATTTTGATTACTTCTTTTACGCTGTGCCCTGAGGAAATTCGCAACATCAATTCATTAGCCTTTGAGCGCGCCCAAGTCTTCAACATTTATTGTGTCAAGATTTCTAAACATCACAACTAAAATAGCCAAGCCTATCGCAGACTCTGCCGCTGCAACTGTTAAGATAAAAAACACGAAAATCTGGCCTGCGATATCTCCACGGTAATGAGAGAACGCAATAAAGTTCATGTTAACTGCCAAAAGCATCAATTCGATTGCCATTAACAGAACAATGATGTTCCTTCGATTCATAAAAATACCAACAATCGAAATCGCAAAAAGTATTGCGCCCAGAATCAAAAAATGTACAAGTGTTAGTGTCATTTTTATTCCGCCTTTACGTCGTTTTGCGAAGCATTGCGGGACGATTCTGACTTCATATTAACGATACGAACACGATCAGACCGCTTCACTTTTACCGCCATTGCTGGGTCAAAATACTTGGTGTCCTTCCGCTTGCGCAGCGTTAAGGCGACGGCGGCAACAATCGCGAGCAACAAAATAACAGCAGCAATTTCAAACGCATACTGGTATTGCGTAAAGATCGTTACCCCAAGTGCTTTGGTCAAACCAATACTCTCTGCTGCCTCAGGCACCCGATTGTCTGGTCGTAAGAAGCCGCGAATCAAAATCGCCGATATCTCTAACACAATGATGACGCCAATTATTGCTGCTAAGGGAAAATGTGCCCAAAATCCTTGGCGCAGTTTGTCCATATTGATATCCAACATCATCACAACAAATAAAAATAAAACCATCACGGCGCCGACATATACCAGCACAAGCACAATCGCCAAGAACTCCGCTTTTAAAAGCAACCAAATTCCCGCCGCAGTAAAAAACGCTAAGACAAGAAAAAGCGCGGCTTGAACGGGGCTGCGTGCAGTAATCACTTGAACAGCAGCGAGGATCAAGATCGAAGAAAATACATAGAAAAGGACAGTCGCAAATTCCATATTCAGTTAATCCTGTTTTTTAGCGATAAGCTGCGTCTACTGCCCGCGCAGCGGCAATTTCGGGTTCGTAACGATCGCCGACCGCTAATAACATTTCTTTAGTAAAGTACAAGTCACCCCGTTTTTCTCCATGGTACTCGAGCACATGCGTCTCAACGATCGAATCGACTGGGCAAGATTCTTCACAAAAACCGCAAAAAATGCATTTTGTGAGGTCTATATCGTAGCGCGTTGTCCGACGACTGCCGTCATCACGTTGTTCCGATTCAATCGTAATTGCCATTGCAGGACAAACTGCCTCACATAGTTTGCATGCAATGCAACGCTCCTCGCCATTCGGATAACGCCTTAATGCATGCAAACCTCTAAATCTAGGTGATTGTGGTGTTTTCTCTTCGGGAAATTGCACAGTTATTTTGCGCGCAAACATATAGCGTCCCGTTAAAGCCAATCCTTTGATCAGCTCCATCAACATCAAACTCGCAAAAAAATCTTTTATCGCTACCATTGGCTGTGCCTCTTACTTCCAAATATTTAACGACGTTTGCATCCATCCAGCCACAAATACCAAATACACCAAGGTAAGTGGAATAAACACCTTCCATCCAAGGCGCATAATTTGGTCATAGCGGTAGCGCGGGAATGACGCGCGCGCCCAAATGAACATGGAAACAACAAAAAATGTTTTTACACCTAACCAAATCCAACCAGGCACCCAAGTAAAAGGAGCAAATCCAAGTGGCGAAGCCCAACCGCCTAAAAACATCAACGATGCCATCGCAGAGATTAGGATCATGTTTGCATATTCTGCCAAAAAGAACATGGCAAAAGACATACCGGAATATTCGACCATATGGCCTGCTACGATCTCTGATTCACCCTCAACGACATCAAAAGGATGACGATTGGTTTCAGCGATACCCGAAATAATGTAGACAACAAACATTGGCAAAAGTGGAAGCCAATTCCAAGAGAGAAAATTGAATCGATGATCAACACCAAATCCATAGGACTGTGCATTAACGATATCGGTTAAATTCAAACTTCCTGACACCATCAAAACAATCACCAGCACAAACCCCATCGCGATTTCATACGAAATCATTTGCGCCGACGCTCGCATAGCACCTAAAAACGCGTACTTAGAATTCGATGCCCATCCAGCAATGATAATTCCGTACACTTCCATTGACGTAATGGCCATGATAAGAAGTAAGCCAGCATTGACATTTGCAAGTACTGTTTCCGGACCAAATGGAATCACTGCCCAAGCCGCTAACACCGGCATAATCGTCATAATCGGTGCAAGAACGAACAAAATTTTATTCGCCTTAGCAGGAATAATAATTTCTTTTAGCAGTAGCTTTAATGCATCTGCGATTGGTTGAAATAAGCCAGCAGGTCCAACCCGATTCGGCCCTAAACGAATATGCATCCAGCCAATCATCTTACGTTCCCACAACGTCAAATACGCGACGCATCCCATAACGGGGGCGATAATACAAACGATCTTCAACAAATTCCAAACCAAGGGCCACCAGAACTGTGCTTGCGCTAATTCCCACATGGATATAAGCCAATTCATTAGGCACGCTCCACTTGAATTGTTCCAAACATAGAACCGAGGGTCGTTGTATTTTTATGCCCTACGGGAATACGGGCAACGTTATCTGGGATACTTTGATCGATTTTCGCTGGTAGAAGAACACTTGTCGCACCTTGAGTTACTCGAACCATATCGCCTTTCATGAGTCCCAACGCCGAAAATTTCGACGTGCTTAGGGAAATCTCAGGGGTTCTCGCATCAGTTGTTCTTTGCAGAGAAATCGCTCTCCTAACTACGGCATCAGTGGCGTAAATCGACACATCGGAAATGCGTTCTAACTGATTATCGAAAGCTTGATTCAGAGCAACAGGCATTAACTCGCAGAAGTTATTCAAACGTGAACGCATGGTCGGCAGATCAGTACCAAGGGCTGAGTCACGAACTTCTTCTGATGTTTCAAATTCAAATTTCTCGAGCCCGAGTAAATTACCCAATACACGCAGCACCTTCCAAGCAGGTCGAGTCTCGCCCAGGGGTTTTACGACACCAGAAAAACTTTGTGCGCGGCCTTCACAGTTAACAAAAGTGCCTGAAGTTTCAGAGAATGGGGCGATTGGCAACATGACGTCAGCATAATCGAAGCCATGCTTAAACGGCGACATGACAACAACCATCTCAGCTTCACTCAGCGCATTAACAGCCTCGTTGGGATTAAAGCTATCGAACTCAGGCTCAGCATGCAAAACAATGTAGGCTTTTCGCTTCTCCAAAAATTGATTCTTTTGAAGCGACGGGTGCGGAATTGCTCCCGCCAAATACCCCCCTACATGATTTGCCGTCTCAGTCAAATAGCCGAATTGTGAATCAGTGTTTTGTGCAATCCATTGCGCAATTACATGAATTGTCGATGCTTGAGGATGTTGGCTTGCAGTGGAACCCAAAAAAATACCAGCCTTGCCCGACAAAAGTGACTTGGCAATCGAAACAGCATCAGCGCTCGATTGAATCGATTCTAGGCCATTTAGCTTCGGAATACCTTTTTCGTTTGCAATCGCAACCGCCACCTCCGAAAGAAAGTTAACCCACGCAGACGGGGCTCGGACTGCTTTTGCGGCAACAGACATGAGCAAGTCGTCATCGGTTGCATTAAGAATGGATAATCGAGCACCATGCTTTACCGATTGGCGAAGTCTTGCAGCGAGAACGGGGTGGTCTTTTCGCAAAAATGAACCGATCAAAAAAACATTCTTTAATTGCCCAAATTCTTCAATGGACACACCCAACCAAGGGACAATTTTTCCATCCAAAGAAAAATCAGATTGACGCAATCTAAAATCAACGTTTTCAGACCCCATTCCACGAACTAAGCGGGACAATAATGCAAGTTCCTCTAATGTCGACGTACCTGAGCCAACACCGGCAATCGTCGAAGCACCGTGCTCGTGTTTAATTGTCTTTAAACCGTGTGCGACATACTCAAGTGCTGTTTGCCAATCAGTTTCCTTCCATTCACCGCCTTGCTTAAGCATCGGTTTTTGCAGACGCTCTTCACTATTTAAGCCCTCATAAGAAAAGCGATCTTTGTCAGATATCCAACACTCATTAATGGCTTCATTCTCAAAAGGCACAACGCGCATTACTTTGTTATTTTTTACTTGCACCGTGAGGTTAGAACCCAAACTGTCATGTGGACTAATAGATTTACGTCGAGAAAGCTCCCACGTCCTCGCTGAATATCTAAATGGCTTTGAGGTTAACGCACCGACCGGGCAAAGGTCAATCATATTGCCTGACAACTCGGAGTCGACTGTTTTTCCAACAAATGCGGTAATTTCAGCATGCTCACCTCTACCCAACATGCCTAACTCCATTACGCCTGCAACTTCTTGCCCGAACCTCACACAACGAGTGCAATGAATACAGCGACTCATCTCTTGCATGGAAATCAGTGGCCCGACATTTTTATGAAAAACGACGCGCTTTTCTTCTTCGTAACGTGAACTGGTCGAGCCGTATCCAACGGCAAGGTCTTGTAATTGGCACTCGCCACCTTGGTCACATATCGGGCAATCAAGTGGATGATTAATCAGCAAAAATTCCATCACGCCTTTTTGCGCTTTCACAGCTTTTTCGCTGTTAGACCGAACAATCATTCCTTGAGTTACCGGGGTAGCACAAGCAGGTAAGGGCTTCGGCGCCTTTTCAACCTCAACCAAGCACATACGGCAATTCGCCGCGATTGATAATTTCTTGTGATAACAAAAATGTGGAATATAAGTCCCGAGCTTATTGGCAGCATCCATCACCATGCTACCTTCAAGCACTTCAACTTTTTTTCCGTCGATTTCGATTTCAACCATAATTTACTCTAAGCCATTACCGAAATAAAATTACATGTAGGTCGGAACCAAGCAGTGTTTATGCTCGATATGGTATTCGAATTCCGCGCGAAAATTCTTGATGAACGCCCTCACAGGCATTGCGGCAGCATCCCCAAGTGCGCAAATTGTGCGACCTTGAATATTGTCTGCAATTGAATTGAGCATTTCTAAGTCGTCGGCTCGTCCAAGCCCATGTTCAATTCGATGAACCATCCTGTATAGCCATCCAGTGCCTTCACGGCATGGGGTACATTGACCACAAGACTCTTCAAAATAAAAATAAGAAAGGCGCAATAAGGACTTCACCATACAACGAGTTTCATCCATCACAATAACGGCACCGGAACCTAACATTGAGCCGGCTTTAGCGATGGAATCGTAATCCATATCGGTTGCCATCATCACCTCACCTGTAAGCACAGGCATTGAAGAACCGCCAGGGATCACAGCCTTGATTTTCTTACCATCACGCATGCCACCAGCTAACTCAAGCAATGTCGAAAATGGTGTTCCTAAAGGAACTTCATAATTTCCGGGCTTTGCAACATCGCCCGACATCGAAAAGATCTTTGTCCCGCCGTTATTTGGCTTGCCCAAAGAAGCATACTTTTCTCCACCCAGAGCAAAAACAAAAGGAACCGCAGCGAAAGTTTCGGTGTTATTGATTGTGGTTGGCTTTCCGTACAAGCCAAAACTCGCGGGAAATGGTGGCTTAAATCTTGGCTGCCCTTTCTTCCCTTCCAACGACTCCAAAAGAGCGGTTTCTTCACCGCAGATATACGCGCCGTAACCGTGAAACGCATGCAATTGGAAAGAAAAATCTGTCCCAGCGATGTTGTTGCCCAGCATGCCGTTTGCTCTTGCTTGTTCCAAGGCCTCTTCAAATCGATCGTAATCAGCGAAAATCTCACCATGGATATAGTTGTAACCAACAGTAATGCCCATCGCGTAAGCACCAATGGCCATTCCCTCAATGAGCGCATGTGGATTGTAACGAATAATATCTCGGTCTTTAAACGTACCAGGCTCGCCCTCATCAGTATTGCAAACCAAATATTTCTGGCCAGGAAATTGGCGAGGCATAAAACTCCACTTCAAGCCCGTCGGAAACCCTGCACCACCGCGCCCCCGCAACGAAGACGATTTAAGTTCAGCAATAACCTGTTCAGGAGAAATCTTTTCCCTCAATATCCGCAATAAAGAAGCATATCCACCACGCTTTACGTAATCATCATAATGCCAATTATTACCATTCAAGCCAGCAAGAATCAACGGATTGATATGTCTATCATGAAGGCTGGTCATTTCTTCTCCGCTTCACGAAGCTCAGTAATTAGAGCATCTATTTTCGAGTCACTCATAAAGCTACACATACGCTTATTGTTTACCAACATCACTGGGGCATCGCCACAAGCGCCCATGCATTCCCCCTCGACCAAGGTGAATAGGTCGTCATTGCTTGTTTCTTTAAAGGAAATTCCCAGCTTTTTTTTCAAAAAGTGTGCGGCACGCTCACCACCAGATAATGCGCAAGGCAAATTAGTGCATACTGAAATTTTGTATTTACCAGTTGGCGCCGTGTTATACATATTGTAAAAAGTCGCCACCTCTTGCACAGCTACCGGCGGCATCCCTATATACGCAGCAACTTCTTGCATTACTTCTGGGGATAACCATGAGGTTTCATCTTGCGCAATTGCAAGCGCCGCCATTACAGCAGATTGCCTTTGATCTGCTGGAAATTTCGCCAACTCGCGATCAATTTTTTTCAATGCTAAATCGGATAAACCCATCGTTTCGCCTCAACTATCGACACACTTTCGTGGCATATCATCTATCAATTTCACCAAACACAATATCTTGCGTACCAATAATAGTTACCGCGTCGGCAATCATATGCCCCTTTGCCATTTCATCCAACCCTTGAAGATGGGCATAACCTGGCGCCCGTATTTTTAATCGATAAGGTTTATTCGCACCATCTGACACTAAATAAATTCCAAACTCACCTTTAGGATGTTCAACAGCGGAATATGCTTCACCGGCCGGAACATGAAAGCCCTCAGTGAATAATTTGAAATGATGGATGAGTTCTTCCATGTTTGACTTCATCGATACACGCGAAGGTGCTGAAACCTTGTGATTTGAGCTAATCACTGGCCCAGGGTTATTGCGCAACCATTCAACACATTGTTTTATGATTCGATTCGATTGACGCATTTCTTCAACACGCACCAAGTAACGATCATAACTATCACCATTCACACCGACCGGCACATCAAAGTCCAATAGATCATAGACCTCATATGGCTGCTTCTTACGGAGATCCCATTCCACACCAGACCCGCGCAACATCGCGCCAGTAAACCCCATTGCCTTTGCTCGTTCGGGCGAAACAACGCCAATGCCCACCAAGCGTTGCTTCCAAATACGATTATCAGTCAGCAAGGTTTCGTATTCATCAACGTAATGTGGAAACCTAATAGTGAAATCTTCAATAAAATCGAGAAGAGAACCCTGTCGATTCTCGTTCATCAACTTCATAGCTTTTTCATTACGTAACTGCGAAACCGTAAATTTTGGCATTGCATCCGGTAGGTCGCGATACACACCGCCAGGCCGGTAGTAAGCAGCATGCATGCGAGCACCAGACACCGCCTCGTAACAATCCATTAGATCTTCACGTTCACGGAATGCGTAAAGCATCACGGCCATCGCTCCGACGTCAAGCGCATGTGCACCAATCCAGAGGAGATGATTCAAAAGCCGCGTGATTTCATCGAACATAACGCGAATATACTGCGCACGCATTGGCACTTCCAAACCCAATAGCTTTTCAATCGCCAATACATAAGCATGCTCATTGGACATCATGGACACATAATCCAATCGATCCATGTAAGGTACGGATTGCAAGAAAGTTTTCTGCTCTGCCAGCTTCTCGGTACCTCGGTGCAAAAGTCCAATATGAGGGTCGGCCCGCTGGATAACCTCCCCATCTAGCTCCAAAACCAAGCGCAACACGCCGTGAGCGGCTGGATGTTGCGGCCCAAAATTCAACGTGTAATTTTTTATCTCGGCCATTATTAAACTCCGTAATTTTCTTCGCGAATAATGCGAGGAGTATTTTCGCGCGGTTCGATAGTTACAGGTTGATATATGACACGCTTTTGAGACTCGTCGTACTTCATCTCGACATAACCAGAGATTGGAAAATCCTTTCTAAAAGGATGACCGATAAAGCCATAATCCGTCAGAATACGCCGAAGATCATTGTGACCATCAAACAGAATACCAAACAAGTCGAAGGCTTCGCGCTCGTACCAGTTTGCCGAACTCCATATTGGAGCCATAGATGGCACAATGGGTAATTCATCGTCTGGAGCAAAAACTCGAACGCGCAATCGCCAATTTTTAGATGTCGACAAAAGGTGGGTTACAACGGCAAACCTAGAACCACTCCAATTTCCATCGGAAAAAGTTGAGTAGTCCATCCCGCACAAATCAATCAATTGGTCAAATGCTGCCGCCGGCGAATCGCGCAAATCGTGCATCACTTCACGATAGCTCTCCACCCCAACCTTAAGAGTCAGCTCACCGAGCGCACTGGTTAACTCATAAGTCCGAACACCAAGAATTTCCTTCAGTATCGCGTCTAACTCGTCAATTTTAGTCAGCATGTCATTCATCGTAGGGGCAAGTTAGCGAGCGATCGTGTTCGTTCTTTTAATTTTATTCTGCAGTTGAATAATTCCGTAAATCAGCGCTTCTGCGGTCGGTGGACAACCTGGAACATAAATATCGACAGGAACTATTCGATCACAACCTCGAACAACGGAATATGAATAATGGTAATAACCACCACCATTTGCGCACGAACCCATTGAAATTACCCAACGCGGCTCAGCCATTTGATCATATACTTTGCGGAGAGCGGGTGCCATTTTGTTACACAGTGTACCTGCCACAATCATCACATCAGACTGACGAGGAGATGGGCGAAAAATAACCCCAAAACGATCTAAGTCGTAGCGCGAACAACCTGCATGGATCATTTCAACTGCACAACAAGCAAGCCCGAATGTCATTGGCCACATTGAACCTGTTCTTGTCCAATTAATGAGCTTATCCGCCGTCGTTGTGACAAAACCCTCATTCAATACGCCATCAATCGCCATAATTATCTACTCCCAATCGAGCGCCCCTTTTTTCCAGATGTACCAGAAACCAACTGCGAATTCCAGAATAAAAATCAGCATAATTACAAAACCCTGCCAACCCAATTCCCGCATGGATGCGGCCCAAGGGAAAAAAAACGCGGTTTCCAAGTCGAACAGAATAAAGAGAATTGCAACAAGGTAATAACGAACGTCAAACTTCATGCGCGCGTCTTCGAAGGCCTCAAACCCACACTCATACGGAGAATTTTTTTGCAAGTCGGGACGAAATGGGCCGAGAACTCGCCCAAGAACCTGAGGAATCACACCAACTGAAATTCCAACAAGAATGAATAGAAGAACGGGAAAATAATTTTCAAGATTCACGCTTACCACCTTTAGTAAAAACCTAAATTAGAGCAATTCGACAAGCCATGATGCTCGTCAAGAAAATTATTACATTTGACTACTGATCGAAAAATTGCGATCAAAAACTTTGGTGCCGACGACGAGACTCGAACTCGTACAGCTTTCGCCACTACCCCCTCAAGATAGCGTGTCTACCAATTTCACCACGTCGGCAAGGAACCCACATCATAAGCGAACTGCAGCAATTGTTCAACGCACAATTGCACCAATTCAATATTTTTAAATCAAATTTTCCTCATTTAGGAATTTGATTGTTTTGGTTTACTGCACTAGCCGGTGCAGCATCATTTTTTTCGCCAGTTGCCGACTTTACTTCAGGTACCTTTGCAACATTTTCCATGACTCCTACCGACACTGTCCGATTCGATCCAATATAGACCAATGCAAGCGTCGCACCGAAAAAAATCGCAGCGGCTATACCTGTCGATTTCGACAAGAAGTTTGATGACCCCGTCGCTCCAAAAAGACTACCTGATGCACCAGAACCAAATGAGGCACCCATGTCAGCCCCCTTGCCATGTTGAAGCAAAACCAAACCGATAATAACCAACGCTGACAAAACCTGAAGCACGACTACGATTGAATAAAAAATTTGCATTTAAACACCTATAAAAATAAACCAGTCGCAAGTTCCGACTACGATCCAAAATCCGACGCGCTTTTTGCTATCGACATAAACATACTGCCGTCTAATGACGCACCGCCAACCAATCCACCATCGATATCAGGCATGGAAAACAATGCCGCCGCATTCTCGGGCTTAATGCTGCCGCCATATAAAATGCGGGTATCGACGCCGAGATTAGGTCTCTTAATATTTAACTTTTCCCGCAACATCGAATGAACGTCTTGCGCCATCTCCGGCGTTGCCGTCTTTCCTGTACCGATCGCCCAAACTGGCTCGTAAGAAACCACGAATGCACTCGAAACATCAGTGTCAATTACATTCAAAACTGCATCCAACTGCTCTGCAAGGACGTGGAACGTCAAACCGCTTTCGCGTTGGGTCAACGTCTCACCAACACAGATAATAGGTATAAGACCAACATCGAGTGCGCGAGCGGCCTTTCTTGCAACAAGTCCATTGGATTCGCAATGAAATTGTCTACGCTCCGAATGCCCAACAATCACGTACTTGCAACCGAGTTCAGCAAGCATTGCTGCAGAAACTTCACCAGTAAATGCGCCCACCTTATGCTCTGAAACATCTTGAGCACCGATTGCGAACCTCGTGTTCGACACCTCCGCAAGGCATTGAGTCAAAAATATTGATGGCGGACAAATCACAATTTCGCATCCCTCAATCGCGGGACAAGACTGCATTGCTTTGAGTAAATGTGAATTAGAAGTGAGGCTTCCGTTCATCTTCCAATTACCTACAACGAGTGGCCGCCGCATATATTTCTCGCTTGCTAGAAAGCCTTCCATTGTATCGCGCAACCATCACAACCGTCAATTTTATACGTAACAGTTGAATTCAATTTGCAAATTTCTGTCGACCCAAAATAATTTCCCTAAAAAAGCGCGAACGAAAGGAAAGCCAAAGAAAATCAATCAATAACAATGAAAATTTTAGGTAAAGAAATAAAAAAACCGCAACTAAACTAAATTAGTTGCGGCTCATCATCCAACGTTTCTGTCATCCTTTGAAAATTGCGAAAACATTACATTGTTACTGCTGTGCTTCGCCCTCTTGCGCAGCCTTCATGGACAATTTAAATCTTCCTCGATCATCTGTCTCCAAGACTTTTACGCGCACCTGTTGACCCTCTTTCAAATAATCAGCCACTGCATTAACGCGCTCATTAGCGATTTGGCTAATGTGCAACAACCCATCTTTACCAGGCATGATTTGTACAATAGCGCCAAAATCAAGTAACTTTAATACGGTGCCCTCGTAGACTTTACCGACCTCAACTTCCGCTGTAAGCTCTTCAATGCGGCGTTTCGCCTCCTGTCCGGCGGCGGCATCAACCGAGGCAATCGTCACCAACCCTTCGTCACTAATATCGATTTGCGTACCAGTTTCTTCAGTCAACGCACGTATAACTGCACCACCTTTTCCGATCACATCACGTATTTTTTCAGGGTTAATCTTGATGTTAATCAAGCGTGGAGCAAAATCTGAAAGCTCAGCTTTACCTACAGGAACGGCGTCCTGCATTTTCTGCAGAATATGGAGGCGTCCTTCTTTTGCTTGAGCCAACGCAACTTGCATGATTTCTTTAGTAATTCCTTGGATTTTGATATCCATTTGCAATGCAGTAATTCCTGCAGCCGTACCCGCAACTTTGAAATCCATATCACCCAAATGATCTTCGTCGCCAAGAATATCGGTCAGTACAGCAAATTTATTGCCTTCTTTGATTAAGCCCATCGCGATACCCGCGACATGAGCTTTCATAGGAACACCCGCATCCATCAACGCGAGGCAGCCACCACAGACAGAAGCCATCGATGATGATCCATTTGATTCAGTGATTTCAGAAACTAGTCGCACCGAATAACTAAACTCTTCAGGCGAGGGAAGCGCAGCTTGCAACGCTCTCTTTGCGAGGCGTCCATGACCAACTTCGCGACGCTTAGGAGTGCCAACCCTACCAGTTTCACCTGTTGCAAATGGGGGCATATTGTAATGCAGCATAAAGCGATCGGAATACTCACCCATCAATGCGTCAATTTTTTGCTCATCGCGTGCTGTGCCTAATGTGGCTATTACCAATGCTTGTGTTTCACCGCGAGTAAACAAAGCTGTGCCGTGAGTGCGAGGTAAGACGCCCGTTCGAATCGAAATCGGCCTTACAGTACGAGTATCACGCCCATCTATACGTGGCTCCCCTTCCAAAATTTGCGATCGCACAATCCGTGCTTCTAATTCAAACATAATATTTGCCACTTCAGCACTATCCGGCATTGCTTCACCGTTTTGTTCTGCGCGCTGGGCTAGTCCCTCAAGGACCTGGGCCGATGCAAGCTTTAGTTGCTCCGTGCGTGATTGCTTCTCCTTAATTTGATACGCGGCTCGAAGTAAAGGCTCTGCAATTTGTGCTATCGAGGAAATAAGCGCGGCGTTCTTATCCGCCGGCATCCATTTAACTTCCGGCTTGCCACCTTCTTTAACAAGCTCATGGATGGCATCGATCACAGCTTTCATTTGCTCGTGCCCAAAAACAACTGCGCCAAGCATAATTTCTTCAGATAGCTGGTTTGCCTCAGACTCAACCATCAATACTGCTAATTCGGTACCCGAAACTACTAAATCCATCTCGGAATTTTTCAATTGAGTACTTGTTGGGTTAAGTACATAGTTTCCATCAATGTACCCAACACGTGCGGCACCAACCGGTCCGTTGAACGGAATGCCTGCAACACAAATAGCAGCCGAAGCGCCAATCATTGCAGCGATATCTGGATCAATTTCAGGGTTGACAGATAACACATGAATAATCACTTGGACTTCATTCAAGTAGCCATCCGGAAACAGCGGACGAATCGGGCGATCAATTAGACGCGATGTAAGCGTTTCCTTTTCAGACGGGCGGCCTTCGCGCTTAAAAAAACCACCGGGAATACGACCCGCTGCGTAAGATTTCTCCATGTAGTCAACAGTTAATGGAAAAAAATCCTGACCAGGCTTAGCGTCTTTTTTTGCTACAACAGTTGCCAAGACAACTGTGTCATCAATAGAAACCAGAACGGCTCCCGAAGCTTGGCGAGCGATTTCGCCTGTTTCCAACGTCACTTGATGTTGGCCATATTGAAACGATTTAGTAACTTTTTTAAACACAGTGTGTCCTTTCAGTTTTTCCGACAGATTTCCTGGTGCTGTCGTTCACCACACCACAAGAAGCACCTCGAAAACTAGAAGTGCTTCTTCTAACTTGTTATTCGTGACATACAAAAAAACCTGCTTCAGCGAAGCTGAAACAGGTTTTTTAAGCTAATTTCAAACAAGACAAACTTACTTACGCAAACCTAACTTTTCAATCAGGCTACGATAGCGATTCAGATCTTTACCTTTAAGATAAGAAAGCAAACTTTTGCGACGATTTACCATCATAATTAACCCGCGACGAGAATGGTGATCTTTCGCATGAGCTTTAAAGTGCCCATTTAAATCGTTTATTCTCGCAGTTAACAATGCAACTTGCACCTCTGGCGATCCCGTATCATTTTGTGTACGAGCGTTTGCAGCAACGATCGTTGCTTTTTCATTTTTTTCAATTGACATAATTTTCCTTAAACATGCGATAAATCGAGAAGATATTTTTTATCAACCAAATATATCGTGATAATCAAATCCAAGCACATGTGCCTAGCTCTCTACTATAACACTATTTTATAACTTCAGGTATTCCGCAAAGCAAAAACCCCCGACTCAATACAGAGCGGGGGTTTTTAGGATAAGAGCCTGACGATGACCTACTTTCACACTGGTTGCAGCACTATCATTGGCGCGGAGTCGTTTCACGGTCCTG
>JAIETO010000202.1 GCA_019745005.1 Burkholderiaceae bacterium
CCAGCATCGCGCAAAATCGTCGCGTGAAAATTGCCCGCTTCGGCATCATCATCAACAATCAGAATTCGATAGCCTTTAGTTTGGCGGCGCGCAATCAGCGTATCAATACGCTCGGTTAAGCTCACAATATCAACGGGTTTCGTGAAATACCCATCGCCCTGCGCGCGTACAGATCGCAAACGACTCTCAAACGAACTCGAATTCGAAATAAAAACAACTGCACAGTCCAGTTTGCCTGCGATGTGCAATGCCTCGACTTTCTCCGCGCCGGCAAGTCGCCCTTCTGGAAAGCACAGGTCAATCACAACGACGTCGGGTTTTCTACTTTTTAGTCCCGCCTCTAGCGCATTGAGCTGGTTAATGCGGATAACTTCATAACCAAAATGTTCCAATTGCGTCGTGATTGCTTCCGTCTGATTAGGGTCATCATCGACTAACATAACCAAGCGATTCAAATCGGTATCAGTTGATTTATCGTCGGGTAAGGGGCGTTTTGCTTCGGCCTCTTGCCCATTATCTGCTTTCGACTTTGGCGCAACCGTGGCAAATTCTAAATACGACATGACATCATTGACGAACTGATTGAGTTCGGCTTCAATAAAACTGGCGCCCTTGATCAAAGGTTTTAATCGCCCTTCAAGCAAACGGGCTTGTGCACCAACCTCTGGAAAACCGAAAGTACCAGCCGAACCCGCCATCGTGTGCAATAGTCGATGCAAAAGTGTTAGCGCATCAGTATCGCTGGGGTTTTGCGAGAATTGGTTTAGCGCTGTTTCAATCTCCTTCATCTTTGCAGGCAACTTTGCGGCAAACATCACCTCCAGCGCATGTAAAGCTTTCTGTAGACTTTCTTCTTTATTGCTCAATTAATTCACCTTATCCCACAATTCACGCACTTGCGTCGAAAGCGACATAGGATCAAACGGCTTCGCAATCACGCCGATTGCACCCAGCGATTTGTAATAATCAAGCTCAGAAGATTGCACTTTTGCCGTCATAAAAATAACTGGCGTTGATGCGCTGCCTGGCAGCTTACGCAATCCTGCTAGCGTAGTTGGGCCATCCATATTCGGCATCATCACGTCCAGCAGCAACAGATCTGGCATGAAGCCGCCTTCAATTGCTGCCAAGGCTTCTGCGCCCGAACTGCAGGTTTGTAGGGTCAGTCCGCCAACCACCTCCAGTGCTATCTGCGCGACCGCTTGAATGTCTTGGTCATCTTCGACGTAAAGGACATTCGTTAGTGTTCCTGTTGACATAAATTTCCTAAGTGAGGACTGCGTTGTTTCACATGGTTGAGACAAAAACGTATGTGAACCCCAGATATTTGTCCAAAAAGGCGATACCGTAAGCACCAGATAAACAGCCCAATGACGATACATGCTTCAATAAAAAAACATAAAAAGCCGATATTTCGCGCCACCTGACAAAATAATTTTACTCTGGCACAACAAACCACGATAGTGCATTCTACAAATTCGCATCACCGAACCAACAGCATGCTTTTTATGAAACAAAATATTACTTGAGTGAGAAATCAACGCGATTCGGCTTTCCTTTATCTTGAATGCCTTCTGCATTCAATTTCGGCGCGATTAAAAACATCCTGTCTGAACCGACTTCAGCTTCTTTTTGAAGATAGTCACGTACAGTATCCGCACGTTTTTGTGCCAACTCCCGCAAGAGTTCACCGCCAATTGGTATGTTGTTCAACAACAATTCCATCATCTGCTCAGGCGGCAAGGTCTTTGCAATGCCTAGCGCGTTTCTTGGCTTGCTTATTTTCTCTGACTGATAAATGTCACTGATGTATTTTTGTCGATCCGCTTGAGTGACGGCAAGCTCATTTAACAGTACATTTTTATCGATTTTTTGTGCGTCTCGAAATTTTAGGGCGCGAACTTTTCGATCAAATATGTGCAAGCGCAATGCATCGCTATCGGTCTTCTCATCCGCCCGTCCCGTAATATCGAGCTTGAGCGCCGCGCGATTCTTGAGGGCTTTGGCAAGGCTATCTAACTTCGTCTTTGATTCTGTGCTGAGTTCGCTCGTACCGTCCTGAAACTCCACGTAGGCGAGTTCCTCCCCGCCGCCAAAAAGTGAGCCTAGCAACGCAAATGGCGAAGTGACCGCCTTCGTAATTAAATTCACAAAAACTTTGAAAATGATGCCGCCAACCGAAAACTGAGGATCAGAAAGTGAACCTGATATGGGCAAATTGATTGAAATACGACCATCGTTATCCTTCAGAAGCGCGACAGCCAACAACACGGGTAATCGCGTTGCATTCGGGTTATCAATACGTGCGCCAAAAGTAAGTTGGTCTAAAGTCACTTCATTCTCGGCACGCAGTTGCTCGCCCTCTAAGTGGTAACTTACTTGAACGGTTAATTTACCTTTCTCAATGCCGTAACCCGCGTACTTCGCGGCATACGGCGTTAAGCGCGTTAATTCAATGCCATTTGCACTGCCTTTCATGTCCAGAAAAATGGGCGAACTGAGAGGATTAACCGTACCCGAAATTTTAACGGGCGCATCACGGTCAATCTTACCCAGTAGCTCTAAGCTGGCTGGCTGGGGCATATCCGACGCAATTGCAGCAACTCGGCCGTTGATATCGGTCAAATTAGCGACGTAATTAGGCTTAATAAAGTTGTCAGTAAAATTAATATTTCCCCCTTTGAGGAGAATTTCGCCAATACGTATGGTCGGCTTTTTCGGCGTTAGCACTTGAGCAGAGTGAGGTGCGGCAGGCTCCACTTTGGTTTCGACAGCGGTCTCTGCTGGTGACGTGCTCGCATCTGCTTCCGCCTTGTTTTTCGGCGCGTTAGATTGCGCTGCGCCTTGCAGGTTCAACACGCCCTTTTCAGATAAAACGAGTTTTGCAAAAAAGTCGTTCAAGCTGAGCCTGCCTATACTCAAGGAATTCAGATTACTCAAACTCGTCAGAGTTTGGTCTATGCCACCAAAATTGGCATCAATTTTTTCAATCGAAATCGACTTCCACTCGAGAAAATCATCAAGCTCGCCTGGCTGCAAAAACTTAAACCCGTCTAGCTTCGCACCGCCAACAAATGAGGCTTGTAGTGTCTGTTTGCTGGCTTCCTTACTAGCGTCCTTTTCTGTGCCCTGACTTTTGCGCACTAAATTTAAGACGTTGGTTTTCCCCTTGATGTCGAGATTCCCCCTTTGAACATCCATCTTTAAAATTGGCGCCAAGTAGGGCGACAACAAGGAGACAGGCAAGGCTTTACCATCAACATCAATATTCACTTTGTTGAAATTTTGCGTTGCGTTCGCGCTTAGCGCCAAACGCCCGAGCCGATTAAATTGCGCTGAAAAATCGATGCGACTCTCGCCGGTAAGCTCGCTATTGATCTGATCTACTTTCAGCATCAGATTGTCGACACGCCCTTTCACCGTCGGGCTCACGCTCACATCAACCAAACTAAATGCCGCCGCATTCACGTTAGCGTCACGCAAATTCACGCGCCACTGTTTTGCAGAATTTTTTGGCGCAGCGTCTTGGTTTGCCAACGCGGACCTTGTTATTGAGCTCGCTGAAGGAATCGAGGTGGCGACGGCTGGTGCAGATGCTTGCCGCAAAATGTTCATCAGCCCAATTGTCGCTTGGCTGTCACGAATAAATTCCGCATTCAAGCCATCAATAGTCAATCCATCGACATCGAGCAGTTGCTGCTCCAAATCGGCATTCATCTTTTTTAAGTTAAATGCCTTAAATTGCAACTGTCCACTCGCTTTTTGCCTTGGACTTAATTTAAATTCCTGCACTTGCAGACTGATGTCGCTGAACTTTAGCTTTCCATCCATCCTGTTGATCATCATCTGCGCTTGCGCTTCGCCTTCCACCTTCGCATTTACATACGGGTTCAAATACGACTGAAAATCATTGATGCGAATTCCCTCACTTTTAAGATCCAACATGGCGTTCAAACTTATTGGATGGAATTCACCCGACATGCTCAATTTTTGCTGCGTACCAAGCTCCGCGCTTGACGTGATCTGCGCAGGCCGGGCGTCGACTTTGGAAGAGAGATTCTTAACATTTAGCTCAACATTGCGCACCTCAAGTATTTGGCTAGGTTGCGCAAAAAAATCATCGCGCCAATGAATTTGACCCTTAGCGACAGTCAAATCGGCGAGGAGCAAGTTCGCTTGCGTTTTCGCATCTTTAGCTATGTTGTTTGATTTTGCCGTTTGCGCCTGTGCTTCTGATGGGCTTTTTTGCGGCATTAATTTCGCCACATTCAAAAGACCTTTTTTATTCATATTTAGCCAAATTTCTGGCGATGTGAGACTTATTTTTTCAACTTCTCCTGAAGCATTAAGCACGTTGACCTGCTTTAGTTTGACTGCAAAAGTCTCTACGTTTAAAAGCGGCGTCGCAGCTTGATCTTGTATGGCGACTTGATCGACGCGGACATCGCCGCCTAAGAGAATTTCATTTATTTTTTTCTTGCGACTAAACGTTAAATCAAGCTTGGTGCTGAGGTGCGCTTTACTCAAGGTAAATGGCAAGGCAACGGGCGAATACGCGATGTATTCCGTCAAATCAAGCCCAGAGATATCCATCGCCAAACTCGTATCCAAATCATCAACAAATGGTTTGCTACGTGCCTTTAAAGAAAAACGTGCGCCGTTCACTTGTGCAGAAAACGCAGGTTGCACAAAGCTTTGAATTGCGGACGGAAAATTAGAGACAAAGGGAAGTCCAATCTGTATGTCTTTGATGGCGATTTCTTTACCAACGGCGTCGTCCGTAAAACGAAGCTGGCTGTTTTTCACTTGGATGTTCGCAATCGAGAATCGCACAGGTGAGTCATTTTTCGGCGCGGACTCTAGTCGCTCCAGAATATCCGTGTAGTTATAGCGTGAAAAATTACCTACCGAGGTGCGCACTAAGTGCATATCGAATTGATCAATCAAAATTTCATCGAGCACGAGAGCGCGATGAAACACGGACGATAGAGATAAATTGACCGCCGCTTCTTTGACTTTGAGTGCCGGCGTTTTGCCATCGACTTCATACAAAGTGATGGCATCGAAACTCGTGCGCAAGGTAAATGGCGAAAAGTGAATGGCGCCTATGTCGATTTTTCGGCCAATTTTTTCAGCCGCTACGGCCGTGATTGTTTTATGCAGGTACGAAGGCAAAAATGCCCAGCTCACCACCGCAAAGATCGCGAAAATGATCAGCGCGATGAAAGTTAGCTTACGCGCACGATGGAAATACGTCGATTTCTTCCAATGCGCAAACTTACCGGTCTGATCTGGGTCCAAATTTAGCTCCTTGCCACATTCAATGCTGCTTGGCATTATCGCGCTCTTATAATTTTATACAGTGAATTATTGTTAAATTTCTTTCCAAAGGCCTCTGCACAAAGTAGCGAGCGGTCGAAGTTTGGATCGCGCTTTGCGGCTAGCGTCACAGATACAAAATTTGGCCAAGCAGTAACTTGATCAACTCTTCCCTAACGAATTTCACCACCAAACACCGTGCGCAGTGCCTGTTGCCCGCCGATCTTATACGCAAGATCGGCGGGTCGGCTGATATTCCAAAGCGCGAAATCAGCGGCCATGCCAATGGCCAGTGTGCCAGTCTCATTAGCAATACCCAACGCACGTGCTGCGTTTCGCGTTACGCCTTGTAATGCTTCTTGCGGCGTCAGCCGAAACATCGTGCATGCCATATTCATACTTAACAAGATAGAGGTCAGCGGAGAGGTACCGGGGTTGCAATCAGTAGCAATCGCAATAGGTATGCCAGCCGCACGCAAGGCGGCAATCGGCGGCAACTTCGTTTCGCGCAAAAAGTAATAAGCCCCAGGTAGCAACACGGCCACTGTTTGGTTTGCCGCCATTGCAGCAATCCCTTGCTCAGACAAATACTCCAAGTGATCCGCGGATAAACCATTAAAGGCTGCGGTTAGCGCCGCACCATTCTGATCTGAAAGTTGTTCTGCGTGCAGCTTTACAGGCAAGCCCAGACGATGTGCCGCGTTAAAAATGCGTTCGGTTTGCGCCAAACTGAAGCCAATGTTTTCGCAAAATGCATCCACCGCATCAACCAAGCCTTCATCAGCCAAGGCGGGCAAGATTTGTTGGCAGAGCAAATCGATGTAATCATCGGCCCGCCCAGCATATTCAGGCGGGACGGCATGTGCGCCGAGAAAAGTGGTCTTCACACGTATTGGAAACTCTTTACCAATGCGCCGTGCCACACGCAAAATACGCCGCTCTGTCTCAAGGTCTAAGCCATAGCCGGATTTAATTTCCAGCGTCGTCAATCCCTCACGCATCAGGTCGTTGAGCCTAGGCAAACTCGCTTCCAACAAGGCGTCTTCACTGGCTGCGCGGGTCGCTCGTACGGTGGATAAAATACCGCCACCTTTACGTGCTATGTCTTCATAGGAAGCACCATTAAGGCGAGCTTCAAACTCATCGCTGCGGTTTCCTGCATACACCAAATGCGTATGGCAGTCGATAAGGCCCGGGGTAAGCCAAGCACCTTTGCCATCGTGGCTTTTTTTTGCGTGAAACGTGTTGGGCAAATCCGCCTGCGCGCCCAGCCAAGCAATTTTGCCGCCTTTCACAGCAATTGCACCATCGTGTATCTCACCATAGGCGCCGCTTGCACCATGTTTGATAAACGCGCCCTCGTCGGCGCAGAGGGTGGCAAGGTGCACGTTGAGCCAAAGGCTATCGACTATTTCCATGCGCGCCTTTCGTTGCGGACAATTCATGATTAAGAAAACTAATACGCATGCAAAACAACAGCGCCAATTCGCCGGCATCAATGTGCACGCGGATGCCCGTTGCAGGCTGCTCTTCGTCCAGCATCAAAAGATCACCAGCTTGCAAATTTTCTTGCCCTTGCACGATGGCATTGCCCATTGTGCAATACAATAACAACTGTTGCGCATCGCTTGCGTCAATAAAATGGCTGCCTGATTCAAGCCGTTGCATATGGTGCTGACACACATCGCGCCGCGTCATGAGATTGAGATCAATGACTGGGCTAGCGGGTTCAAGTAACTCCGCAAAAATCGGCAGTTCACCCATAAAACGGTAAGGCAAACTGCGCTGCTCAAGACGCACGGACTGGGCGAATGGCGTGCTTGAGATGCTTTGTTGCGATTCGTCAGTATGCAGAATTAATCCGGCACCCGATAAAACTGCCAAACTACGATCAATGCGGGGAAACGCAGAAAACGGCCCAGCTACCCGCACTTCTGCGCAACTAAGCCGCCAAACGAAATGCTCAAAGCTCGCGCCCGACGGAAAAACCGCTAATTCAGTCGTGGTGCCGCCGCCGTTTTTCCACGGCATTGTGACGTAATCTTGTTGGCTCCATCGCTGCATGCAAACCCCGTCTCAAGCGAGATATAAATTCGCATATAAAGGCTGACACTGCGCACTTAATGCGCCTTGTAGCACCATGTTTTTTGCCGCCTCGATATCTGGCGCAAAAAAACGATCTTTATCGTAAAACGGAACTTGCTTGCGCAACGCTTGCAGCACCGTCATCAAATGGTCAGAGCTGTGTAAGGGCTGATGGAAATCAATCCCCTGCGCCGCAGCGAGCAATTCTATGCCGACTATCGTTGCCGTGTTATGCGCCATATCGTGCAAGCGGCGTGCGGCAAACGTGGCCATACTGACATGATCTTCTTGATTGGCCGACGTGGGAATCGTGTCAACACTCGCGGGATGGGCATGCGATTTGTTTTCCGACGCAAGCGCCGCCGCCGTAACGTGGGCAATCATAAAGCCTGAGTTCAAACCAGACGAAGGCACCAAGAACGGCGGCAAACCAGAAATCGTTGCATCAATCAGTAAGGCGATACGGCGCTCGGAAATCGCGCCAATTTCAGCGATTGCCAATGCCAAAGTATCCGCTGCAAAAGCCACAGGTTCGGCATGAAAATTACCGCCAGAAATTACTTGCTCAGTGTCGACAAACACCAAAGGATTATCGGTAACGGCGTTGGCTTCAATCAGCAAACTGCGCGCCACGTTGTTGATGAGGTCGAGGCAGGCGCCCATCACTTGTGGTTGGCAACGCAGACAGTAAGGATCTTGCACGCGCTCGTCGTTTTCTAAATGGGATAGCCGAATTTGGCTGCCCGCTAACAATTCGCGGTAAATCGCTGCCGTTGCTATTTGACCCGCCTGACCGCGCACCGCATGGATGCGCGGGTCAAACGGTGCATCGCTACCTTTGGCCGCATCCACCGCCATCGCGCCCGTAATGGTTGCCGCTTCAAGCAGGCGCTCTGCCAAAAACAAACCATTTAGGGCCAATGCTGTGGAAACTTGCGTGCCATTGATCAGCGCCAAGCCCTCTTTCGCCGCCAATACCACGGGCGTGATACCTGCCTTTGCTAAGGCTTGCGCAGCAGGCTGCATTTGCCCCGCGACGCGCACCACGCCTTCGCCCATCAATGCCAAAGTCATGTGCGACAAAGGCGCTAAATCGCCCGACGCGCCAACCGAACCTTTGACGGGAATGGCCGGCATGATGCCGGCATTAAACATGGCGATCAGGCTATCAATGACGGACGCCCGAATGCCAGAAAAGCCGCGTGCGAGACTGGCGATTTTCATGACTAAAATCAGGCGCACCACTTCGTCTGAAATCAATTCGCCCGTACCAACGGAGTGTGAAAGAATTAAATTGCGTTGCAGAAGTTCTAGCTGCTCATCGGGAATACGAGTTTTCGCAAGTTTGCCAAAACCCGTGTTAATGCCGTACGCCGCATCGCCTTTCGCGACAATTTTTTGAATTAATTCGGAGGATGCGTTGATGCCCGCATAGGCTTCGCTTGCTAAGCTGATTGGACGGTGCGCCTGCCACAGCGAGCGTAAATCGCTTAAGGAAAATTGACCGGGCTTTAAGGTGAGGTTTGCTGAAGAATTCATTTTTTGTCTCTTATATTTTTATACTAATGCTATATTCCATAAGCCTTTCCAGACAAAAAGTGCCTGAAAAGCCCATGAATAAAGCGCATTAGGGTTTGGCAATCATCGGTAGTTTCAATGCGTTGCGTTCCGCACAGGCCACCGCTGTTGCGTAGCCCGCATCAGCATGGCGCATTACACCAGACCCACTGTCGTTCACCAACACGCGTGCCAAACGCTTTGCCGCAGCATCTGTGCCGTCTGCAACGATGACCATGCCAGCGTGCTGCGAATACCCCATGCCCACGCCTCCACCGTGATGCAAACTCACCCAACTCGCACCACCAGCCGTATTTAACAGCGCGTTGAGGAGTGGCCAATCGGACACTGCGTCGGTGCCATCCATCATCCCTTCCGTTTCACGATTTGGGCTGGCGACTGAGCCCGTATCTAAGTGATCTCGTCCTATCACGATGGGGGCTTTGAGTTCGCCGTTTTTTACCATTTCATTGAATGCCAAACCTGCGATATGGCGCTCGCCCAGCCCTAACCAACAAATACGCGCGGGTAAGCCTTGGAAGGCGATACGCTCTTTCGCCATCGTGAGCCAGTGATGCACAGCTTTATTCTCTGGGAACAGTTCTTTGATCTTCGCATCGGTTCTGTAAATATCTTCGGGGTCGCCCGACAATGCTACCCAGCGAAATGGCCCTTTGCCTTCACAAAACAAGGGGCGAATATAGGCTGGCACAAAGCCAGGGAAATCGAAGGCGTTTTGTACGCCGATATCAAACGCCACCTGACGAATATTATTGCCGTAGTCAACTGTAGGAATACCCATGGCATGAAAAGCCAGCATCGCACGCACATGCAAGGAGCAAGAATGGGCAGCGGCCGCCGTGAGCTGTGCATGCTGGTGTTCATCAGCCTGTGCCGCTTTCCATTGCTCGACACTCCAGCCTAGGGGCAAATAGCCGTTGATCAAATCGTGCGCAGACGTTTGGTCAGTGACTAAATCCGGCTTCAAGCCGCCCGCTTTTGCGCGTTTGACCAGTTCTGGTAATAGCTCTGCTGCGTTGCCTAACAGGGCAATCGAAATCGCTTCTTTGTGTTCGCAATGATATTTCACCAGCGCCAAAGCATCGTCGAGATCTTTTGCTTGTTTGTCGACGTAGCGTGTACGTAAGCGGAAATCGATGCTGCTTTGCTGACACTCAATGTTCAAAGACACGGCGCCCGCCAAGGTCGCTGCTAAAGGCTGGGCACCGCCCATACCACCCAAACCCGCGGTCAATATCCAACGCCCTGCCCAATCACCGTTGTAATGTTGGCGCCCCGCTTCAACAAAGGTTTCATACGTCCCTTGCACTATCCCTTGCGTGCCAATATAAATCCAGCTTCCCGCTGTCATCTGGCCGTACATGAACAAACCTTGGCGATCAAGCTGATTGAAGTGTTCCCAATTCGCCCATTTTGGCACCAAGTTTGAATTGGCAATCAGGACGCGCGGTGCATCTTCATGCGTCTTAAAAATACCGACGGGCTTACCCGATTGAATCAACAAACTTTCGTCGGCTTCAAGGTCTTTTAAGGATGCAAGAATTTGATCAAAGCAAGCCCAATCGCGTGCGGCGCGCCCAATGCCACCGTACACCACCAAATGCTTGGGGTTCTCAGCCACTTCGGCATCAAGATTATTTTGAATCATGCGATAGGCTGCTTCTGCAACCCAAGTTTTACAGACTTTGTGCGGGCCGCGAGGCGCGCGAATGACACGGCTGGTATCCCAGCGTGGATCAGAATTCATGGTGTTCTCCCAATGGCTTTTTGAGTTTTGGTGTGCGTTTCTTTTCCCATCCGTACGCCTGTGCTTAACACGCGCTATGGACATCAATCGACTTAACTGGCGGGATCACCGACGCGTTGAAGTTGTGGCATGCACTATATCGGAGCGCGCAATGAAATGCATTAGATGAGACGCAACAGTGAAGCAAAAAATATGAAAACGGGCAAAAAAAATGGCAGCCGCAGCTACCATTTTCCCCATCTGAACAAAACGACTTATGTTTTTTAACCGCCTTATCGTTTCGCTACCTGAATTCCTCAGCGCTTATTTCTTAGGTTTGTCTTGGCGCTTGCCCGCTGCGGTGGAAGGCAAGTAGCTCAACGGGTCATTCGTACCTGAAGCATAAGCTGTCATCACTGTGCTTGGGCGCATGCACGTCGCACCTAACACGCGAGAATCTGCAGAAACCGAATTCACACACACCTGCAAACTTTGCACCTTGGCTTGTGGAATACCAGCCGCGCCAGCGATTGCGACAACATCACGATGATCCGCGCCAGCGGCGATTAAGTGGTCTACCGTTGCTTGTAAATTGCGGCTGGATGTCAAGGCAGTAAAAATGCCGTCTCTCGATATATCCACTTTTGTTTCAGCCGTTGCAGCAACAGCGCTGCATGCCATCACAGAACCCAACACCGCACTAATAAGAATTTTTTTCATGATCACCCCTCCTGAATTGAACAAACTGGACAAACTATTTTGTCGCGCACTTTGATTCTAATTAATTTTGCCGCAAACGCAAAGCAAAAACGCAGAATCTGATGTTCCTACACCATGCATTTAAGTCACTGATTTAAAAGCATAAAACTTTAGCAATGCTTAAAAGTCCGAGGCTATGATACAGACGCTTCTGATAGTTCAGAAACCGTCCCGAGAGCGGGCAACGCCTTTAATCTGTCAATGATTACTTGGTCAAATTGCATCGCTGCCGCTGGCGGAATTACCAGCGTGGTGATTTGCTTTAAGCTCGCCTGCGGTAGATCGCGCAAACGAATTTTGTCCTGCCGCGTTTGCTCTAATGGATGGGTCGCCGCCTCATACAAGATCACCTCATGATCAAGCGGGTAATCTCGCGCCAGCTTATCCACCAAGACTTGCAAGCGCGCCGCGTCGGTATCAAAACGCTTTAAGCTCAACTCCCCTGCCAACCCCGGTTGCCACAAAATCAGTAAGCAAGTCGGGTCAATCTTGCGCTGATAAATCATAAACTGCGTGGTTTCCATGGCTTGCACGCCCGTTTTGCCAGGGTCAATACCAATATCGGCCACCAGACAATCTTCCGCTGAAATACCCGGCTCCATGTGGGCAGAAAAACCCTCGGCGCGCGCGCCTTCAATCGCCATGTGCGAGATGCAAGCAAAGATACCGGGATGCCCGTAAAACGCGGCGCACACGGTTTTTCCTTCACGCACCGCTTGCAATATGGTTTCTGTCATGCGCCGATACGTGTCGCGCCGATTTTTACCTTCAACGTCGCAATCGCTGTAATAGCCCAAGAGACAAACATATTCTTTGGCGATACCTTGTAACCATTTGCGGGCAAAAACATTGGGCACGGCAGCAATAACCACATCGGCAGTTTCAATGTAACTCTTTGCAATCGGTGTGAGTTGCCCCGCCATGCGCATGCCGGTGCCGACGCAAATGAGTTTGCCTTGTTTTTGAGTGTTCATAGATAAGTGACGTGCGGAAGATTAATCGTGAGTTCAGCTTGCAAAAAGAAACTGGTTGAAAGGATTTACGGTCAAAGCAAAACAAAGAAACTTGCCGCAGAGGCGCAGAGGTCGCAGAGAAAACCATCATTCTCCGCGACCTTTGCGCCTCTGCTGCGAGATTGCAAGACAAATGTATCAATACACACGTTTGACGAACTTCGACTGTTGAAAACGCTCCACGGCAAGCAGACAATTATGCACAAAAGTGTTTACTCGTAGACGGACACTCTATTACGTCCATTGTTTTTGGAAACGTACAGAGCTTTATCTGCGGCTGCCAATGTTTCTTCAAAACTTTGTAGACCATGCTTACCGCGTGAAGCGGCGCCAAAGCTGGCGGAAATTGAAAACTGATAACCACAATCGGTGGTATTAATTTCTTCAACTACAGCACGCCAACGTTCCGCGCAGGCCAGTACTTCGTCGTCTGTTAAGTCCACCAAGCACAAGCCAAATTCTTCGCCACCCAAGCGGCCAAATACATCATTCTTACGCAGCGTTTTTTGGATGGCAGCGCATACGTTTTTCAACACCCAATCGCCTGAGGCATGCCCAAACGTGTCGTTGATTTTCTTGAAGTTATCCATGTCGAATAACACCAAACTGACCTGTTGGTCAGCGCGTTTAAAGATGAGATTGCAGCAGGCAATGAAATGGGCGCGATTGCTGACTTGGGTTAAGCCGTCCATTTGCGCAGAATAACGGAAGAGATTTTTTTGTCGCCACGTGCGCATCAGCCAAGCGCCCAAAATGGCGACCAGCACGGTAATTAAAGTCGTGAGTAAAACGAGGTTTTGGTTTTTACCGTATTGCAACTGCTTTTCTACAGTGAGAATTTTATTTTTTTGCTCAAGCAAGGTGAGTTGATTAGCTTTGTCTTGAGAATCGAATTTGACGCGTTGATACGCAAGGTTCTTTTGTAATTGATCGTCGAGTACCTTCTTCTTAAGTGCCAGATTGATGTCGTAATAATCAATGGCGCTATTAAGTTGGCCTTGTGCTCGTTTTAAACTTGCCATCGTTTCACTTGTCCGCTCTAGCATTTGCACAGAGTTTTCCTTCTTCGCTCTTTGAAATGCGCGCAAACCAAACCGCTCTGCGTTGGGAAGATCATTGCGTCGAATATATGCCCGTGCTAATGCTTCTTCTAACTGCACCAAGTAGTCCGAACTTCCATTGGACTTGATGAGTGCATACAACAATGGCAGTCCAGCGCGAATTCCATCATCATTCCGACCTGAATTGATTAGGTCGACAGCAACTATACTTTTGACAAAAAGGCTGATGACCTTCCTCTCCGATAAATCACATGCTGCGACTGCATCCTTTTGCTTACTTTGTACACCCTCGGAATTCGCCATCAAAAAATTAATTTCAACGATATTTGCTAGGCCATAACATTTTGCCGCCAAACGATTCTCGGCGGTTGCAATCGCCAGCATGCGTTCGGCAAACCTTAATGACTCATCAAAACCATTCAAGGAATTCGCTAGACGAATAGCGCCCTGCAGGGTCGATACCTTGGAGTCGACATCGGTCAATCTCTCTAAAACCGAAATACTTTTGTTCAGCTCGACGAGGGCATTTTCATATTCTCCAATCGCAACATAGGCGTCGGATAATTCATACGAAAACTTAGAGATTAAGTTAGGATCACGCACATTCTTAACGTATGACAAAACAAGTTCTATGCGTGCCTTCTGTTGGCCAGTCATACCCAGCGCTGACGCTGACAAAAGATAAAATTCATCACGTTGCTTGTCGTCGAACTGCAGCGAACGCTCCTTTAGCTTCTGAATAGTGACTAGGGCGCTCGATGGCGAACTATCAATCTGCTCCCGTACCTGTCGAAACAGAGTATCAACAGAAAGTACATCTTCAGAAATTGCAGAAGAAGAAATAAAAAAAACGCCAAATACAAAGATTGACGTTTTTAGTAGACCTAACAAAGATTGGCCGAAGTTCATTTAGTTTAAACGCTCAGAAACTACTGAAAGCGTTCATTAATTCGACTCAGGATCTGGTGAAGTGTGAGTAACCTGGATTTTATCTGCATCAATAGACTCCACCCCGGCAACACTTGCCATTTTCGCAGTATCGCCCGACAAAAATGCAGCTTGTTCATCAGCCGACAAACCAAAATTAGTCATCGCGCCCACTGGGTCTTGGTTATGAGCTTCACGCGCAGCGGCGTCTTGATCGAGGGAATTCAAATAATCTAATAACGTTGGCATGCTGTCTCACTTTCGAGTGGTAAAGGTTAAATTTACAAGACCAAACCAGATTCTATAATGCTTTTATTGCATGATGGAAAAAATCTACCTGAGCTGTTGTTGAAATTAAGACGAGCATTACTTAACTTGACTTCATTTGTGGGAAGTCTAAATCGACTTCGCGAAAGTCACTGATTTCTCGTAACACGCCAACTCGCCCCACGAACGGGCTACGTTCATGCCAGCCGCCGTTTTTAACGGGCACCAACCAATATCCGTCTTCATCATGCGCAACACAAAATGGCGGCGTTTGCATATATTCGTAAAATTTGATAGCGCTCATCGCGTTGCCATCTATTTGATTTGTGCCGTATCGAACACAGAAAATACTGGGTAACGCCGCCATTCTGGCTCACGATAACGCTGTCCGTGCTGGAATATGAAGCCCAATACGGCACTTTGGTCGCTTAGTAAACTGGGATTGGCCTCTTTCCACCGTTCAAATTTTTCGCGCAATCCAGGCTCTTCTTCTAGCATGGCGGCAGCGCTGTCTTCGAACACATAGTCGGAAAAATTTTCTTTTTTCTCTAAGATGCTATTGAAGAAACCCCAGCGAAAAAAACTATCGTGCGCTTGTGGTTCCAAGGTTTCGACGGCGTAGCGGGCACTTTCTTGGTTTAAGAAAACCAGCACATCGCCTGCCCTCGCTAATACGGTTTCTTGTTGCGTGCTTAAGCTAAGTTCGTCGTGAAAGAGGTGCCCTTCGTAAGCACCCGCGCGCGATGTGACGCTAACGACATGGTAGCTTTGCACTTGCAGCGCTTGCTCTTGTGTGATGCGTTTTAAGGCGACTTGATTCCATTGCAGACGTTCAATCACCTCGTGCCAGGCTTGCGGAATCAAATAGGCTTGCGGCGTGTGCACCACATGATCTGGCACGAAATGCTCAAAATATTTAATGTCACGTTCCCAAGGTTGATTGCGGTCATAAGCAAGCCGCATGTATTTACCCAACTTGCTGGGTCGAGTTACCGCTTGATAACCGCGAAAGCGGAAGTAACTTGGCTTGTCGACATTAGCCCGCCACCGCACTGACCACTGCGTCTTTGCAGCCGCTTCTCGCTTCGCTAAGGTTCGTGCAGTTTGAATTTGCGCCGCATGTTGCACACTAAACTGCAAGACGGATTCGACTAAGTGGCGCATTGCTGCATAACGGTCCGCATAGGGTTTAAGCATGTGCGTTTCTGGCATAAAGCCTAAGGTGTGATGCAGCGCGGCGTAGCCAGTTGAAAAACGCGGCACTTCAAGAAAATCTTCGATTCCGTCGTCGGGCGTTTCTTTCACAGGGTTCACGTATGGGCAGGTCGGCCAGCCGCGCTGCTCCATCTCTTTAAAAATGGCAGGCACCATTTTTTCGCGCAGAAAATGACCTAGATCGCCGCCCAATTTGTCGGCCTGCGTTTGAATTAAGGTCATCGTGTATTGATAATCTGCACCGTTAGAGGTATGCGTATCGACCATGACATCAGGCTGCCAAGCGCTGAAAAATTGATTAAAAACTTGTGCAGCCAAACTATCGCATTTGATGAAATCGCGGTTCAAATCAAGATTCCGACCATTGGCGCGGAAGCCAAACATTTCCGGCCCGTCTTGGTTCACCCGCGAGGTGTTTTGTCGGTTGTGGCAGCCATCCACGTTGTACACAGGAATAAACAGAAATACGCATTTGCCTAGCGCAGCGAGCCGCTCAGGTTGCACACAGAAATCACGCACTAAAGCCATGCAGGCGTCTATCCCTTCTGGCTCGCCGGGGTGAATGCCGTTATTGTTAAAGAACACAAAACGATTCGTGGCTTTCAAGGTACTGCGGTCAAACACGCCATCGCTAGTGATCACCCCCGCATGCATAGGAATGCCGCTATCGGACACACCAATTTGCGTGAAATGCAGCACCTGCGGAAAGCGCGCGGAGAGTTTCTCGTAAAATGCAATACAGTCCTGCCATGTCGTGGTTTGATTCGCATTACCGAGTTCAAACGGTGTGCGCAAATCGCTGGAGTGGGAGAGAACGTTCATAGCAAACTCGAAGTTTTTGGTGTGCTGCATTTTAGCACCGCTGATTTTTATCTCTAACCGAAAAAAGCCTGATGGAAGCCAACGATTTACAGCGCCTTGTTAGCCTCGAAATGCCCTATGGAAAATACCAAGGGCGTGTACTTGCCGACTTACCCGGCCACTATTTAGGTTGGTTCGCGCGCGAAGGATTTCCCAAGGGCGAGTTGGGCAAACTACTGGCCTTAATGTACGAGATTGACCACAATAATCTACGCGAACTCTTGCGACCGTTAAGAAATAAATAGGGAGTATGCTTAAAAATAGGCATTAATGCGCATTATTTATAAGCACATTTAAAATATACCTATTGCAGTATTATGTTTTTACGGCTACGTTCAGGTTGGATGTTGATGAAATTCATTGGTAATGAAAAAGATCAAAACCTCTCAACACAGAGACACAGAGACACGGAGAAAGGCAAAAAAGCCGTTGTTCTCTGTCTTCGTTTTTCCTCTGAGCCTCTTTCGCAAAGCGATGCTTTACCTCTGTGTTGAGAGGTTTGTTTTTCTTCGCAATGTGAGCCTTTACTTTTATCAACATTCAATCTGAAGATAGCCGTTTTTACGATACAAAACAGAATCAAGAAAGAACTCAACATGTTGAGCGAACAAGAAACCCGCGCCCTGCGTTTGCGTTGTACACAATTTTTGTGCAATCACGCGCCAAGTTCACCAGCGCAAGACTTTGCCAAGATGAGCGCATGGTGTGCGGAGAATCAGATTGATTACGATACCTACGGCGAAGGTGACTATCTTCAAGCCTTTGAGGAAAAAATCGCCAAGCTCCTTGGAATGGAAGCCGCCCTTTTTTGCATCACCGGCACCCTGACGCAAGTCACGGCACTCCGACTAGCTTGCGCAGAAAGAGGAAATTCATTGGTCGCGCTGCACCCGACTTCGCACATTTTGAAACACGAACGTAGTAATTTTCAATTGCTTCAACACTTTCACGCACTGCAAATTGGCGACCCGTTTAGACCATGGACCGTCGCCGATTTGCAAACCCTTACCGACCCCGTCGCGGCTGCCCAACTCGAATTACCCATGCGCGAAATTGGCGGACAATTGCCGTCTTGGGATGAGCTCAATGCCATCAAAAATTATTGCGCCTTGCATGACATACACCTGCACATGGATGGTGCCCGCCTGTGGGAAGCAGGTGCGGGTTTTAAACGGGACTACGCCGACATCGCACAAGGTTTTGATTCGGTCTACGTCTCGTTTTATAAGGGCATAGACGGACTTGGCGGTGCTATGTTGCTGGGAAAATCCGACTTCATTGCGAAGGCCAATACGTGGATGAAGCGCCAAGGCGGTAACGTGTTTCGCCGTGCACCGTTTGCCATTGCCGCCGCCATGCAGTTTGATCAACGCATTGCCGCCATGCCGCAGTATTTTGAACGCGCACTTTGGCTGGCAAATGAATTAAAAAATTTCACTGGCATCACCATCAACCCCAGCGTGCCGCAAGTGAATATGCTGCATGTGTATTTGCCCGTGACAAAAGAACGAGCGACCGACATTCGTAATAACATTGCCCATGAGCATGGGGTCTGGTTGTTTAATTCTGCCAACCACACTGCCTTGCCCAACCAATGCATGTTCGAATGGACGGTAGGCGATAGTTTGCTCAATATGCCCGACGCGAATGTGAATAACGCGCTAAAGTTACTTTGCGACGCAATGGCAAGTCCGCCAAAAAACTAGCGCAATTCAATTACGGCGCTGGTAAGGCATGAATCGACTTAAGCACGGCGCGGGTAATCAATTCGCGTTTTTCTAAATCTTCCAAGCGCTTGGGTGTGTCGATATTCAACGCGAAAAACACGGCACCATTGGACCACTCGACCCAGCCCACCCACCAACCATACCGACCTTCCCAGCCGGTTTTGGCGCGGATGATCCAATCGTGCCCCGCCTCAACCACCATGATGTCTTTGACTATTCGTTGGTGCTCGACGGAGAACGGCAAGTCGTTCTGATACAAGCGCTTCAAAAAAGAAATTTGTTCATAAGCGGAAATGGCTAAATTTCCATCCACCCAATAATTGCCTTTTGCAGTGCTGGGGTCCGCGTTCCCGTAATTCAGCTTTTTCAAATATTGACGTGCCTGATCTTCACCAATTTTTTGGGCAAAAATTTCGTACACCCAAATGGCAGAATTACGCATTGCAGAGCGCAAATTTTGGTCTTGATTGTGCGCTGCAAAACTGCGTTTCACGCCGTCCCAAGGGAATACTTCAAACTCATCGCGCACTGCCCCAGCATCCAACGCAAAAAGCGTGTGGGGAATTTTGTAGGTTGACGCGGGTGAATAGCGTTTGTTCGCACGCTCGTCGTTATACACCAAGGTGACAGGGGTCTTCGTGCGCGCATCGAGTACAACAATCGTTCCTTGCGCATGATTCTTTTTAAAGATTGCCCCCCAATCAGGGCGCAACTGCGGCGCGTCTTGCGCTTGACTATGTGCGCTCACGCTTAGCGCGGCGGCGATTAAAACATTAAAAATGGACTGCAAAAAACTCTCCTTGTTTTTCATTAGATCAGTGACTTAAGGAAGCTCTGATTATGTGTAGCGAGCGGTCAAAGTTTGAATCGAGAAGCGCACCTGTACGACTGTACAGCGAGCACGGTAGCCGGTGTCGCAGGTTCAAAATTTGGCCGCGCAGTAACTTAATCAGTGCTTCCTTAAAGCGGCGTTACGGGAACACATATATCGCAACGAAATTCCTCGGCCTTACAATTTGTATTCGCGCCTTTTGGATAATATTCGAAACACGGACGGGCATCTAATTGATAACCGCTGGCTGGCAGCCAATCTCTAAGCAACTTTTCCCATGCTTGCCCAACTTCTTGAACGTTTCCTTCGAACTGAAAAACCGCGTAAAGGCCGCCTGGTATGATTTTTTTTATTGCGCCACCCGCTGCCACAAAGTCAGCGCTGACCTCCGCACACGCATCGTAACGACATTGCTTTGGCGCAGTGATACTTGGGTCGTCATAGGCGATGCCATAGCGCGCGTGATCGGGGCCGAGCTTATTCATTACCGCCCACGGCACATAGGTTTCCTGCCAAAAACGCTCAATTGGCGCACCATATTCGCCTAAATGTCTAAAGTACGCGACGTGTGCAGGTTCGCGCTTGATCAGGCTTACTTTCATGCTGTTCTCCATCGTTTTGGCACGGTGTTTGCCGGAGACAGCATGTTCGGCGAAATCAGCATGTAAAGCCTGACTGTGCTTGCTATTCGTCTGACTTAAATTGCTATTTGTGTGGCGCGCGAGCAATTGTTGCGTGCGCCAAGCGCTGGGTGAACACCCAAACCTGTTCTTGAAGGCCCGCGTAAACGCCTCCGCTGAACCAAATCCCACCGACAAGGCAATATTTAAAATGCGCGTTCTGGGTTGCACCACAAGGCGCATAGCTGCAACCTCAATGCGCCGCCGACGCACATAATCACCCAAGGTTTCCCCGATCAGTGCAGCAAACAGGCGATGAAAATGAAACGACGAGAAATGAGCGACTGCAGCGAGTTTTGGTAAATCAATTGCTTCATCCAAATGCTCGTCGATGTAGTTTAGTACCTGATGCATACGACGGTCATATTCGTGACGGTTTTGCTTGCTAGACAGAGTTGACGAAGACATTAGCGCAATTTCGAAATTGTAGAGACAGGTGTATTCAATTTTTGTTCATTTATTTTTATGAAGGGAATTCTTTGTCGTCAGTGGGCACAAATTTTTAAGCAAGAAGTATCACAAATTCAAGCGGAGTTCGCGCCGCTTTTTTGAATCCCTAAGCCGGATTTTGTAAATACAAGATCCGCTTACGCACAAACTGAATATGGCTACGCAAGCCATACAGCTCTTCCGCATAGGCTAAAGGAACCGAGATATGGTTGACCTTCCCCTCAAGTTCATCGAGTGCCTTGAGCTGTTGTTGGCATACAAGGTCGCGATTTTGCTCGCCTAATTCTTCGATTGCGTGCTCCACGAGTCGCAATTGACCATACCAACGATACACGCGTGAACGAATACGCCAAACATACAAGGGCGGAATAATTTTTGATAAAGGCAAAATCAATGCGCCAAGGGCTAGTAGAACCACCCACATACGTTCTAAGAAATTCGCTAACCAAAAACTTAAATAGCGTTGGAAAAACGGTGGGCCATTTTTATAGAATTTTTCGGCCTGGCGCGTAACAGGAATTTCTGTATAACGGTCTGAAGGAAACTCGGCTTGGCGGCTGAACCACCCAGCGCGACCATGAATTTTTTGCGCCGATTGCAGAATTAAGCCGATTAGTGCGGGGTGCAAACTTTCATGCGCCACCAAGGTGGCCGTTGGTGAAATTAAATGCACATCATTGGCGGGAATATTCTTACCAAAATCGACGATCCCGCGTGGCAATACCACGTGGGAAAGAAACGGAAAGCGCCGCGTGTAGGCTTCTGCTTGATTAAAATTGAAGAGCTTCACATCGGGTGAGCGCAATAATTCTTGCAGCACGGGCGAATCAGGGGCGGACACCATGACCAGCGCATCTAATTTTCCGGCCGCTAATGCCTCTGCTGCTGCCTCATTGTCTAGTCGCTGCAGTTCTACATCACTTTCGCCCACATCATTGGCCGACATAATTTGCTTGAACAAGCGTGCAACACCCATGCCTTCGGTGCCGACATTAATGCGCTTGCCTTTAAATTCAGCAATGCTGGTCAGTTCTTTTTTACTCTTATAAAACACCCATAGAGGTTCGTAAAACAAGCTGCCCAAAGACACCAAGCCTTTGCTTTCAGCCTCCTCTGCGTCAGTGGAGCCGCTTTGTACGAAACCAAGTTCAATGATGGAATCTGGGTCGCTAATTCTTTGTAAATTTTCTTGCGAACCTTGTGAAGCCTGCAATCTGACGGTGATGTCATTCTTCGCTAAGTCTTGCACGTATTGATTGGCAAGGCGTTGATATGCGCTGTCGTCTGGGCCGGTTGAAAAATCAATGACACGGGGCGGTGCAGGGTCGACTAATTTGTAGGCGACAATACAAACCAGCGCCACCACCAAAGTCATTGGCCCAAACGCGACCAAGAGGTCACGAATCGATACGCGGGTGAATTCTATTTTTGGCATTCGACTTTATGCGTTTTGATTCGTTTTAAGCGGGAACGTACTCAGCGGAAAATTGATCTAGCCCTGCGAGCATTTCAATGAATGCGGCATCGACTTGTTTGGGTTCACCTTTGACGCCCAATTCGATGTGCCGCCGAATCTGATGATTGCCTACGCTGGGTAGACTAAATACTTTGATCAAGGGGTACTTCGCTTCTAAAGCCTCCATCAGCGGCGTGAGCGTGGACTCCATGGCTTCGAACACCAACACGGCTTTTTCGGCACGCGCTTCTTGGTGAAATAAATGCGCGTAGTGCGTATCTAACACCCATTCCATCATCGGCCACGCCATAACGGGAAAACCAGGAACGAAGTAATGGTTATGAATCGCAAAGCCAGGAATTTTGTTGTACGGATTCGGGATTAACTCTGCGCCGATGGGGAACTCGCCCATTTTCAGACGATGCAAATTTTCTGCCGAATTCAAATCAAGGATCTTGCCCGCTTCTGCCGCTGTTTCGGTGATGCGTTGCTGTATCAGGACTTTGGCTTCAGGGTGAAGCTGAGTGCCCACGTTTAAAGCGGCGGCCGCGCATTGGCGTGTGTGATCGTCAGGCGTCGCACCTATTCCGCCCGTGCTAAAGACAATGTCATTCGTGGCAAAGCTACGTTGCAAGGTACTGATGATGCGGGCTTTATCATCGCCAATATATTCTGCCCAAGCGAGCTGCAAACCGCGCGCATGCAGCAGTTCTATCATTTTAGGTAAGTGCTTGTCGGCACGCTTACCGGAGAGAATTTCGTCACCAATGATGATTAGACCAATTGCCATTTTCGTCTCCTTGAGGGCTTACATAAAACAAATACTGGCGTTTTTGCTTCGCCATGCCAACGCAATTTTGCGTAAGTCCTAGTCTCAATTTTCAGATAATTACTGCAACAAACTCGTTCCTGACTGTACCTGCGGCACGCTATTCTGCTCAAGCGCAACGCTGGTTGCGACTTGATGTTCAGCAGACGCTTGCTGCGCCCGCAGTGCTGCCAACGCCGCCAAGCAATAATGCTGAAACCATAAGCCGGTAAAGATAAACACTAGCACATACAACCAAATCGCCAAGCCTGCCAGCAAGGGGAAAAAGAACACAGACAACGCGCCACCTAACCAAAGAAAGGTCGGCACGGCGCCCAAAAAGCCTGTCGCTATACCAATGGCTAACAAGGCTTTCTTATGTTGTGCAAGGATTTGCTGGCGCTCTTGTTCATCGGCATGCTCCGCCAGGGCATCATAAGTCATCACGCGGTAAGTCAACCATCCCCACAAAAAAGGTTGCACGATCACGTGCACGGGTGGAAAAAGCAACAAGGGCAAACTCATCACCCAAAAAAGTAAAAATAAGCCAAACGATGTACTCGAATGCAGCAAACTACCGAAAATTGAGCCGCCTTTACGGGTGACAAGCTGCGGGTAATCACGCTTACCAACATGCCGATTAATAAAGGGCATGGCAAATAAACCGATGATGAGCAGCGAAGAAATCACCATCACGGGTAACAATGCCCACATGGCAATTAAAGGGACGATCACCGTTTTTAATACAGCCAAGCCGATAGTGTTGAGCGTGTTGCCGACGACTTTAAATGCGTCATGTTCAAGAAAAAAACTCTGAATCAAATCGATTAAGCTCTGCATGCCCCACCACATTGCCAGCCCCCACAGCAGCAACGAGATGAAAAATGGCAGCAAGCTGAGTAACAGCATACGAAAGTGGAATTGCGACCCCAAGGCACGCGCCCAGGCGCGGCTAACGGCTTGGAAATTCATGGTGCAAACTCTTTGTCTAATTTCAATAAGCGTCGTATGCCTAAGTATTGTTGCGACCAAAAACCCGCACCATAATCGCGTGCAACGCCTTCGGGAAATGGCAATTGATCGCGAATACCGGTCATTGCGAACTCCTTACTAAAATTGGACGTGCCGAATAACACATCCCAGATAGGCAATAAGACTGCGAAATTATGCCCGCCTAAACTGCCTTCGCCTTTACTTTCATGCCCGATACCAATCGCGTGGTGCGTACGGTGAAAGCGCGGTGAGACCAAGAGCCGTTCGCCTATCGCCCCAAAGTGCAGGCGCACATTGGCATGCTGCAAACTCTGCAGCATGCGTGACACGACGATTAGCAATGCGTATTGGCCTGGTTGTACGCCAATTGCCAAAGCAACGAGAGCAAGATAAATATCGCGTAAAAAATCATCGAGTAAATGGTTGCGGTTATCGCTCCATAGGTTCATGTTTCTTTGGCTGTGGTGCAGGCTATGCAAAGCCCAACTCCACTCCCATTGATGTTGCGCACGGTGATACCAGTAATCAAAAAAATCCAACACAACTAAGTACAGGAAAAAAAGCAAAATTGGATGCGCGAGCGAACTGGGCCAGAGCCGCTCTAAGTTAAACGGCTGTACGCCCTGTAAATGCAAAAAACCCGTGACGCCATCAATAAGAGGCGTCAACGCGAAGAAAATAACCAGAGAAAATACGCCCAAGCGATGCAAGGCCGTGTATAGAAAATCGTTCCAACGAGCCCGCTTATCCGTAAAGCGATGCACGGGTATCAAGGCCTCTAAAGGACGCAATAATGCAAACAAAACCAGCAGCTCTAGCGCACCAAATAGGAACCACTCCACCGCTTCAAACGCATCTTCTGTAAATTCACCCAAGCCAAATTGGTAAATTAAGGGCTGCACGATACCTTCGAAAATTGCCGCTTGCGCCCCAGAGAAGAGGTTGCTGGCAATGTCAACAAGTGGGTCGATCAAATTCATTTATGCTTAGAAAGTTGTGGATGTGCATCTAGCGTAGCAAAACAAACGCCTTTTTGCCGAAGACCGACAATCAGAGGCTCAAGGTTTTCCGGCGCCCACGGTGTCTTACGTGACCAAATACCCATGTGCGCCATGAAAATATCACCGTCTTTTAAATCACGCAGACTGCGCTGCAGTAAGGCAGCATTCGACCATTTTTCGCTAGCTAATTCGTCTCCAGAAAAACCCGCCTCCGCCCAAGCAACGTGGGTGTATCCGCAAGTCTTGGCCGCTGCAAGCAAATGGGGTGTCAGTTTGCCACCGGGTGCCCGCCAATAATGGCTTAAGGTCTTTCCCGTTAAATGGGTAAAAGCGTTTTCTACGCGCTGCAATTCTTGGCAGTAATCTTGCGCGCTCCATGTCAAAGTCTTGCCCGCCGAAGAACCAAATTGTGGTTTAACTTGAAAACGCCCATCAGGAAGGTCGCGCAGGACATACACATGGTCAAAAGTATGATTACCAAATGCATGACCGTCTGCGGCAAGATTTTGCCAAAAGCTTGACCACGATGGGTCTAAAGAAAAATCACCCTTGACAGTTTTTTCGTTCGCCAGAAAAAAGGTCGCTTTGACTTGATGTTTGCGCAAAGTCTGGGCAATGAATTCCGCTTGAGATTGGCTTCCTGTATCAAAAGTCAGATAAACCGTGCCTTTGCACTGGGCTGGCGCGACTTGATTTTGCGCTTCAACAGAAGCGCTTAAGAACAAAGCAAGGCTAAAAAATTTTCGCCAGCGCATAGTCGCTAAAGAATACCAGCGCGATTATGGAAATACACGCCATGCGGCGAACGGCCGACGGGAATCAGCTTCACTACTTTGCGGCTTTCAACGTCAATCACGGCGACTTTTTTAATCCAGCGCAAGGTCGCCCAAAGGGTTTTGCCATCGGCGGTTAATTCCATACAATCTGGACCACCGGGAACGGGAATCGTCGCGATATTCTCTAGCGTCACTTGGTCAATGATGTTGATGGTATTGGACACGCGGTTAGAAACGAAGATATGACGCTTGTCACCCATGGCTCTAAAATTATGCGCACCTGCGCCGGTTTTAATTTGTTTGACGGTCTTTTGTGTACGCCAATCAATCACTTCAACATAATCTTTACCCATAATACCGACCAACAAATGCTTGTCGTCAGGCGTCATGGCAATGCCTGCCGGCAGTTTGCCAACGGGGATGGTCCATTTCACTTTTTGCGTTGCCAAATCAATTGCTGATATTTGGTCACTGCCCTGCTGGGTAATAAACACTGTGGTGCTAGCTGCGTCGAAAGCCATATGGCTAGGCAGTTTTGGTAAGGGTACGCGGCTAATGAGTTGAAAATCTTTGCCGTCAAACTTGTAAAAATCGACTCGATCTAGACGCAGCGAATTCGACACGAACCACTTTTGATCAGGCGAAAAGCCAATTTGATACGGATCAGCAATATTGGGAATGCGACGTTGAATTTGCCCGCTAACTGGGTCTAAAAATACCAGTTCGTTGCCGAGCGCATTGGCCACAATCAGGGACTTGTTGTCCGGCGTTGCCATCAAATGGTGCGGCTCTTTACCGATAGGGAAAGTGCTTATCTCCTTTTGCGTTGCTTGATCAAGCAAACTTACCGTCGCGTCGCGTGAATTGAGTACGACCACCACATTGGCGTGTCCCTGACCACTCAGAAAAAACAGCAAAGACAACAGGGAAGACAGAATCCAGAACCTACCAGAGAAACGAAGCCGCATGAAGGATAACCACAAAAAATCAGAATGAAAAAAATGGAACGGTGCCCATAGAACGTTTCACATTTTACCGCGCCCTAGTGACAGAAAACCTCCTAAGGACGAAATGCATGGCATATTTCTGTGCGGTTTTGCGAAATATCAAAGCAAATGCCTTAGTTTTCTGGATTCGCCAGGAGCGAGCAAACCCCACAGACCGTATTTCCACTACAATGTCGCCACTTTTTTAATCACCAAGGACACTTATGACATCCATCACCACCGTTTCAGGTTTGCAGTACGAAGATAAAGTTGAAGGCACGGGCGACGTCGCTGCAGCGGGCAACCACGTAGTCGTTCACTACACAGGCTGGTTGCAAAACCCTGACGGCAGCGCGGGGAAAAAATTCGATTCCAGCAAAGACCGTAATGACCCATTTTCATTTGCGCTGGGCGCTGGTCAAGTCATCAAAGGCTGGGACGAAGGCGTGCAAGGTATGAAAATTGGTGGCACAAGGATTTTGACCATCCCCTCCAGCCTCGGTTACGGCCCACGCGGCGCTGGCGGCGTGATTCCTCCAAATGCAACGCTCATTTTTGAAGTGGAACTCTTAGGCGTCTAAGCTTTGAATCTTCAAATATTTTTTAGGGAGTATGCAAGATGAGCCTTGATTTACGCAAGTAAATAAAGCGCTTTCATTAATAACCAATCTATACTCTGCGCAGTACAAAAGCACGCAAGCATCAGCGTGCTTTTTTTCGCCCATTCTATCCGACGCCTTTTAGCCGCGGGATCAAGGATCAAAAAACCAAAAAAACGTCATCCAAAGCGGCTACGTGTAGCAATTTTTCGTCATTCTTATTGAAGTGAGCCGATACAAAGAAAGTCACAAAAATGTCACGGCGCGGCCATATACTACTTTGCCCACTTCGCAATCTCACTTGAACTTCGGAACATCCGAACAACCGAACAACCGAACTTCCAAACAGAGGAAATCCTTATGCGACAAAAAAAGATGGTTCAATTTTGCTCCGTATTGCTAAGCGCTTTATCGTTAGTGAAGGTCGAAGCAGCAGAGCAAAACGACAAATCTATTAGCAACGTCGATGAAGATTGGGCGATCCATGGGCAATTTACCAACGTGACACAAAAACACGCCAGCTTTCGCTCGCCTTATAGTGGACAAAACAGTTTAGATGCCAAGGGCCGTGTGGAAGAAACCACCGATATTACGATTTACGCTGGCGTACGACTCTGGCGGAATGCTGAATTCTGGCTGAACCCAGAAATTGATCAAGGATTCGGCCTTAGCAATACCGTGGGTTTAGCTGGTTTCTCTAGCGGAGAAGCTTATAAAGTAGGGGCAAACAGTGCTTATCTGCGCTTACCGCGTGCCTTTCTCCGCCAGACTTTCGCGCTTAACGGTGAGACAGAAAATATCGAGCCTGCAGCAAATCAATTAGGGGGCAAGCGCGTAAGCAACAATGTTGTTGTAACCGTGGGAAAATTTTCTGTGGTTGACCTGTTCGATACCAACACGTATGCACATGACCCACGGACAGATTTTCTCAACTGGTCGGTGATTGATGCAGGCGCGTTTGACTATGCGGCGGACGCGTGGGGCTTTACCTACGGTGCGGCGGTGGAATGGAATCAAAATGCGTGGACTGCGCGCGCTGGCGTGTTTCAATTGTCGCCAGTGCCGAACGCAAAAGTTGCCGGCCTCCATTTCAAACAATATTCACTGGTGGGAGAACTTGAATCACGCTTTCAATTGGGCGAACATCCTGGCAAATTAAAACTATTGGGCTTTATCAACCGTGCGCCCATGGGTAATTATGCGGATGCTGTACAAGCCAGCATCACAAACGGGGGCGTTCCAGATATTGCGCAAGTACGAAGAAAAGGGACACGCGCTGGCGCTTCACTTAATTTTGAGCAGGAAGTGGCGAAGGAAATAGGCATTTTCGCTCGTGCTAGCTTCAATGATGGCGATAAAGAAGCGTATGAATTTACCGAAATCAACAAATCCATTTCCTCTGGTATTGCCATCAAAGGCGCCAACTGGGGTCGCTCCGAAGACACCTTTGGCCTCGCCACTGTCTTTAATGGTTTATCTAGCCAAGCAAAAAGATACTTTGCACTGGGCGGAATCGGCATTTTGATCGGCGACGGAAACCAACGTTATGGCGCAGAGAAAATCTTGGAAACTTATTACTCGGCAAAAATTGTGACGGGTGTAACACTCACGTTGAATTTCCAACACGTTACTAACCCTGCTTACAACAAAGACCGTGGACCTGTTTCGATTTATGCGGCACGCGTGCACGCGGAGTTTTAAGCAAACCGCGTCATTTTTTCAGAGAATTTTATGTTGACTTGTTGCTTTTCGGGGAACGATTGCGTCGCGGCGAAAGGTGCCGCCTTTTTCTTCGGTCGCGCGCGGCGAAACGTATGTGCTAATGTTTTAGCGCTTTTCGAAGGCGGAGCCAGCGAAGCGTAAAAATCGTGTTGAAGTTAGCGCGCTCCATGTTGTAACGCCCAAGTTCGCACAGCGCGACGCTTTTAGATAGGCTGTAGACTAAGAGTATCGGTAACGCTTGCGTTTGCTACGAGGCCAAAGTGGTATCAATATAGCGCCGTACGCTTACTTAAGAAAAAAGGAAAAAATGATAGATGCACTCGTAGCGGGCCGCCTGTATGGCAATGCCGAAGAACGTAAAGGTCAAGCCGATTCTGTTTATGTCACCTGCAAAGTACGGGCAGCAACGGACGATGGCGATCTGATTTTTTGTAATGTTATTGCCTTCAATGACACCGTCCGCGACGCGTTACTAGCATTAAGCGACGGTGACAGCATCGCACTTTCTGGCGCGCTGACACCTAAGGTTTGGACAGATAAACAGGGCAATACCCGCCCTGCTTTGGATTTAATAGCGCACGCGGTGATTGCTGTTAAAAATTAGCAATGCGCCGGTTTTCGCCAATGCACTCTAACTCAAGCGCCCGTCAACCAACGTAATAATTGTCCGCAAATCCAACCACCATACGTGCCGACCGCGTATCCCAACACGGCCAACAAAACGCCAACAGGGGCTAATGCAGAATGAAAAGCGCTGGCGACGACGGGCGCACTGGCCGCACCGCCAATATTGGCTTGGCTGCCAACTGCCATGTAAAACAACGGCGCCTTAATCAGCCATGCCATGCCTAGCATGAGGGCACCGTGAAAACTAATCCAAATTAAGCCCAACACAAAGAGTTCAGGGTCAGAAAAAATCGCCTTCAAATTCATTTGCATGCCTATCGTCGCAACCAGAATATAGATCGCTGCCGAACCTACTTTAGAGGCGCCCGCTCCCTCCAGTTTTTTTGCCTTCGTAAACGACAGCAATAAACCGAAGGTCGTCGCCAAAATAGTCACCCAAAAGAAATTGGCTGTCATGCTGTAGCGCTCTAACTGGGGCGCGTTGGTTTTGATAAATGGCACGATGTAACTTGTCATCCAATGCGCCAACCCCGTCGACGCCAAGCCTATTGCTAAAATATAGATGAGGTCATTGGTTTTGGTGACGCGTACATTTTCTAGTTGTACTTGTTCGACTCTTTTTCGCAGCTCTATCAACGCGCTGGTATTTGAACCACGCCATGCGTCAATTCGGTTTGCGCGCGCCGCCATGAACAGCAAAAAAGCCATCCAAATATTCGCGACGATGACATCCACGGCAACGAATTTTCCAAACACATCTGCGCCAACGCTATACACCTCTTTCATCGCGGCTTGATTGGCACCACCGCCTATCCAACTCCCCGCCGTTGTGCTCATGCCCCGCCAAATGGCGTTCTCACCGTTTGGATCTAGCAAACTTGGATCGTAAAAACCCATAATCCAGAGCGCCAGAGGCGCACCAAGAATCACGCCCACAGAGCCGGTAAAAAACAAAATGATGGCTTTCGGCCCAAGTCGAATAATCGCACCGAGATCACACGCCAAGCAAAGCAACACCAACGCCAAGGGCAGCAAGTAGTCACGCGCCATCGGGTACAAGCGCGAGGTTTCGCCATTAATGACGCCTAAGGTATTAAGTAGGCCGGGAATGAAGTAACACAGCAGAAGCGCGGGGACGTAGGTATAAAACTTCTTCCAAATTGGTTGATCCGACGATTCTGTAACGAATACCAAACCCAAGATTGCCGCCAATAGGCCCAAGATAACTGGGTCAGCGCTGATCAATGCTGCGCCTACTTGATCTGCTTGCGTACTCGTCGCCATAGGATTTCTCGAAGAAAAATCGACATTCTAAAGGGTAGCTTCGCAAACTGTGTTTTCTCAGTGAAATTTTGTCGCCTTGTTGATTCGTGCTTTTTTGCTGCGATTTGATAGTTCAAGCGGATATGACAGGCTTCAACGCTTACATCGTTTGTGTCAGCGCAAAACAATTAAGAAGAATTCGCGTTACTCTGTGACCGCACGCTCGTGTTTTGGGCGCGACATTCATCCGGCTTTTTCGTTCTTGTGCACATAAGGCGAAGAGCGCGACAAAAATTATCTGCATGAAGCAAGCAAAGGTCGCTATGCCACATCATCACAGTGCACAAAATTCTGCACGTACTCACGCCAAAAGGCGCACCGAGCAAGGTGTTTTCATCCACCACCACAAGCGAGGTATTAGCGCCCAATTCGCACGTTTTCGCACTGCGGGCACCTCTTGGTTGGCCGCATTTTTAGCAGTCTTGGGGCCTGGCTTACTCGCAGGTTTATCGGATGATGACCCAGCGGGAATCACGACCTACTCGGTACTGGGTACTGATTTTGGCTACCGCTTGTTATGGATTATTCCGGCCTCGACCATTTTGCTAGTGCAATTTCATATGATGGCGGTACGCATTGGTGCAGCTAGCGGCATGGGCTTTGTTGCTGTGATCCGCCATCATTGGGGACGAGCGTGGGCGTACTTCGCTGTGATTGGATTGCTATTTGCCAACTTCGGTACGATTTGCGCCGAGTATGCGGGCATTTCAGCGGCGGGTTCTTTGATCGGCATTCCCGCCTGGATTAGCTCACCTTTGGCAGCGATACTGATTTCTCTGGTGGTCGTGCTGGGTTCATTTCATCGCATCGAACGGGTTTTATTGCTGATTTCATCCACCTTAGCGCTCTACATCATTGACGGCATTTTGGCTGCACCAGATTGGTCTGCCGTTTGGCATTATTCCATTGTTCCACATATGCCCACCGATCAACTGGGCTGGGTAGCGATTGCCGCCACCTTGGGGACAACTTTAGCGCCATGGGGCTTGGCGTTTATCCAATCATATGCGGTGGATAAGAAAATTACAGTGGCGAATTTACGCTGGGAGCGTGTCGACGTGCTCATCGGATCTTTACTCACCGGCCTAATCGGCTTGGCGATTGCCGTAGCCTGCGCAGCAACCTTGAACCGCTCTGGCATCCACATTAAAGATGCGGGCGATGCAGCGCTCGCGCTTCGGCCGTTGGCGGGTTCTTTCGCGACGGTTCTTTTCGGCGTTGGCCTTCTTGGTGCTTCACTGCTTGCGGCTGCGGTGGTGCCGATTGCCACCGCTTATTCCATCGCCGAAGGCATAGGCGCACCCGCCTCGCTCGATCTCGATTCGCGTCGTTTTCAATTTTTTTACGCCGCGTTTATTGGCTTAACCGTCGCCGCTGCGAGTGTGGTTTCCATTCCCGGCTTGCCATTGATTCCCCTTATTTACAGTAGCCAAGTAATCAATGCAGTACTCCTGCCTTTGCACGTTATTGCTTTGGTTTTACTGGCGCGCAACCAAAAAATTGTTGGCGAAGCGCGTATCAATTTTCCGACTCAGTTGGCCGGATGGGTGAGCGTCGCCTTGATAGTGGCTTGCGTGGCAGCTTTGACTTGGAGCTGGTTGTTCAAATAAATCGTTAAGTAAAAGACCCTCTGATTACGAGTAGCGAGCGGCCAAAATTTGATCGCGCAATAAACTATTCAAAACTTTCTCCTCGCATCAGCGTCATTCAACCAAACTTCTGGACACCTGCACTCAACACCAGCGTCGCATTACTAACTTGAACGCGCATAGCGAGCAAAGCAAACAGTGCCGCCAACACAAAGACAAATTGCCGCCCCCACCATAGTTACTGTGAGCGCCGTCTCCATAGTCAACACAGTAATTATCCAAGGTAAAGCGAGATGCACACAAGCACCAAGGGTAAAGGCGATCACCAAGATCAAGGCCAGTGTGTCTCGTTGAAGGCGCACGTAACCACGGTGCAAATTTCGCAATGATTGTGCATACTCCAGATCGAGCGCGCGCTTGCGTGATTCCACATCAAGCAAAGACTCTTGTAATGCAGCATTCAACAAGTGCGCGCGAAATCCAACAGGTAATGCTGGAGGACTCAGCGCTTGCTGTAATGCGAGATGCAGTACATCTTCTTGCTCCAACGTGATGTCATCTACGCTTAAAGAATCAGCGGCGTGAGTAGCGTTGATAAATTGCGCTTCATTTTCGATTTTTTTCGACATACTTTCTCCTCATAACCAAAGGCTGGCATCGGCGAGGCCATGCGCCTGCAATGCACGATAAAGGGCTTGTCTTGCGCGGTGTAAATGGGTTTTGACAGTGCCCTGTGGTAAAGCCAGCATGTCGGCAACCACATCGACAGAATGCTCTTCAAAGTAATACAACTTTAAACAAGTCTGATATGCCGTGGGTAGCGCATCAATCATGCTGCGCAATAGATCTAATGCCGCACCATCACAGCTAGGCACCAGCGCGGGCAAATGTTCAAGATCTTCCCAATCGGTATGTTCGTCATACAGCGCGGAGCTTTGCTTGCGACGCCCAAGTTCTGTCAGGCACCGGTTTCTCGTGATGGTATAAATCCAAGTCGATAAGGCCGCCATGTTCGGCTGATAGCCTGCCAACGAACGCCAAGCCCGAAGTAGGCTGTCCTGCGCCATGTCTTGGGCGAGGTGCGTGTCGTGCAGCATTGCAACGCATAGATGAAACACTTTAGTTTCATAGCGCTGCACCAGCGTTTCAAACGCTTGGTAGGTCTGCCCGCTCTGCAATAGGCAAACGATGTCCGCATCGCGTTGTGCGGCCGCCGTCTCAAGCAGAGTCGGAGGCGTGATTTCGGGGAGCGGGCTAGTGGCGTAATCGTTGGGCATTGCAATTGATACTGCGAAGTTTCAAATCGGTTTCACACTCCAACAAATAATTTTCAAAATCGTGAAACCATTTCCAAATGCGGGGGTATCAAGTGCGTATAGACAAATACTTCAACCTCACACTATAGGAGTTTTTCCATGGATGATGTACGCCACATATTGCCCTTTATGATTCCCATCATCGCTATTTTGATGGGCTTAGGCATTAGCATGCTTGCAATCTGGCTTGAATACAAGAAAAAGACCCGCCTGTTCGAGCTACACCACAAGGAGCGCTTACTTGCTATCGAACGTGGTATGGACGTACCACCGCTACCACCCGAATTTTTTATGCGTTTGCGCGGCAGCGAGTTAGATGCTAAAGCAAGTAGCTTGCGCAGGGGCTTGCAACTGTTAATGGTCGGTTTGGCTTTGGGCGTGGCACTGTTGATTAACTTTGGTCCAGACGCAGCAGTGTGGGCGCTGTTACCCATCGCACTGGGCTTGGCGTATTTGATATTCTTTAAAATCGGCGGCGCCGCGCTTTTAGAGGCTGACTCATCAAAGACTGAGCATCATTAGCAATTTCGGCCCAACTAATGTTGCACGGAAAAATTTCAACTCGCGGGTTGATATGGCATTGCGGGTGAACACGTTTTTATTGAACGCGAGATGGGTTCAGGGATTCGTTAGATAAAGTCGCGCTCTACCCTAATTTAGCACCCCGCAAACGCAAAGCATTCGCAATAACTGACGCCGAACTCAAGCTCATCGCCAAGGCAGCAAACATCGGTGAGAGTAGCCAGCCTGTGATGGGAAATAAGACACCTGCGGTTTGGGATATGTCTAAGCAATTGCAGAAATTGAATAAAAAACCTGAAAAATAGCCACGTACATTCAAAGCCAAGACAGCAAGAGCTGCGAGTGTGTGCGCTATCGTTTGCAAACTCGTTTAAAAATCGGGAAAAAAGACGGGCAAACCACACCCGTCTATAAAACATAAGCGGCAAAAAAGTCACTTGACCCATTTGCCGTTTCGCAAGCGCGCCCGACTATCGTTTGCCTAGAACCCAGATTTTCCATTTTGTACGTTGGCGGCGCATTTTCGAGAATTTCTTGTGGCGCTTCGTTGCGAATAGCGCGCTATTGACAACTCATGCGCCACAAAACTGTCTGAAAAAATTCCTCGGCCATCAGCACAAAACCGAGTGAATAATCTGAGTTAAAAGGCTCCTCCTCCACTTTTGCTAGGCATGTGTACGGGTTAAGCTGCTCGCAAAATCAAGGCTCGCTAATGACGAGGAAGGGATCAAACGACGGACTAACCACGCTGGTGCCATCTGTACCAAGTAAAGTCTTGTTATTCCAATTGACCTTTCGTTGATACACGACACCAGCAGGGAAATTGCTTAGTATGGGCGTATTGGGGCTAGCAAATACCCCCATGAAAGCAAGACCGTCTGCAAGCAACACTGTGCGCGGGCCGGCGTCTTGCGGATTGTTTGCATCGGAAAATAAAAGCGCCGCGTTACTGAGTTGATTTGCAAGATTGCCGTTTGTCGTCACGAAGGCAGAATCAGATTCTTCTAAGGTGGTGATTATTCGTCCCGCATCTTCGACTTGATACATGAAGCCCAAGCGCCCCGCCGAATTAAAGGCCAAACTAGGATTTTTCCCCTTCTTAACGGCGCGTAAATCGCTTGACCAAGTTTGCCCACCATCGGTCGAACGCCGTAAGTGCAGCGTGCTGCCACCAATCGACAAACCTTCTTGAAACACTAACACCACATGTTTCGAGTTACGTGGATCGACCGCAATCGCAGTTTGCGAATCCGTTTCAAAAAATTGCGCCGGATAACTTGGTTGCGAACTGGCCACCACCACACCAATTTTTTTGTCCGCACCAATCAAATTATCAAAACGATTCGTTGCGCTCACAACATCGCGAAACACGATGATGTCGGCACGTGGACCAGAATTCAGTTTCACGCGATTACCGCGAAAGACGGTATAACTTGTGCCATCGGCATGGCTGGCAAGCGGCAAGTAATTACTACCGCTAAAAGAATTACTGCGTTTATTGATGAATGTGCGCGGCAGCAATCCAGCAGTGGTCGTACTAGGGTTAGCAATGCTCGCACTCACCGCCTCCCCGTGTTCGGTGGCGACCATGAGTAAGCGTTCGGCCGAGCCATTTTTTTGCAAGAGAATTTGTGCACCACTGACCGCATCGATAAATTCGGACGTTAGCCGGACAAAACTTGGTGACGACGAAAAATTCTCAGTGCGATAGATGCGAAAACCTGCCACACCATTTTCGTCTATACCAACAAACAAACTTCCTGTCGAGTTAAAAGCCACCGATGCGCTCGCATTCGAATACTGAGGGGGAATGCTGTTTGACAAAGACCAAGTGGTTCCGCGATTGGTCGAGACCCACAAATTGTCTAATAACGGTGGCCTCGGATCTACGGTGCGTGCCCATGCGGCAAATCGCTGTCGGTTGGTCGGGTCAATCGCAAGACTCGGATGTGAATTACTGATTTTTTCGTTGCTTTGCGCTTCGGGCACCATATTAATCAAGCGTACGGCGGCGGTCGCGCTTTGCTGATAAGTCAGAGCCAAAAATATCGATATTGCGGCAATTTTGAAATGCGCCATAACTTCTCCCATTTTGTTTATATTCCATTTCCAAATCAAGTGTGTCTAGGCGACGAGCCGCAGACAGTGCTGTAGCACGGCAAGGCGAAGGCAACAACGACACGATTGATTTTGAAATGGGGTTAGTTGGTGAAGCGCGACATCAATGCAACCGCAAGGACGCCTGCTTCACTTCCTAAGTGCCAGAACTGGAGAAAAAAGTTGCAAGAAAAATTTGAACCGCGTGTGCGAATGCGTCAGCGCGGATGTTGCCACTAAGGGCGCTTACTCTTTAATGAAATGCTCGCGATAGTATTTGAGTTCGTCGATAGACTCGATGATATCTGCTAAGGCCGTGTGTTTTTGATGCTTTTTAAAGCCGCTGGCAATTTCAGGTTTCCAGCGACGGCAAAGCTCTTTGAGTGTTGATACATCTAAATTGCGGTAGTGAAAAAATGCCTCTAGCTTTGGCATTCCGCGCACCATGAAGCGACGGTCTTGGCAAATGGTATTACCGCACATCGGTGATTTTCCGGCGGGTACAAAATTTCGCAAAAAGTCGATCAGCGCTTTTTCCGCGTCTGCTTCGCTGATGGTGGATGCCTTCACGCGATCAATTAAGCCTGAGCGGCCATGCGTACCTTTGTTCCATGCATCCATCTTGTCCAAAACTTCGTCCGATTGATGAATCGCGAAAACCGGCCCTTCCGCTAATACGTTCAGTTGCATATCAGTTACGACCACGGCGATTTCAATAATGCGGTCTGTATCTGGCTCTAACCCGGTCATTTCCATATCGACCCAAACCAAGTTCATTTCATTGGGCTTGTTGGGCTTAGGCAGATTCTCTGGGTTTATCGTTGGCGTGGTAGCTTGTGACATAATTCTTCCTCGGTGTTTTGTTTGGCGTTGGCCTACGCAAAAATTCTCGCTCCAAGCTAGGCGTTGCGGCGAAAGCTTGCGTTGGTTTTTGGCGTGTTGGCGGTGTTTGGTTTAACAGTTTTTACTCGAATGTGGCATTTTCCCATGATTTTTCAAACGTTTTCGGTTTTATTCGTTGCCTTCCTATTAATCACTTTGATTTTGCAATTTTGGTTAGGTTCACGTCAGATTCGCCATATTCTCACGCATCGCTCCCAGGTGCCTCTTGAGTTTGCGGAAAAAATTTCGCTCGCTGCCCATCAAAAAGCCGCCGATTACAGCATTGCGAAGACAAAGTTCGGCATGCTGACGCTGATCGTTAATGCGGTTGTCCTCATCGGCTTTACCTTGTTTGGTGGCTTGCAGTGGTTGGCAGTGACTTTGTTTGCGCAAAACGGTGCTGGTATGGTGTATCAAATCAGCTTGCTGGTGGCTTTCGCGTTAATTAGCGGCATTATTGACCTACCCTTCGATTACTACCGCCAATTTGTGCTTGAAGAAAGATTTGGCTTCAACAAAATGACACGGCAATTGTTTTTTGTTGACATGCTCAAAAGCACCGCAATCGGCGCAGCACTTGGCTTGCCCTTGATTTGGGTGGTACTGAGTTTGATGGAAAAATCTGGATCGCTGTGGTGGCTCTACGCGTGGCTGGTTTGGACAGGCTTTCAACTTTTGATGATGTCGATTTTTCCGACTTTTATCGCGCCTTTGTTTAATAAATTTTTACCCCTTGAAGACACAGAGTTGCGGGCGCGCATCGAAGGCCTGATGCGCCGCGTTGGTTTTGCTTCTAGCGGCTTGTTCGTGATGGATGGCTCTAAACGCAGCGCCCACGGCAATGCGTACTTTTCGGGTTTTGGTGCCACAAAGCGCATCGTTTTCTTTGACACCTTGCTGGCACGTTTAAATCCACCCGAAATTGAGGCGGTCTTAGCGCATGAGTTGGGCCATTTCAAACTCAAACACATTATTAAACGTATGGCGGTGATGTTTATCCTTTCATTAGGATTCTTAGCACTTTTAGGCTATTTGAAAGAACAAATCTGGTTTTACACCGGCCTTGGAATCGACCCGCTGCTTCTCACCTCAAATGACGCGATGGCGCTGATTTTGTTTGCCTTGAGTTTGCCTGTGTTTACCTTTGTTTTATCACCGCTAAGTTCGATTAGCTCGCGCAAACATGAGTATGAAGCGGACGCTTTCGCTGCAAAACACACGGAAGCGAATGATTTAGTGACTGCACTTGTCAAGCTGTATGAAGACAATGCCTCTACCTTGACACCTGACCCGCTGCATTCCGCATTTTATGATTCTCATCCTCCAGCATCATTGCGCATTGCGCAGTTAATGAAGGCGCAACCACAACCCTCGTTTCAATAAAAACGCCCATCGAGAATGCTATGACGTCCACGATTAGTACAAGTTATTTACTCGCAAAAAAGTCGCTGCCAACGACAAGCGCCTTGGCAGCACAAGAGCTTCCGAATTATCTGGCTGCCACACCGGGCTGGCAAGCGGATGGTGCCCGCATTACGAAGACTTTCGATTTTAAAAATTACTACGAAACTCTGGCATTTATTAATGCGATTGCTTATGTGATCCATGCGGAAGACCATCATCCTGAGCTTGTCACGACCTACAATCGCTGCATTATTCGCCTCGATACACACAGCGTGAACGAGGGTAAAGGCGGCATCTCTGAAAACGATTTTATTTGCGCCGCCAAGTTTGATGCGATTTATCAGCAAAGCTTTAGCTGATGTCGCAAGTATCTATGCCGCTTGGCACGGTAATCGCTGCGCATGGTCGGCATTATTTGGTGCAGGCTGATGAACTGAAATTACACTGCGTCACAAGAGGGAAAAAAAGTGATGTGGCAGTTGGCGATATTGTGGAATACCAACTCACATCAAAGAATCAAGGTGTGATCGAAAAAATTACGCCACGCAAAAGCTTGTTGTATCGATCTGATCAATACAAGTCAAAAATGCTTGCGGCGAACTTGACACAGTTATTGATCGTCGTGGCAACCGAGCCTAGCTTTTCTGACGATTTAGTTTCACGTGCGCTGGTTGCCTCCGAGTCTTCGGGCATTAAAGCGCACATCATTTTAAATAAGATTGACGTCACTGAAAGCTTAGCCAAAGCACAGGCACGTGTTGGCTTGTATGCCAAACTTGGTTACCCCGTGCATGAAGTTTCGATCCGCGAAAATCCTGAATTTACTCAGCGTACCTTGCAGGCACTATTGGCTGGGCAGAGTACGATATTGATCGGTCAATCGGGCATGGGAAAATCATCCTTAATTAATTTGATGATTCCCGATGCAGAGATTGCCACGCGTGAGATTTCCGCTGCCTTAGACACAGGTAAGCACACCACCACCTTTACGCGCCTTTTCCAAATGAAAACGGACAGCAAGGAAGCAACGTATGTCATCGACTCACCAGGCTTCCAAGAATTTGGTCTACATCATTTGAGCGAAGGTATGTTGGAACGGGCGTTTCCAGAATTTTTACCGCACCTAGGCAAATGCAAATTCTATAATTGCCATCACCATACAGAGCCAGCCTGCGCTGTGTTGGCCGCCGTCAACGCGGGTGAAATTAGTAAAATGCGCCATGACTTGTTTAAGCAACTAGTGCATGAAGCGGCGCAGACTATCGGGTATTAAGAATCAGTGTGACTGGTTTTCGCCAACTTAACACAATTGCGACCCGAATTTTTCGCTTCATATAACGCGGCGTCAGCGCGCTCAAACCAAGCATTTGGCGTGTCTTTATCGCGCAATTCTGCGACACCTACTGAGGTGGTCACGAGGCATCCTTTGAAAATCGGTGTGTTCTCGATAAGGCTGCGCAACTCCTCCGCGAACTTGGCACTGGCCTCGAGCTGATTGCCTAGCGTGACAACCACAAACTCCTCACCGCCATAGCGATATAGGCCGTCGGTTGCGCGTATTCGACTGCGAATTAAATCGGCAACGCGAATCAGCACATCGTCGCCGACGCTATGCCCAAATTCATCATTAATTTTCTTAAAATGATCTAAATCGAGCAGAAGTAAGCAGGCGCCAAACTGGTTTACATCATCAGCACAAAGTTGTGACAATCTCTTATCAAATGCGCGCCGATTGCCCGCACCAGTCAAAAAATCTAAGCTCGCTTGTTGGTTGAGCTCACGATGTTGCAGGTTAGTGCGATGTGAAAAAATAGTTGAAAAAAGATTGATTAAGGTGAGCGTAACAATGACGCAGGCGAGGTCGAACAAAGGCATCACTTTGTATAGAAGCCAAACCATGCAAAGCAAAGACAAACTATTGATTGCCAGAGCCTCTTTAGCGCGCAAAATAAAAAAAGCCGCAATCATGGTGGGATACGCCCAATAGACAATTGTCGAGCCGCGTAACGATAAGGCCGTCAGCATACCAATTGAATAGAAAATTGTAACCACGATGCCAGCAACGCGAACACGGCGCGTGCGCAAGACATACACGATTACGCACAGCATGCCCGTGACAATTGCCAAATCAACGGCGCCCAGCCACCAGTTTCCTTGTATAAGCCGAATCACCCCAAAGGGAAGAATGCTGGGAATACTTAAGCCGCAAAGCAGCAGCAAAATGATCTCTTCCTTGGATCTTTTCATTGATGGGCGCTTACCGAGTAACATCATTTGACGGGGAGTTCGGTCGTTACAACTTTGTTATGACGGAAATGAACATACGCCATCAACAAGGCGGCACCCTGCAGGAGCGAACAAAGATAAAACGATGCACCCAAGCGCCAGTCATGCGCTGGTAAATGACTCACGCGGGACAAAATTGTGGTGCCCAACAGCGGCGCGAAAATAATTGCCACACTATTGATGGCAGTAAGGGAGCCTTGGGTGAGTCCTTGTTCTTTTGGGTCCACCGCCTTTGAGACGATCGATTGCAACGCCGGCCCCGTCGCGAACGACAAGAAATTAGCAAAGATCACGCAATACATCATCCACCCCGCATCGACCACGCCATACAAAGCAAAGGCAATCGTGCCGGAACTTAAACCTATCAATACCAACTTGGTCTCACCGAAAAACTTCAGCAAGCGCGACTGTAAGCCGCCCTGCACGATCACGCCGACTAGGCCAACGATAAACAAAGCGATACCATTGTCTTTAGGACCCCAGCCAAATCGAAACTGTGTGTACAGCACAAAGGTCGTTTGCAGAATAAATTGAGCGAATACGCTCAAAGCAAAAACACTAATTAAGCCACCAATTCCTTTTAATTTTGCTAGATACAGCAAGGCAGAAAAGGGATTAGCGCGCTTGAAGGAAAACGCAGAGCGGCGCTCAAGGGGCAGCGATTCTGGCAACACAAAATAGCCATATAGCCAATTTAACAGCGCCAAACCGGCAGCAACAAAGAACGGTAGACGAACATCCATATCGCCCAAAAATCCGCCCATCATGGGACCAAAAATAAAGCCCATGCCAAACGCCGCACCCAACATACCAAAGGCTTTGCCGCGTTGTTCAGGTTGCGTAATATCTGCCATGTAGGCATTAGCAACCGCAAAGGTCGCCGCAGTGCCACCGCTAACAATACGCACGAGAAAGAGTGCCACCAAGGAAGTCGCCAGCCCGTGCACGACGAAACTACAACCTAGGCCAAAAATTGAAACCAGCAAAAGTGGACGTCGTCCATAACGGTCGCTTAGTGCGCCAAGTAGAGGTGTGCAAAAAAACTGTATCACGCCATAACTTGCCGCCAGCAAACCGTACCACAGGGCTTGTTCATCGGGCGTCGTCGTGAATTGACCAATCAGGACGGGCAAAACGGGAATGATCAAACCAATCCCGAGAACATCCAGAAAGACCGTGAATAAGATAAAGGCTTGCGAAGCTTGGCGGTCTCTACTAAAAATTTTTTTCAACATGCTGACCTTTGATTTTTTTAATTAAGAAAAACTTATAGACGTGGCTTCAAAAAATCTATTCAAGATATTACTGGCGCGATGAGATACATCAACCAGTATAAAGTGCGAGTGCAAATAAATTAGTGCGGGCAAACGACATAAATACTTAAAAAACAGAGAGTATCTTCTAAATCTAGGGAAGTTCTGATTAAGTGTAGCGAGCGGCCAAAGTTTGGATCGAGAAGCGCACCTGTACGAGAGTACAGCGAGCACG
>JAIETO010000256.1 GCA_019745005.1 Burkholderiaceae bacterium
AATTGTACAGCGAATTTCGCGAGTTCTTTCCCCGTAACGCGGTGGAATACTTTGTAAGTTATTACGATTATTACCAACCTGAAGCCTATGTGCCCCAGCGGGACTTGTTCATTGAGAAAGATTCTGCAATTAACGAACACATCGAGCAGATGCGCTTGTCGTGCACTAAGTCGTTGATGGAACGACGCGATGTGATTATCGTCGCCACCGTCTCCGCGATTTACGGTATTGGCAACCCGAACGAATATCACAAAATGATTTTGACTTTGCGCGTAAAGGACAAAGTTAGTCAACGCGATTTGATTGCGCGTTTGATTCAAATGCAATATTCGCGCAATGAAATTGATTTCGGCCGTGGTACGTTTCGCGTGCGTGGCGACACCATTGATATTTTCCCCGCTGAACACGCAGAACTCGCCGTACGCATCGAAATGTTTGATGATGAAATCGAGAACCTGCAATTGTTCGACCCGCTCACTGGGCGCATTCGGCAAAAAATTCCTCGCTTTACCGTTTACCCCGGTTCGCATTATGTGACGCCGCGCGAAACGGTATTGCGTGCTATCGACACGATCAAAGAAGAGCTGCGGGAACGCTTAGAATTCTTTCGGCGCGAGAATAAATTGATTGAAGAACAGCGTATAGAGCAACGCACGCGTTTTGATTTGGAAATGATGGCAGAAGTCGGTTTTACCAAAGGCATCGAAAACTATTCTCGCCATTTGAGTGGCGCAAAAGCGGGTGAGCCGCCGCCCACTCTGGTCGATTATCTACCCGCTGACGCATTAATGTTTTTAGATGAATCGCACGTGCTCACCGGCCAGTTAAACGGCATGTACAACGGCGACAGAGCGCGTAAAACCAACCTCGTTGATTACGGATTTCGCCTGCCTTCGGCCTTGGACAATCGACCTTTAAAGTTTGAAGAGTTTGAGAGCAAGATGCGCCAAACCGTGTTTGTTTCCGCCACGCCTGCAGATTATGAAAAGCAGCATGCGGACCAAGTGGTGGAGCAAGTTGTACGCCCGACGGGCTTGGTAGACCCACGCATTGAGGTGCGCCCGGCCTTGTCGCAAGTCGATGATTTAATGAACGAAATCACCGCCCGCGTCAAAATTCACGAGCGAGTGTTGGTCACAACGCTGACCAAACGCATGTCGGAACAATTGACCGAATTTTTGAGCGATAACGGCATCAAAGTGCGCTATCTCCATAGCGATATTGATACGGTAGAGCGCGTCGAAATCATTCGCGATTTACGTCTAGGTACCTTCGATGTGCTAGTCGGCATTAACTTGCTGCGCGAGGGCTTGGATATTCCCGAAGTCTCGCTGGTGGCGATTTTAGACGCTGATAAAGAGGGCTTTTTACGTTCTGAGCGCAGCCTGATTCAAACCATAGGCCGCGCAGCGCGTAACCTGAACGGCACGGCAATTTTGTATGCAGACAAAGTGACCGATTCAATGAAGCGCGCAATCGACGAAACCGAGCGCAGGCGTAACAAACAATTGACGTTTAACGCGGCAAACAACATCACGCCTATCGGTATCAAGAAAAAAATCAAAGACATTATCGACGGCGTCTACAACCCGCAAGAAGCACGTGAAGATTTAGCGGCAGCGCAAGAACAAGCTAAATACGAAGTGATGAGCGAAAAGCAAATCAGTCGCGAAATCAAGCGCATGGAAAAACTCATGCTCGATCACGCGAAGAATCTCGAATTCGAAAAAGCCGCGCAAGTGCGCGACCAACTGGCGCACTTAAAACAGCAGTTATTTGGGGCGGGTGGGGGCGATAATATTGTGTCGATTGCTGGGCGTTAAGTTTTTTTGCCGCAGAGACGCAGAGAGCGCAAAGGAAAAGCGATTTCTTGATATGGCGGCGTGCTTACTTGAAAAAAACCAAACCTCTCAACACGGAGACACAGAGTCACAGAGAAGATCTGTATGGGGCGCGCAAAATTGTTTGTCTTAGGGCATACAAGACGCGGTTGGCGCAGAGAGAGGACTAAAAGTTGAAAAAATGAGGCAAAGGACGTAAATCAATATGCTCACTTTTCACCTTCTTTCTCTGCGTCCTCAGCGCCTCTGCGGCAAAGTCTTTTATTGATTTAAGCAACAACCTTCACTTCAGCAATCCGCTGCGCAATATGCGCCAAGGCTTCTTGGACTTGATCAATCAAAATCAAACACAAATCACCTTCGCCTAAGCTTTCTAGTGCGGTATCAATCGCCACAAATTCGCCGTTGATTTCTTTGACGACTTTGGTTCGCTCCGCATTGTTGAGGCCTTTGCGTAGCAGGGCGACGACCTCGCCATCGGCGCGACCGCGTTGGCATTGGTCTTGGTAGAGAATCACTTCATCAAAGGCTTTGCCGAGAATTTCTGTTTGTTGGCTGATGTCTTCATCGCGTCTGTCACCAGCGCCGCTGATCACGACAGAACGGCGTTTGCCCGGCATGGTGCTGACGGCTTGTACCAAGGCCAAAATGGCGTCGGGGTTATGGCCGTAGTCGGCGATCAAAGTAGCACCCTTATAGTCGAACACGTTGAAGCGGCCGGGCGCGTTGTCTGCTTCGTTCGCGAAGCTGCGCAGGCCTTGGCGAATCGCATCCCAATTCAGGTTGATGCCCCAGGCTGCCGCTACAGAAGCCATCACGTTTTCTACTTGAAATCCGATACTGCCGTTGCGCGTAATGGGAATCTCAGCGAGTGGGATTTTATGGTGAATCTTGCCCTCAACGGCACAAAGATGGCCATCCTCAACGAACACGACGCGGTGCCCTTGCGCACGGTGCGCGGCCATGACGGGATGATGCTTGTCCGCCGCGAAGAAGGTCACGGCACCGGTACAGTTATGTGCCATGCCAGCCACGATGGGGTCGGCTGCGTTGAGCACTGCAACGCCGTGCTCGGCGACGTTTTGCACAATAACCCGCTTTAAAACGGCAAGGTCTTCAACTGTGGTGATGTAATTTAAACCCAAGTGGTCACCAGAACCGATGTTCGTCACGACGGCGACCTGGCAGCGATCATACGCCAAGCCTTCACGCAAAATACCGCCGCGCGCCGTTTCAAAAACAGCGGCATCTACATCGGGGTGCGATAGGACGTTGCGCGCACTGCGCGGGCCGCTGCAATCGCCGCTATCAATCTGGCGTCCTTCGACGTACACGCCATCGGTATTTGTCATGCCGGTGCGCAAGCCGCTGGCGGTTAGTAGGTGTGCAATCAAACGCACCGTCGTGGTTTTACCGTTGGTGCCCGTTACTGAAATAATTGGAATGCGCCCATCATCACCGTCTTCAAACATGGCAGAAATAATCGCCTCGCCGACCGCACGGCCTTTGCCAAACGAGGGCGATAAGTGCATGCGCAGGCCAGGTGCGGCATTCACTTCGACCACGCCACCGTTTTGTTCTTCGATAGGCTTTAAAACACTCTCGCACACCACGTCTACACCGCAAATGTCGAGACCGATCATGTGCGCGGCAGCCACTGCACGCGCGGCGACTTCTGGGTGTACATCGTCAGTGACGTCAGTGGCGCTGCCGCCGGTTGATAAGTTGGCGTTATTGCGCAAAATCACACGTTTGCCTTTAGGTGGCACAGAATCTGCGTCGTAGCCTTGTTTGGCGAGGCTGGCTAGGGCGATATCGTCAAACCGAATCTTGGTTAATGAAGTGGCGTGGCCGCTGCCACGGCGCGGGTCTTTGTTAACTTGTTCGACCAATTCGCGTACCGAGTGAGTGCCGTCGCCCACCACTTGTGGCGGGTCACGCCGCGCTGCTGCAACTAGTTTGTTACCAATCACCAGTAAGCGGAAATCATTGCCGGGCAAGAAGCGCTCAACCAAAATGTCGTCGCGAAACTCGCTGGCCGCAACATACGCTGTATTGAGCTGTTCTTGCGTGGTGACGTTAACCGTGACGCCTTTGCCTTGGTTGCCATCTTTCGGCTTTACCACCACGGGTAAGCCGATTTCTAAGGCAATTTTCCAAGCGTCTTCCATGTCGACAGCGGTGCGGCCGCGTGGCACAGGTACGCCTGCGGCATGGAGTAAATCTTTGGTTAATTCTTTGTCTTGCGCGATGGATTCTGCAATGGCGCTTGTGCCATCCATCTCCGCCGCTTGAATTTTGCGTTGGCGACTGCCCCAACCAAAAGTGACTAAGCTTCCGTTGGTTAAGCGGCGATAGGGAATATTGCGCGCCAAAGCTGCATTCACAATAGAGCCAGTGGACGGCCCTAAGCGCACGTCTTCATCCAATTCGCGCAATTGCATGAGCGCGGCGGGTAAATCAAATTCCGTATCATTCAGTGCTGCATTGCAGAGTTGTTCTGCTAAGTCTAATGCGAGACGCCCGACGGACTCTTCCGAATACTCGACCACAACTTGAAATATTCCTGCTTCTAAGGTTTGTGTCGTGCGGCTGAAGGTGACCGCGCAACCTGCTTGCGCTTGCAGCCCCAGGGCGGCTAATTCCAACACATGCGCCATGGGAATCGCGTCGTCATTACCAGTGGTTTGTAGAGGGCCAATTTCTGGAAAACGAGCGCGTAGGCGGACTTCGAAATCGGGCAAATCAGCAACCGACATGGCAGCCTGATTGCAATTAACGATGGCTTCAATTGCAGTGTGGTGGCTCCAGAGATTTGGGCCGCGCAGGGCACGTATGCGTGAAACTTCCATAAAACTTGATCCTTTTTTGCTGTCGTATTGGCGTCGTGGTACCAGACAAAATGTTTATACTGCCTAAAAATCTAATGCTGATACCTAAATTTCCGCTTTATTTAAAAGCGTATTGAAATATTACTGGACTGGGTATATGTTTTTTTGGTTAATTTTTGGTTTTAAGTTCAAAACGTCGCCCGCTTTCGATTCGAGTCAAAAGTACGCAAACCCGCGCTAATAAAGTCGAGTGAGATGTCCATCGCCCAACTTGCAGCAACAGCAGCCATCACGCTTTCAGGCTGTTCAGCTTTGACTGGTTTCAAGGAGGTGAGCGCGATGCTGCCATGTTCGCTTTCGCCTTCGATTAACACAATCTCGTTATTGCGGAGAACCACCACGCGGCCACCTGCGGCGCGGTGTGTGCTAATCGCAGGAAGCGCTTCATCCATGCCGTAAAAAATCACGCTGCCATCACAAAGCTCGGCCAGTTCAGCCACTTGCGCATCCCCAGCGTTGAGCACCGCGGCACCTTGCGGCAAAACCACATCCACCTGTGTGCGCATCACTTTGAACATGTGCTCCGGTTCGCTCACGTAGTAGTCAGCCAATTTTTCAAGGCCTGACATATCGGTGACGACGCCGATCAAGCATTTGTCGTAAGCGAGGCCGTCCGTCAAGATCATTTCTGCATTGGCTTCAAACACGGCGGCTTGTACTGTGCGATTCATGAGTAAATTTTGTCCTGCCCTCCAGGTCGCACAATTGTTTTTCTCCACTTGGCGCTGATCAAGAAACAAGCCGTGTTCACATGCCACGCCTGTGTATTTGCCGCTCATCGTCAATATGCTGGCGATGAGGCGCGCGATTAAGCTGGTTCCTTTGCTTCCCGCGACACCGATCAGGGGAATACGTCCTGTTTCGTGCTCGGCGAACAGGTGATTGATGATAGCTGTGCCGATCGGGCGTGCTTTGCCGCTGGCTGGCTTTAAATGGGCAAGCAGGCCTGGGCTGGCGTTGACTTCGATAATTGCGCCGCGCTGCTCTTCCAATGGCTTTGAAATATCCTCGGCAACCAGATCAACGCCGGCGATGTCGAGGCCAACAATGCGAGCCGCGAGCGTCGCCGCACGAGCGACTTCTGGATGCACTTCGTCAGTCACATCAAAGGCAACATTGCCATTCGGTTGGATCAGCACTTTTTGTCCGGCTAAGGGAACTGAGTAGGCCGTCATCCCTTGCCGTTCTAATTCCAAGATAATTTCGGCACCGTGCTGGGGCGCTAAGGCATTGAGTGGCGCATCTTCGGTGGTGCCGCGACGCGGGTCGGTGTTGATTTGGCTATCGACCAATTCAATAATATTGGAGGTGCCATCACCTGTTACCCAAAGCGCTTCGCCCTTTGCCGCCGCTACGACATGCTTGCCCACCACAAGCACGCGATGTTCGTTGCCCGTAACAAAGCGTTCGACGATGACACTTTTGCTATCGCCTTTTCGCGCTGCGAGATGGTAGGCGGCGACCACGTCGGCTTCCGTCATCAAATTTAGTGAGACGCCTCGACCATGGTTGCCGTCGTAGGGTTTGACTACCACCGGTAAGCCAATATCCTGCGCTTCTTCCCACGCTTCTTCAGCGCTGCGCACCAGGCTGCCTTCAGGAACGGGCACACCGCAGGCTTGTAAAAGCGTCTTGGTTAGGTCTTTGTCACTGGCGATACTTTCCGCAATTGCGCTTGTGCGATCCGTCTCGGCCGTCCAGATACGCCGCTGTGCGGAGCCATGCCCTAGCTGCACCAAATTCCCCTCGGTAAGGCGTATTGACGGGATACGACGCTCGGTTGCGGCCTCAACAATATGCGCTGTGCTGGGGCCGAGGCAATAATCGTCAACGATGTCTTTTAATTCGGTAATACCTGCGGCGAGATCAAACGCCGTATCGTTAATCATCGCCATCAAAAAATTCCGTGCGAGGGTTAAAGCGGCGCGACCTACTTGCTCTTGACGTGTGCGAAACGCCATTTTGTACACGCCGGTTTGCGAGGTTGAGCGCGTCTGTCCAAAGCCCGTGCGCATGCCCGCAAGATTTTGTAATTCAAGCACGACGTGTTCGAGGATATGAGCAGCCCAGGTTCCTTCAATTAGGCGTTGATGAAAGCCACCCACTTCGCCCACGCCGCAGCGATGTTGCAACAGGCCGGGCAGGGCAGCGACCAGTCGCTCGGTGAATCCAGGAATTAAGTTTGAGGGATATTCTTCAAGTGCGCCGATATCGACCCATACTTCGATGACAGGACGGTAGGTCCAAATATTTGGCCCACGCAAGTGGTTCACGCGAAGGAACTGAAGGTCTTTATTTTTTGTAGTCATGGAGTGGTTCGTCGCAGAGCAAATTTTTTAATAATGTTGTCGAATGGCGGGGTCAGGGTGTTGAATTAATTGGCAACCATCGGCGTCAGCTTTTCGCTGAAGTTGCGTGATTTCATTAGGTGTAAGAACCGCTGGGTGAAAAGGGTCTTTACTGATCTTGTCATAGCGATGATATTCTGAGCGATGCAATATGGGTTGAAAATGTGGCATTGTTTGCGTTCAATTTAGCGGCTTTTAGCCTGATATACTGGCTCTCTTCCGTCTCGATTCGATAGAATACCGTAAATATTGGCGCAAGTGACATGCCGTTTTGTGTAGCACTTGGTCTCACGCTAGGCTTGATTGAGGCGTCAACGCGATCGCTGATCTGCGCGTTCTGGCTACTTCCGAATATTCTTCGACCACATTCAGTATCATTTTCGAAATTTTTTAACAATGACATCTAATCAACTAAGTTCTACGTCGCTTCCCGTTGCCAATGATTTGCCCGTAGCTTGGGCGGATGAGATGCAACTGCAATTGATGTCGGGAGAGAACGTACTTAGTACACTTGAGGTTGACCTCGATGCGAAACTTCGTTTTGTTAAGGGCGTGATTGTTGTAACAAATCAGCGTTTGCTGTCAAAAGCAGCAGGCGAAACGGGCTGGGCATCATGGAAATTTGCACATAACTTGAGCTTGCGGCACCACGATCATGCTGGTGTTGGTCATATTGAGTTGGTGAGTGATCAGCAATGTTTGGCGCATTGGCGTTTTACTTTGGGCCAGAACTTGCATGCAATCCGCTTGATCGATCAATTCAAAGAGCAATTGCATGAGCACGTCACTGGTGAACCTGTGCAGCAAGCCGAGCAAAACATTTGCCCTAGCTGCAAAGCGAAGTTAGAACCGGATCAAGAGGAATGTCCAGTCTGCACAAAGGTGATTTACACGCCACCTTCAACATGGACCTTGTTTCGCTTATGGCGTTTTGCGCGCCCTTATCGCGTGCCCTTAGCGATTGGCTTCATGTTGATGTTGTTTGGAACGGCAGCGCACATGATTCCCCGCTATCTCACCAAACCATTAACGGATGAGGTTCTCATTCCCTATCAAAATGGTGTTGCGGTCGATCCAAAACTTGTTGCAATGTATATCGGCGGCTTACTTGGTTCCGCCGTGGTTGCTTGGCTGCTTAGTTGGGGTAAAACCTATATTTTGGCCTTGGTCTCTGAACGAATTGGCGCAGATTTACGCACCACAACTTACGAGCATTTATTAAAACTCTCGCTCGAATATTTTGGTGGCAAGCGCACAGGCGATTTGATGTCGCGTATCGGCAGTGAAAGTGACCGTATTTGCGTGTATTTGTCTTTACATTTATTAGACTTTGCCACTGACGTATTGATGTTTTTTATGACAGCGGTCGCGCTTTTGCAAATCAATACGAAACTTGCCTTGGTCACTTTACTGCCGCTCCCATTTATCGCTTTTATGATTCACAAAGTACGGGATAAATTACGTACCGGTTTTGAGAAAATTGATCGCGTATGGGGCGAAGTCACAAATGTGCTGGCTGATACGATTCCCGGCATTCGAGTCGTCAAAGCGTTTGCGCAAGAAAGCCGTGAAGCAGGGCGTTTTCGCGAAGCCAATAAACACAATTTAGCAGTCAATGACAAACTGAATAAAATCTGGTCTTTGTTTTCGCCCACCGTTTCGTTCCTGACCGACCTTGGTATTTTGGTGGTTTGGGCTTTCGGTATTTGGCAGGTTTCAAGGAATGAAATCACCGTAGGTGCCTTGGTCGCTGCCGTCGCATTTATCAGTAATTTCTATGGTCGTATTGATTCAATGAGCCGGATCGTATCTGTCACCCAAAAATCAGCTTCTGCGGCCAAACGTATTTTTGATATTTTGGACCATGTGTCCAGCGTTCCAGAACCACAACAACCTGTGAAAGTGAAGGAAGTACGGGGAGAGATTGAACTACGCGAGGTGGGTTTCCGCTATGGCAATCGTGCTGTGAATCGCGGAATTACGCTGCATATAAAACCAGGTGAAATGATAGGCTTGGTTGGACATAGCGGCTCTGGCAAAAGTACTTTGGTCAACTTGATTTGTCGCTTTTACGATGTGTCTGAGGGCGCGATTTTGTTGGATGGCGTGGATATTCGCTCGTTCACAATTGCTGATTACCGGCGAAATATTGGTCTTGTTTTACAAGAACCTTTTCTATTTTTTGGCAGCATTGCCGATAACATCGCGTACGGAAAACCCCATGCAACAAGGGCCGAAATCATTGCAGCGGCGCGCGCTGCACATGCACACGAGTTTATTTTGCGCTTGCCGCAAGGCTATGATTCGATGGTGGGGGAACGTGGACAAGGCTTATCGGGCGGAGAACGCCAGCGTATTTCAATTGCCAGAGCTTTATTGATTGATCCGAAAATTTTGATCATGGATGAAGCCACGTCGTCTGTGGACTCGGAAACAGAAAAAGAAATCCAAAAGGCACTCGATAATCTCGTCAAAGGCCGCACGACGATTGCGATTGCACATCGCTTATCTACCTTGCAAAAAGCAGATCGCTTGGTCGTGCTAGATCGCGGTCGCGTGGTTGAGGTGGGGAGCCACGACGAATTGATGGCGCGCGAAGATGCTTATTTCCGTTTGTATGAAGCGCAAGCAAGAAACGCGGAAGCGAATGCTTCAATCGGCGGAGAATAAAATGACGACCTTATTTGAACTAAGCCGCAATGCATTTGGCCACCTCGTTCTCACGCAAGAAAACGGGCAGGTGATTGAAAACGTCAACCCCGTGCGTGCTTTTCCCATCCAATCGCCTAACGATGGCATCTCCTTGGTTCAAGAAGACGGGAAGGAAGTCGCTTGGATAGATGCCTTGCATGACTTGCCTGAGCCTAGCCGTACTCTTGTTTCCGAAGAGCTTGAAGGACGCGAGTTCATGCCTGAAGTCTTGCGCATTGTGAGCGTGACGAGTTACGCCACGCCGTGTACTTGGAAAGTCGAAACAGACCGGGGCGAGACTGAGTTTGTACTCAAGGGCGAAGAGGATATACGGCGCATAGGCAGCACATCACTGCTGATCGCTGACAATCACGGCATTCATTTTTTGATCCGCGATATGTTTCAGGTCGATAAACATAGCCGCAAAATTCTTGATCGTTTTTTATAGTCTCAATCCGATAGCTTTTGCGCCTGGCTATACCTTTTATGGCTTAAGAACCAAGCGGTATAGCCTCGTCTCTTCGCTGTCGCCGGACAGAAGGGTGGTTCTTTGAAAAATAAAGCCGAGTTTGATTAAAAGGCGATTTGATCGCTCATTCGTAGGCGATGTAATCGCTGCGAGTTGCTTAATTGGCAGCGCGTTTTTTGTATGGGTGAGTACGGCAAGTGCGGCTTCATAGGCGTAGCCCTGACCACAAAATTCAGGTAAAAAAGCGTAGCCAAGGTCGACATCATCCAAACTATCGCGCTTGGTCAAGCCACAAATGCCCATCGGTAGATGCGTGGTGCGGCCTTCTACCAAATAAAAACTAAAGCCAAATTTTTCCTGCGAGGCGAGGGTGCCGGTTTGGATAGACTCACGAGACTGATCAAGCGTGCGTATGCCTTTGTCACGAATGTTTGAGATAAACGACGGTTCATTCACTAGTCGCAAATAAAATGCGGCGTCGTCTAAACGCATGACGCGTAAATGAAGTCGCTCAGTTGAGATGATGTCCATGTTTTTCACCTTGCGCCTGCGTCAGGTTTGCTGAAAGCGCTCAGCGTTAAAACTCTTCCCAGTCGTTTTCGCCCCCTTGTTCATTCTTTTTTGCAGGCGTGTCTTTCTTTGCGGAGGGCGCTTCAACTGCAATTTGTCGCGTTGGCATTCCTTTTTTTGACGCGGTTTTTACATCAGCCTTTGTTACTTTAAAGCCTTGACGAGGCAGTTCGGCGGGCTTCTCGAAGCCACTGCTTGCAGGTAAATTGAGCTTGAAAATACTCACGGCATGAGAAAGAGCGGCGGCTTGTTCTTGCATGCTTTCTGCAGCGGCAGCAGCTTGTTCCACCAAAGCAGCATTTTGTTGCGTGATTTCATCCATTTGCGTAATCGCATGGTTGACTTGCTCAATTCCCGCGCTTTGCTCTTGGCTGGCAGCGGTAATTTCGCTCATGATGTCTGCAACGCGCTGAACCGAACTGACAATGTCGCCCATGGTGTGACCCGCATCGTCCACCAAGCGGCTGCCCGCATCCACTTTGGAAACTGAGTCGTCGATGAGGGTCTTGATTTCCTTTGCCGCACTCGAACTACGCTGCGCCAAACTACGTACTTCTGACGCGACAACAGCGAATCCGCGACCTTGTTCTCCTGCACGCGCCGCCTCTACAGCAGCATTCAACGCGAGGATATTCGTTTGGAAGGCAATGCCCTCGATTACGCTAATGATGTCAACAATCTTCTTAGAGCTTTCTTTAATTGAGCTCATGGTCGTGACAACTTCACCGACCACTTTGCCACCTTTAACCGCAACATCTGAGGCAGAGATCGCCAATGAATTCGCTTGGCGGGCGTTGTCGGCGTTTTGTTTTACCGTTGACGTCAACTCTTCCATTGAAGAAGCGGTTTCCTCAAGAGAACTTGCTTGGGATTCAGTGCGGGCGGACAAATCGGCATTGCCAGCGGCAATCTCACTGGACGAGGTTGAAATCGTTTCGGCGCTGCGATGCACCTGCCCAATCGTCATGACCAAACTATTGTTCATATCTGCCATCGCACTCAGTAGCGAGCCGGTTTCATCGTTCGACTTAATTTGAATTTTTGCAGTCAAATCACCATCGGCAACTTGTCGCGCAACATCAATCGCTTCTTTAAGGGGATCAGTAATTGAGCGAGTAATCAGCGCTGCGAAGATCGCACTAATGAGCGTCGCGAGTACCCCTGAGATAAGCATTAAATTTCGCGAAAATGCGATGTCGAGCTTAATTGCATCATCAGCGTCTGACATATCGGTTCTTTGCATGCTAATGATGGTTTCGATGTCTTCGACTGCTGCGTTCAAAGCAGGAAACTGGACTTTTTCCATTAATGCCGAGGCTTCGTCACGAGAATCGAGTTCCATTAAGTCAGCAACTTGACCAAAAACGCCGACAAATTTTGTCATTGATTGACTGAGCTTTTCGAGTGCTGCTTTTTCTTGCGGCGATTCAGCAAGATTGGTGAGCGATTTGATGAGTGCAAAACTACGCTCTTTAATTTTGTCAAATTCTGCATATTGCTTTGAACGATCCTGCGATTCTGAGGTAATAAACAGCTCCGCTGTGTTGCGCCCGTTGCGTTGAATCAGGGAGGAAATTTCTAATGCTATCGTCACGCTTACTGCGTTTTTGTCTAAGATTTGTTGGTTGCGTTTACCGATAGTATTGAGGCGATTTGCGTTCGCAAATACCATGGCGAGCATGACCAGTAAAGTTGCACCAAACGCTATCCAAAGCCTATATTTGATTCTTAAATTGCTGAACTTCATAGATTTTTCCCCTATTAGCTAACAAATATGTGGCGTTACATGCGAGTGACGTTTGTCAAAACCTCGTTTTCTGAACCTTATGATACACCGACCATAAACTGCAAATACACAGAAAAATAAATAAATGGCGTTATTTGTTGGTTTCAAGCCTTTTGATCAATGCGCCGCAACGCTTATTGTGCGGCTCATGGCACGGTTCGGTTTATCAATTTTGTTAAAAATAGTGAAATCTGATCTGTCGATAAAAAACTTGGCCAATTTTGACTTTTTCAAATAGCGCAGTTTGGAACATGTGCGCAAGCTTGTGGGTGCCTCGGTTACCATTTGGATTTCGCGTATACTCCATGCGCGGCCTAATCTAACAGTCAAGAGTGATGAAACACCATCGCTTTGAGAAAAAACAATCCTACTTATGAACCTACATCAACTGCGCTTTGTTCGCGAAGCAGTGCGTCAGAATTTTAATTTGACTGAGGCGGCGAAGGCGCTTTTCACGTCACAACCTGGGGTTTCAAAAGCCATCATTGAGTTGGAGGAAGAGCTTGGCGTCGATATCTTCGCACGACATGGCAAACGCATTCGCGGTTTGACTGAACCTGGTCGCGCTGTGTTGAAGTCGGTTGAATCTATCATGCAAGAGATCGATGGTTTAAAGCGCATAGGGAAAGAATTTGCCGCACAAGACAGCGGTAGTTTCACGATTGCGACAACCCATACGCAAGCGCGCTACGCTTTACCAAAAGTCGTGCAAGCCTTCATGCAAAAATACCCCAAAGTGCGTTTGTCTCTGCTGCAGGGAAACCCCAAACAAATTGCTGAAATGGTCTTGCGTGATCAGGCAGATTTAGCCATTGCCACTGAGGCAATCGCAGGATTTAACGGCTTGGTTTCGTTTCCCTGCTATCAGTGGGAACATGTGGTCGTTGTACCCCTAGATCATCCCTTGTTAAAGTTGAAGGCGCTAACGCTAGAGGAATTAGCACAGTATCCGTTGATTACTTACGACGCTGCGTTTGCGGGTCGAAGTAAAATTGATCATGCCTTCGATATACGAAATCTGCAGCCAAATGTGCTTTTAGAGGCAATTGACGCTGACGTCATAAAAACCTATGTTGAACTGGGTATGGGCGTTGGCATTATTGCCGGAATGGCGTTTGATGCAGAGCGCGATAAAAATTTGAAATCAATCTCAGTGGGCCATTTGTTTGGCATGAATGTGTCGCGTGTGGCCATACGTCAGGGTGCCTATTTGCGCAGCTACATTTACTCATTCATTGAACTGCTTTCGCCGACATTAAATCGAAAATTGATCGATCAAGTCATGCAAGGCGGGCAGGAAACCTACGATCTTTAAGAGACCTAGCCAATTCCGCATCTGCGTTGCCGTCGAAGCGTCGTTGGCGGCCAATTAATTGCACGCATTACCGATTTAGTTGCAAGTGGTCTTTTTATTTTTTTCTGGAGTGTGCAGTGTCTGAAGTAATGAAAAATTATTATGCGCAACGTGCCGCGACTTACGAGCAAATCTATGCGAAGCCAGAAAGACAGGTCGATATTCAAGCCCTGCGGGATTTTTTAGAAGACAATTTTTTCGGTAAAGATGTTCTTGAAATCGCCTGCGGTACGGGCTTTTGGACTGAGTGTATCGCGAGGCATGCAAAATCGGTGCATGCGACAGACATTAATCAAGCGATGTTAGACATTGCGCAAAAAAAATTGAGCTGCCACAAGAACATCACGCTTGAGCTTGCTGATGTGTTTGACGAATCGCTTCATTTTCAAAAAAACTTCGATGCAATCTTTGCCGGCTTTTTATGGTCCCATGTCAAACGAGATGAGCACGCTATCGTGCTTGAGAATATGCGGCGTTTGACTGGCAAAGGAACAAGTTTCGTTTTGATCGATAACAATTACGTGGAAGGCGAAAGCAGTCCTATTGCGCGTACGGATTTAGACGGTAATACGTATCAAATTCGACAGCAAGAAGACGGCAGCCGAGTTGAAATCGTGAAGAACTTCCCAACAGATAGTTTTTTGCGGAAAAAGTTTGCGCCCTATGCTCGCGATATACGGATTCAACGTAGCAACTATTTTTGGACCTTAAGCGGCGTGTTGAAATAACCCAAGCGACTAATATCAGCTCGTGACGTATTGCTAGTGGTCCTTGGAGCTGTGACTCTATTTTTTTACGCGCTAAGCGTGATACATTTTTAAAGCAGTTATTTTTTATCAATGAAAGGATATCTCAATGGATTTAGCGACATGTACTGAGGCGATTCGCGCAAAAGTTGGAGCGGAAAGCGGTTTGAAGGCAACATTAAAATTCAATTGTGGCAGTGACGGCGTGATTTTTGTTGATGCGATTTCAAGCCCAAATACAGTGAGCAATGAAGATATCGATGCAGTCTGCACGATCGAAATTTCATTAGAAAACTTAAGCGCCATGCTGGCAGGAGAATTAAATCCTGTGTCAGGATTTATGAGCGGAAAGCTGAAAGTCTCAGGTGATATGAGCGTTGCGATGCGTTTGCAAAGCGTGGTTTAAAAAAAGATACTTGCTCAGCCGAGAGCGATTTCTGTGTAAATCCTCTCGGCTTTGCTTTCGGGCTTGACGGATTCATTCAATTCAATGTGGTGGTGCGGTCGCAGTTGAAACCGAATTGACCATCAATGCAGACGTGCCATCTGGATATAAGGCATCAAAACAACGAGTACATTTTGAGCAAAAAACGTGCGAGCGTTTTACATGTCTGAACTTTAATACCAGTTGTAACGGTGTTCCAGCGCAATATGGACAGGTTTCGCGCATTTTTCCCACGGGTAGTGCGTCTTCAGTCGCGTAACCTTGGTCAAGCAAGAGTCCATCAATGATGTCGCGCGGATCAAGCTCGATCAAAGTGAATAAGGGTGCACTGGGATTTCGGCGTTCAGCGAGCGGTGTAAAGCGCGCTTCAGATTTGAGATTTTCAGCGGCAATCATGTCGAACTCCTTACGCGAGATACAAAGAGGAAGGTAGACCATCGGCGTAGCTTAGATAGATAACATAGTTAAATTTCGTCTAAACCTCAAGCTAATAGATGTAAAACTTTTCTCAACTGCGTAATTCTATTTTTAGTTTAATCGTGCCGTCGCTGCTTTCGCCAAGGTGGGCCAAAGAATTTTTTTCGGTTCGTTGCCTAGGCGCAATTGATTCGGAAATGGAGAAAGTTCCGCGGAGATTTTCATGACTTATTTGATACAAGTTAAAGACCTGAAGCAAAGTTTTGTGGGAGAAGTAGGATTAACAGTGCTCGAGTCGTCACTTTTAGCTGGGGTCGCTATGGCAAGTTCCTGTCGCAACGGCACATGCCGTACTTGTATCTGCAAGTTGGACTCTGGTTCAATTGATTACCAAATTGATTGGCCTGGACTAAGTCAAGAAGAAAAAGATCAAGGATGGTTTTTGCCTTGTGTAGCAGTGCCGATGAGTGATTTGGTTTTATCTTTTCCCTAAATATCTTTAAGTTTTTACAGATCGGCTGTTTTTTTCTCGTGATTAGCGGATTTATTTAAGGTTTCACACGAATATTGTGTCGGGAACTTAAAAACTATGCGTATAATCCGAGAGTCGTTGAGATTCTAGGTGGTAGTGCAGTATCAGTCTGTCATTTGTTACTTGGTTGAGACGATCTATCGGGCACGTGCCCACATTAACTGAAATAGGAAATTGTAATGGCAACAGGTATTGTTAAATGGTTCAATGATTCAAAAGGTTTTGGCTTCATCACTCCTGATGAAGGCGGCGAAGACTTATTCGCTCATTTCTCAGCGATCGTATCCGCAGGCTTCAAATCGTTGAAAGAAAATCAGCGCGTTTCTTTTGACGTGACAACTGGCCCTAAAGGCAAGCAAGCTTCAAATATTCAACCGCTCTAATTCGCTTGAATTTGTGACTCGTTAAAGTTGCTTAGAAATCCCCGATACGTCGGGGATTTTTTTTATCTGTTCAATTTGCGTTGTGGCGCCAGTAATTGGGTTTGCTATACGCATGTCTTAGAAAGTCGACAAATGCGCGGATTCTCAACGGTAAATGCCGTCGCTGCGCGAAAATGGCATAAATATCGTTATCAGGCGCACTAAATTCTTCCAGGAGCGGCACCAGTTTGCCTGCTTCGATCTCGGCGCCCACTTCCCACATCGAGCGCCACGCGAGCCCTTTTCCTGCTAACGCCCAATCATGCAGCACCTCGCCGTCGTTGCACACCATGTTTCCATCGACTTTGAGGGCATGGATTTTGCCTTGCTGCTTAAATGTCCAACCGCGTTGGCTACCATCGCTGCTAAACGTTAAACAATTATGTTGAAGTAAGTCCTCAGGCGTGCTGGGTGCACCATATCGCTTGAGATAGGCAGGTGACGCGACCACGACACGCCTGTTGCTGGCGAGCTTTACGCCAATGAGATTGGAGTCGTTGAGGTTGGCGATTCGCACAGCGACATCAATGCCTTCACCGATCAAATCAACCACTCTATCGCTCAGATTCAGCGTCAATCTAACCTCGCGGTGCTCGCTGAGAAATGAGGGAATGAGTGGCGCAACGTGTTGCCGCCCAAACCCCGCCGGCGCTGAAATAATAAGTTGGCCGCTGGCTTTTGCGCTTCGTTCTGACACGGCGGTTTCGGCTTCCTCTAGCTCGGCCAAAATACGCTGACAATCTTCAAGGAAAGACACGCCTTCGCTCGTTAGGGCGATTTTACGTGTGGTTCTCTGTAGAAGTTTGACGTCCAAACGCTCTTCGAGTGCGTCAAGTCGACGCCCGATCATGGCTGGTGCCACACCTTCGGCGCGCGCCGCTGCAGAAAGGCTGCCACGACTTGCAACGTCAACAAAAGTCGATATTTGCTTGAAATGATCCATGACGATTTCTTTAAAATTGGCCGCTTCGCGTTGCCGAATAGCAAGCTGCGATTGTTAAGATCAAAACCGAAGAAGGTCCACAGTTTTTGTGTGGAATTAAATATAGTTGATTTTTATCATCAATGGCGCTTATTTTTTACTTTAACGCATCAATCAAATGATAAATCAGGCATGATTATTGGAAAATGATTGCCTATACTGGTGCACTATTTTTGTTATCCATTTTGCCGCCCGCTAATTTGCCCGCTAACTCGTAAGGCTAAAAATGACTGTTAAAGCGATCGTGTTTGACGCCTATGGGACTTTGTTTGATATCTATTCGTTGGCTGCGAATGCAGAGGCATTGTTTCCCACCTATGGAAAACAGTTAGCCGAAAAATGGCGCGATAAACAAATCGACTACACGCGTTTGCGCACGCTCAGTGGGCATTACAAGCCTTTTTGGGATGTTACGAATGACGCATTGGTGTTCGTTTGCAAGCAGCTCAAACTTAATCTTAATGATGACGATGAAAATACCTTAATGCAGGCGTACTTGCGCTTGCCAGGATTTTCAGAATCTTCGAATGTCTTGCAGGCCTTAAACGAAAAGTCGATTCCATTGGCAATCTTGTCGAATGGTAATCCAACAATGCTTAATGCCGTCGTGCAAGCAGCCGGTTACGAGAAGCATTTTCAACATTTGATTTCAGTCGATAGTGTGCAGAAATTTAAGACTGCACCAGAAGCCTATCAGTTAGTTCCAGATGTTCTAGGGCTCTCGCCAAAGGAGATCCTTTTCGTCTCTAGCAATTGCTGGGACGCGTGTGGCGCATCTTGGTTTGGATTTACAACGTTTTGGATAAATCGAGCGCACGCACCCTTTGAGGAGCTTGGCATTACGCCGCATTATCAAGGAAGCAGTTTGCGCGACGTGCTTGCGCTCTTCCAGCAAAGTTAATCGAATTACCTTTCACTATTTTTTCTTTCTTTTTATTTTAAGGCTGGACTACATCATGACAAAAAATACCTTACCTGAAGGCTTACAAATCATCGGTGAAATGAAACCGGGGTTCGAGAACATTTTGACTTTCGATGCGCTCAATTTGGTGGCGAAATTGACGCGCCAATTTGAACCTCGTCGGCGTGAGCTTCTTGCGGCAAGAGCTGCGCGCGCTGTGCGTTTAGATGCTGGCGAGTTACCAGACTTTCTCCCTGAAACCAAACACATACGCGAGGGCGATTGGACGGTTGCGCCGATTCCGCCTGCGTTGCAATGTCGGCGTGTCGAAATCACTGGTCCTGTCGAACGTAAAATGGTGATTAATGCGTTTAACTCTGGCGCAGACAGTTACATGACTGATTTTGAAGATTCCAATACACCGAATTGGGACAACCAAATTACGGGGCAAATCAATATGCGCGACGCAGTTCGTCGCACCATAAGCCTTGAGCAAAATGGTAAAACCTATAAGTTGAATGAAAAGATTGCCACACTGGTGGTACGTCCGCGTGGTTGGCACCTCGATGAAAAACACGTCTTGGTTGACGGAAAACGGATTTCAGGAGGCATCTTCGATTTTGCGTTGTTTTTGTTTCACAACGCAAAGGAGCAAATCGCGCGCGGTGCCGGCCCCTTCTTTTACTTACCGAAAATGGAGTCGCATTTAGAAGCGCGGCTGTGGAACGATATTTTTATCATGGCGCAAGATGAGCTTGGCCTACCACGCGGCACAATTAAGGCGACAGTGCTGATTGAGACGATTGTTGCAGCGTTTGAAATGGATGAAATTTTGTATGAATTGCGCGAGCATAGTTCGGGTTTGAATGCAGGGCGCTGGGACTACATCTTTTCTTGCATCAAAAAATTCAAAAGCGATAAGAATTTTTGTTTAGCGGATAGAGCAAAAGTCACCATGACGGCACCGTTTATGCGAGCCTATGCCTTATTGCTCCTGAAGACTTGCCACAAACGGAACGCCCCCGCAATTGGCGGAATGGCGGCACTGATCCCAATCAAGAATGATCCAGAGAAAAACGATATCGCAATGGCAGGGGTGCGCAATGATAAAGCACGCGATGCGAACGATGGCTACGATGGTGGTTGGGTCGCTCATCCCGGCTTGGTCGATTTAGCGATGACTGAGTTTAAGAAGGTATTAGGAGATGCGCCCAATCAAATGTCTAAACAGCGCCCCGACGTTGAAGTGAGTGCAAAGGATTTGCTGAACTTTCAACCGGAAACCCCCATTACTGAAGCAGGTCTGCGTTACAACATTAACGTGGGTATTCATTACCTCGGCGCTTGGTTGGCAGGTAACGGCTGCGTACCCATTCATAATTTGATGGAAGATGCTGCAACGGCAGAAATTAGCCGCTCTCAGGTCTGGCAGTGGATACGTTCGGTCAAAGGTAAGCTGGAAGACGGGCGTAAGATCACGGCGGACATGGTACGGGCGATGATTCCCGAAGAGCTAGCCAAGGTGAAAGAAACGGCAGGTAGCGGTGCAACTTATGATCGTGCTGCAGTCATTTTTGAAGAAATGTCCACCTCGGAAAACTTCGCCGAATTTTTGACTTTACCGCTGTACGAAGAAATTTAAACGGCAACAAGAGAGATTTCGATAGAGATCGTTACGAGAGAAAAGCGGCCTCGTGTCGCTTTTTTTTGTGGCTTGGCAAAACATTGGAACAAAAGAGGAGGCAAACTAAGCGTGTTTGATGCCAGTTTTCCGAAATGAACTTTCGAAAGTTTCGCAAGTCGAAGAAAGGTGAGTTATCTTTTGGGAGATTTTTAATGTCTATACAATTTAAAAAACTGGCTGCAGAAAATAAAGGTTTTTTTATTTTCTTACTTTGCATGGTGCTCATGCGTAGCGCTTTTGCCGATTGGTATCGCGTTCCTTCCAGCTCGATGTATCCGAACTTATTGGAAGGCGATACAGTGATTGCGAACCGCATCGCGTACGACTTGAAGCTGCCGTTTACGGATGTTGTGGTACACAAATTTGATGACCCCAAACGTGGCGATATCGTGACCTTTCTTTCACCTGAGGATGGCGTGCGTCTAGTAAAGCGATTAATCGCCTTGCCCGGTGATGTCGTTGAAATGCGCGACGAACAGCTCTTTATCAACGGCGTGGCCGCGCAGCTTACGCAACCAACAAACCTTGATGCGCAAAATGTCACACCAGCGAGGGAATACGCTGGACAACAACAAGTCTGGAAAGAAAATTTAGGTGAGATGGGGCATACCATCTTAGTCATGCCAGAACGCGCCGCACTGCGGTCGTTTCCCCCTGTGACCGTGCCGCCGGGGCAATATATGATGTTAGGAGACAATCGTGACAATAGCCGTGATTCTCGCTATATCGGATTTGTAAAACGAGAACTGATTACCGGCCGCGTCAAGCACTTGCTTTACTCTTTGGATGTCGATAACTACTACTTGCCTAGATTAAATCGCATAGGCGCAAAAGTATAAAATAGGATTTTTTTACAGCCTTGGGACAAACCCGAGGCTGCTTGAAATCTCGTTGGCTGTCTCGATTAAATCGCCCAACCAAGCTTCTTGCAGGCGGTCGGCAGGCGCTGAAATTGATAGGCCTGCAATCATCTTCCCGCTATCGTCACGAATACCGGCAGCCATGCAGCGCACACCAAGTTCGAGCTCTTCGTTGTCTCGCGCGTAGCCATTTTCTCGCACCGCCGCTAATTCTTTTTCTAGTTTTGCTAAGTCCGTGATCGAATTTTTGTTATGGCCCGCTAACCCCGTTCGCATCGCGTAAGAGCGGATAGCTTTAGCATCATCTAAAGAGAGAAAGAGCTTACCAGTAGAGGTTAAGTGAAGCGGCGCGCGGCCACCAATCGCGCGTACCACCTGCATGCCAGATCGTTCAGAAAAAGCCCGATCAATATAGACGATCTCATCGCCTTGACGCACCGAAAGGTTAATAGTTTGCTGCGTGCTTTTATGTAAGCCACGCATAAAATCTAAGGCAGCTTCGCGCACATCCAAGCGGCTTTTCACGACATTGCCTAACTCCAGCAAACGCATGCCTAGACGATATAGGCCTGATTCAGAACGATCAACCAAGCGCGTCGTCACGAGATCGTTCAAAATGCGATGCGCTGTGGACGGATGCAAACTCGTCGCAAGTGCGAGTTCTTTTAGGCTGACGGGCTCTTGATAGCGCGACAAGGCGTCGAGCAAAGTAACCACTCTATCGATGACTTGTATGGCAGTGGAGGTTTTGACTTGGTTTTTCATAAGCAAAGCGGTGTGCAGCAGAGCGTACTTTATACCACATTGTGAAAACGCATGTCATGAATCAAAGTTTGTTTTGGCAGAATATGGTTTAATTGTTCTAATTAGAAACTTTTTAAAATTCTTTGCAAATCGGAATTACGCAAAATTGTTCTAGCAAGGGCGTTGTCGAAGGCAGACCTTCTTTACGACAAGGCAGCGCAACACCGCTGGGTTATTACGCGTAAGTCCTAATAAAATCAAAAAATGAGAGACCAAAGTCACCGCTGTATGGCTGTTTAAAATTACAATCACTGTTCATTTTTACTTACACTAAAGCAGCCCCAAGCAAGTGAAACCACTTTGTAAGGTTGTGCTTTTTGTGCGTGCATAAAAAACTTAGGAACTAATAAGACATGCAAAACGACAATCAACCTTTAGAGCATAACGAAGAGATCAGCGAGTTCAAAAGTCGCAGCGGATTTAAGCGCATCTTCGTTGCATTTTTTTATTCGGTAGACGGTTTTAAATCGGCATGGAAGGCTGAACATGCTTTTCGGCAGGAAATGGTCTTGGTGGTCATTGGCTCGATAGTCGCGATGTTTATGCCGGTTTCCGCTTTTGAAAAATTGGTGATGATTGTGATGTTGTTACAAATTCTTGTGGTTGAACTTATCAACTCAGCGATCGAGGCTGTGGTTGATCGCGTATCCCTAAAGCGCCATTCACTTTCCAAAAATGCCAAAGACTACGGCAGTGCTGCCGTGCTGTTAACCTTGGTGATGGCCATCGCGACATGGGTTGTGATTTTATTTAATCGGTTTTTCTACTAAAACATCTTCACGAATCTTTGATGACGCCAAAGTGCGGCACTGATCAAGTCGAAGTGAACATCTTTACGCTGTGGCTATTTACGTTGCGATTATCAACTAGCTGCGTTGGTTTTCTTCGTTGCATTGCGCCTGCGCTAGTTAGGCGAAATCGTTGACCCACGGCGCGAGCGCAAATGGTGCCGCTTTATTTCCGTGAATAAAATGGCAGGAGATTATGTCGAGGATATACAAGTTCACAGCAGCCTTAGTTCTATTCACGTTTGTCGCAGTTGCACTCAGTATTTTGACTGAATGTAAAAGTGAACTGTTATTGGGCGTCTTTGTCTTGATACCCGTATTCTGGACACTATGGATCGCTTGCGTTGTGTCTCATAAAGAGAAAACTGGAATCGCGAAATTGGTTTTACTTTGGGTATTGATTGATCTTGTTGTTCTTCTGTACTCCAGATGGGTATTTGGTAGTTTTCACGGAGTTGATCCAAAAGGTGGGGCAGAGATTGCTTGGTTGATTGAGTTTTCTCCAATGATATTGCCGATGATTTTGTTCGCTTTCATACCGCTAATCGGAACAGGGTTATCGGCTGTCGCTGATGGGGCATCATTTTTATTTCTTCCTGCTGGATCAGTTGGTGTTTTGAGGGACTGGCTGGCCGGTTCCATAATATCTGCCATTCCATCTATTACATTTATTTATCTGCGCCTCTATTGGCAAGTCATAAGAAAGTACGCGCGTTTCAACTAGTTGGCGTGAGGTGGATCACGAGTCGCGATACGCAACGGTCATATACCTGTTGAGGTAATTACAGCTAAAGCGCCAGATAAGTGAAAGTCCTGAAAATAGAGAAAGCAATTCCTTGTACGTGGCTATTACGACCTGTGGCCGAGATCTGTGCAAGCTGTGTTGGTTTAAAGAAAAAAATTACTGGATGCTTCAGTGATTAGCTTTACGTTCTTTTCAGTTCCTCGGCAAATCATCTCGCGCTTTGAGTTCGCTACCGCACTAAAACCGGGCTCTATTTGTCGTAGTGATAAATGGGTCAAATCCAACCATGCTACTTTTAATTCATGCAAAGCTCATACTTCCGCATTCACAATAAACGTGCACAGCTTTCCGAGTTTCAATTTAACCTGCGCATCTTAAATATGTCTCACTCTCTTGAATTCTACGAATAAGTCCAAATCTCATCGCTCTGATGAAGAGAAACGGTACATACCCATGATGAAGGTGAGCGCGGTTCTTGCGCGCATCTATGCGCGTCTACGTTTCTTATTCCCCGCTCCGAATTTCGCGCCAAGAGACTTTCCTTTTGGGAGCCAGGAGATCGCCAAACTTCATCGAGTCACCTGCGACGAGACAGCGGCAACGATAGACGACACGACGTGGAAAGATATGTTGATCGACGAATACATCGTGCGACTGTCTCATAAAACAAGCATATTCGGCCAACAAATTTTACACAACCGCTTGCGCACAGGGCTTTGCGACACAGATAACGATGCTTTAGGTCGGCGACTAGGAATTCTGATGGCTGACCCAAAAAAATTGGAAGAATTGCGTCTTTGCTGCCGATCTCTGCGCGATTCTGAACAAGAAATTGCCGGCCTACTTTTTGAAGATCAAAGACCAGTTGAGCCAGTTTGGGTGCGCCACACTTGGCTATTACCCATTATGTTAATCGGCTCCATCTTCTTGGCCTTTACATGGCCGTTGGCGTGGCTACTGACTGGCATGGTGATGTATCTCATTATTTCGCTACAAATTCGTTACACCGATTTGCTTGAAACTTGGGCGGGAAAGCTTCACTCCTTACAAATGCTGCTGCGCGCAGCAAGTTTGCTGGGCGTGGGCAACCATATGCTGATGAACGAATTTGCAAAGAATCGCGTACACGCAAGTAAGCTCAATCGCAGTCTAACTCGCTCACCGTTGCTAAGCGCAATACCAGGTAGCCGAGAGTATGCAAATTGGTTTTTACTGGCAAACATTACGCATTATTTTCGGACCGCCAAAATCGTTTTCGAAAACGATAAATTTCTCCGTCAATGTTATTTTGATGTCGCTAATGTCGAAGCCGACATTGCTTTGGCGTTTCATCTGTTAGAGAGCGGAGTATGGTGTCGCGTGACAAAAAGAGATGTATCAAGCCTCAAATTTGAACAGGTGGTTCATCCATTTTTACTTATTCCGGCACCACTTAGTATCGAGCTCCAACAGCGAGGTGCATTTATTACGGGCCAAAACGGCATAGGCAAGAGCACATTGTTGCGCACGGTCGGCTTAAACCTTCTGGTCGCCCGCGCTTTTGGTTTTTGCTATGCCCAAGTAGCGTCTTTACCTGCAACTTCTGTTTTCTCCAGCATGCAAACTGAAGATTCATTGCTGGGAGGTGAAAGTTTATACATTGCCGAATTGCGACGCGCGAAGGAACTGCTTGCGGCCGCCCATGGCCCGCACGGCGGAATTTACATTATTGATGAGATATTTCGAGGTACCAACCACCTAGAATCTGTTTCGGCCGCTGCAGCTGTGCTGGATCAGCTAGCCCAAAAAGGCCTCGTAATCGTTTCCTCACACAATCTCATTCTTGGCGCACTTTTAAAACAGCGCTTAGTGCCACTTTGTGTTAGCGCCCCTGTTGAGGATAGAAGCCAACTACATTTAAAGCACGGCGTGCTCGAAACGACGAATGGTATCGCGCTACTAGCGGAGCGTGGATTCGATGCAAGCATTTCAAACAATGCTGCGCGCGTGCATGCTTGGTTAGGAAAATATCTTGCGCATCCATCAGATTGTGATGAGATTTTCAAATAACGCAGATGAAAAGGAGTAAATAATTTCCGTGTTGAGCGATGGGTCAACGCAGCTTTTTTTATATTTTGTCTTTGATAAAAATTGATGAAATTTTTTTGCGGCAAAGGTGGAGTGGTGATTCCCACTGGTTGTTTGAATTCTAAGATCAAGAGCGCTGCACAACTTATTGCGCGAACGAATTTTGTACCAGCGGCATTGGCTACCGTACGCACTGCGCAGTCGCACTGATGCGCTTTTCGATACAATCTTTTACCGCTAGCAACACTTAATCAGAGCTTCCTTAAATGACTGCTCAGTACAAAAAAGTCTAACCACTCCGCGGCTGCGCTTGACGTCTGCTAAACTTCTCGCGCCGGTCATCCGATCGGCATAACCATACGTCTTCGGGGCGGGGTGTAATTCCCCACCGGCGGTAAAACTCGCAAGAGTCAAGCCCGCGAGCGCTTGCAATTGCAATTGCAAGGTCAGCAGATCTGGTGCAATTCCAGGGCCGACGGTATAGTCCGGATGAAAGAAGATGTGCAGTAACCGTTTCCTCATCGGCTTGCCGATGCGGGAAGCTACGGCTATTTGCTTGCCCTGCAGCGTTTTTCGTTTTTTACGAGGAGCGTTCCCTATGTTAGTTCATGATTTTCCCTTGCAAGACCCACCTGTGCCAAAGGATACAACCGAGGCACTCGACGAGGTGCTCGACGAGGCACTCGACGAGGTACTCAAAAGTCGCATCCATGCGGCACTTCGCGCCATGCGTGCCGGCGTTCCGGTTGTGCTGTTAGATGATTTCGATCGAGAAAACGAGGCTGATTTAATTGTCGCAGCCGAGCATGTCACGGTCGAGACCATGGCGCTGTTAATCCGTGAATGTAGCGGCATCGTTTGCCTTTGCCTCAATGCGGAAACCGTGCGCGCACTGGCACTACCGCCGATGGTCACACAGAACGAGAGCCGCTACGGCACGCCCTTCACTGTGTCGATTGAAGCACGCGAAGGCATCAGTACGGGTGTCTCAGCGGCAGACCGTGTTACCACGGTACGCGCAGCCATCGCACCCAATGCCAAGCCTGAAGATTTGGTCAAACCGGGGCATGTATTCCCACTATGCGCAACGACTGGCGGTGTTCTGGCGCGACGTGGGCATACGGAAGGTGCGATAGACCTAGCCGAATTGGCAGGGTTACGACCCGCTGCCGTTTTGTGTGAGCTGATGAATCCCGATGGCACCATGATGCGCGGCGCTGAAATTGACACATTCGCAGCGACCCACGGTATGCCTATACTAAGCATCGCGGACTTAATTGCCTGGCGCAGCAGATGATTTTTATACTTTAACGGTAAGCACAGAAGACCTCGCCAAGTTGGGAGGTTTTCTCGTAAAAACCTAACGACGATATGCGAATTTCAGCATCGACGATCAATATACTGCCTGTTTTTATTACTTTTTTGTGCCAATACCGCTTAATTTATGCGCGTAACAAAAAAATACATATGACGGTATATGAATAGACTTACAAAAATTAGGCGGCATTGCGACGCTCAGCATAAGCTGGTATTTTCGCAATCGGTATGGCAATTCGTTGAAATAAGGAACGCATAATGAAGTCATGGTCGGAAAAAATGCACAGCACGAAAGCGCCACAAACAAAGCGCTTAGAGAAATCGGGTGCCGGTATGTCAGCGGGTTCTCTCATGCTGATTTCCACTCCACAAGAAATCGAGGCATTTATCAATCAAATACCTCACGGCCAATCGATCTCAGTCGCACAAATGCGCGATGTTCTGGCAAAGCAACACAAAGCAGACTGCACTTGTCCTCTCACCACAGGCATTTTCCTGCGCATCGTTGCGGAAGCAGCATTCGAGCAATTGAACACAGCACCGAGCAAAAAGATCACGCCGTTTTGGCGCGTGATCGACGCCAATTCAAGTACAGCAAAAAAACTATCTTTTGATAGCAGCTTTATTCAGCAAAGAAGGTCTGCTGAAGGAATTTAATACACCTATCTTATTGAACTTTCCATTCCACTATTGTGTAGCCACAAGCACATTTGCCTGGCTGCTGACAATATGAATCCTAAAAACTAAGGACGCGCAAATAAAGTTGCTGCGCGACCAAATTTTTAACCTGCGACACCCGCTACGGCATCCATTACTGGGCTCGCTGCTCAGTCGACCAAGTGCGCTTCTCAATTCATACTCTGATCACTGGTTACGCTAATTAGAGATTCCCTAGATATAATTGTGCTATGGTTGTGCAAATAACAAATTTGATTAGCAATTTCTTCATATTTAAGACAATCAAGCATGATAGAGCTGCGCAAAAGCCCAAGAACCAACGTCACCTGGCGTGCTGCAATCAAGCTTGATGCGGGCAATATTGTTCCAGCCAAAGTGGTCAACGTTTCGGCCACCGGCATTCTTCTGCAATGCGCCCATCGTGTCATCGTCAATAACGAATATCAAGTCATGATGGAAGTACCGCGTATTGACCAACCCTCGGGCGTGCCTTACCAAGTGCGCTGTAAAGTCGTGGTGTTGCACGCCATTTTGAGTGGTGATTTTTTTCGTATTGGGGTCAAATTTAGCGAACTGTCTGATTTGCACCGTAACCTCATCGCCGCGTGGCTTTCTATTGCCACCAAAATCGACCAGCTTGAATAGGCGGTCGCTCGCGTAGAAATGCGCTCTGATTCAAACGGCAAAATCAATGCAAACTTGTTGATTCGCGCTTTGCCCACTACAATGTCGCTGTTTTGGTGCTCACGACCATGTCCATGGTTGTAGTTAAACGGGAAACACCATGCCTCAAATCATCGATGCATTTAGTGTGCTGCCCCCGCAACGGTGCACAAGCGCTTGCTATATGCAGTTTCATCGTATGTAGTTTGCAGCCATCCTGCTATACCACTGTGCGTTTTGCATGGGAAGGTCAGATGGTGATGCTTGTCAGCCCGGATACCGGCCAAGATAAGTGAAGTGCTTCGAACGGGGAAATTTCGACAGGCAACGCGGTTCAAATAGGGCTGTTCTGTATCGCTTTCTAGGTGTCTTTACGAGCTGACTGATTGCGCAGCGCACGCTCCATAGTTCACATGCCAGTTTCAATTCTGTTCGTGGTGCTTTTTCATCACGCAGCCTACGGGGACGTTGGCAGCGGGTCTTTTTTTAATTGAACCATGACAAACTTTATTCAACGATGGACAACACGTCCGACCCACGCCGTTGCTCTGGCAACGCTTTCTTTTAGTTTTTTTTCTCCCACGTTGCATGCACAAACGGTTGATAATCCGCAATCCGTTTTAGTCACGGCGGCACGGCAAGTACAAGCCGCGAAAGACGTACTTGCGGACAATGTCGTACTCAGTGCGGCCGATATTGCTAGCTCTGGTGCGACAGATTTACTCGATCTTTTACAAAAACAGCGCGGCATAGAAATTACGCGTACTGGTGGCGCCGGCACGGTGGCATCGCTGTTTTTGCGCGGTGGTGCAAATGCGCAAAATGTCGTGCTGGTAGATGGCATACGCATTGGTTCCTCCACCTCTGGTGGGGCAACGTGGTCTGCCATTCCGCTGTCTGAAATTGAGCGCGTGGAAATTGTGTATGGCCCCTTGTCCAGCCTGTATGGGGCTGATGCGCTGGGCGGTGTAGTGCAAATCTTTACCAAAAAGGGCGGCAAAGATTTGGCGCTGCAAGCGAGTCTTGCTACCGGCAGCTATCAGCTTCGGCAATTTAATCTTGGTGTATCGGGACAAATCGTCGATGGCCTGCGCTTTTCTTTGCATGCAAGTACGGAGAAAAATAAGGGATTTTCTGCCACACGCACGGGCAACTTCTCATATAACCCGGATGACGATGGCTACCAGCAAAGTAGCGTCAGCGGCAACCTCGTTTGGCAAGCTAGCAAAGACCTCGAACTGGGTTTCAATTTCTTAGAAAGTTATTTGAAAAATCAATTTGATGCGGGTTCGTTTTACGATGATAGAGCCACGCAGCGATTGGAAACGCGGGCGATTTTCGCGAAGCTTCAAGTTAATCCGTTTTGGAGCAGCCGTGTGCAAGCCTCACAGGCGCTTGATCGTGGTAGTTCGAACGCCTATTACGGCAGCAGCTTCAGTGACCCATTTTTGTTCTACGACGATAGCCGATTCACCACCAAACAAGAAACCTTGAGTTGGCAAAATGACGTAAAAATCGGCACCGATGTTTTACAAATTTTTGCCGAAACGCGTGACGAAAAGGTCCGCACCTCGACCGAAGAACTCAACGGCAAACGCAGCACGAATTCTTTGGCAGCGTCCTACGTATTCAAACAAGATGCCCATTTGGCGAATGCCAGTTTGCGATATGACCATAGCAGCCAATATAACGGTAAAGTCACGGGAAATCTTGCGTATGGATACCGCTTGAACCAAGCCTTGCGCGTCAATGCCAGCGTCGGCACAAGTTTTCGGGCGCCGACCTTCAATGAACTGTATTTCCCATTTTTTGGTATTGCCAGCAATCGACCAGAGCGCGGTCGTAATGGCGAAATCGGTTTTGCTTACGACGATGGGGCTGCACAATGGAACGCCAGTTACTACCACACCAAAGTGACGGACTTGATTGTGAGCACCAGCGTTTGCCCTATCTTGCAGGCAGAACGCCCGTTTGGTTGCGCCTATAACGTCAACCGTGCCACCTTGGCGGGCTTCACGGCGGGTGGTAGCGTGAAATTTGATCGCTTTACTTTGCGTGCGGCATTGGATTTGCAGAATCCGAAAGACGATACGACGGACACGCAATTGGCACGCAGAGCGAAGCAACACGCGAACTTGGCGCTCGATTATCGCTTTGATCAACTCAAACTGAGCATAGAAAGTCGGGCGACAGGCAAACGTTATGATGATGCGGCAAATAAAAACCGCCTCGCAGGCTATGCCTTGCTAGACGTATCGGCAGAACTCAAATTGGCGAATGATTTGAGCTTGATCGGGCGTTGGAATAATGTGTTTGATCGCGACTATGAATTGATCAGAACCTACAACACGCCGGGCAGTAACGTCTTTGTGGGTTTGCGTTATCAAAACTAGTTGAAGCCGAATTTGTCGCGTAAGCCTACGCAAGCCGCGTTGAGAACACCAAAGCACGCGATGGCTTGCGCGGCAAAAAAGATGAGTGCACTTTGTGCAGCGATGCATGTTCGGAATGCATATCTTTTATGATACTGCATATAGTAAATTTTTAATCCGCTTATAAATTAAGCGCAAATAGGTCTATTTTTTTGCATACTGCCGATTTTTTTGAATTACCTACAAGGCTCGATGAATGACCCAACCCACGCAAAGCGTTCTTAGTAAACAACATGCGCTGCATGCCGCAAGGGCAAAACGCGCTCGCTGGTTGTTGTTGGCGTTGGGCGTTCTGACGTGCTTGAGCTTGGTGTTGGCATGCAGTGTGGGCTCGGTTGCGATTCCGCTAGGGGACTTATTTCCCGCTTGCTTAGAACTCGTGCGTGGTGAATCACATAGTTTGGCTGCCAGCTTGTTGCAGCTACGTCTTGGGCGCGCGTTGACGGCCTTTGTGACAGGCGGTTCCTTGGCGCTAGCCGGCGTCATGATGCAGGCGCTATTGCGTAATCCCTTGGCCGACCCCTATGTGCTCGGGATTTCTGGCGGTGCTTCTGTGGGTGCCTTAGCGGTTTTATTTTTGTTCGGCGTGTCGTGGTTCGTGGATTTGGCCGCCTTCGGTGGCGCGATGGCCGTTGCTGCGTTGTTGTTCTTGCTGGCTTACCGCGACTTGCGCGGCATGAGTAACGGCAACGTCGAGGGCAATTCCTCAATTTTATTACTGACGGGCGTGATCATCGCGGCGGGTTGTGGTGCTCTGGTGACCTTGATGTTATCGATTGCCGCCGATGGCCAATTGCGCGGCATGGTATTTTGGATGATTGGCGATTTATCAAGCGCAAGCGTGCGTTATTCGGCTTGGTTCATCTTGGCGCTCAGTTTTATCTTTGCATTGCGTAGTGCACGTGCCATGAACGTAGCAGCCATGCATGCAGACCATGCGGCGACTTTAGGTATTCAGATTGGCAGCTTACGTCAATCCTTGTTTGTGTTTGCATCTCTACTTACAGCCAGTGCGGTGAGCGGCGCAGGTAGCATAGGATTCGTCGGTTTAATCATCCCGCACGCCTGCCGCTTTGCCTTCGGCGCTGATCACCGACTCTTGATTCCCGCTGCGACTTTGCTGGGCGGCGCGTTTCTGGTGTTTGCTGATACCTTGGCGCGCACCATCGTCGCGCCTCAGCAATTACCTGTGGGGGTGATCACCGCCTTGATCGGCGTACCCGTGTTCCTGCTGCAATTGCATCAGTTAAGGGTGCGCCGATGAATGCAGCGGTCTTATTAGAAACCCAATCAATGATGCTCAGAACGCCAAATCGAGTGCTGCTGCGCGAGTTAGATTGGCAGGTGCGCGCGGGGGAGTGTTGGTGCATTATTGGTCGTAACGGCGCTGGCAAGAGTAGCTTGCTGCGCAGCATTGCTGGCTTGCGAGAAATTGATCAAGGCAGCATTGCCTTGCAAGGGAAAAATTTACGTGATTGGGCATTGCCAGCCTTAGCCCGCGTGCGCAGCTATTTGCCGCAAAATAGGAGCGACCCATTCGCCTACAGCGTGATTGAAACGGTATTGAGCGCTCGTTTTCCTCATGCTGACGTGCATTTTTGGGAATCAGAAGAGGACATCGAAACAGCACAGCGCGCGCTCAAACAGATGGATGTTTTGGAGCTAGCACAGCGCGACATACGTACGTTGTCCGGTGGCGAGCGCCAGCGTGTCGCCATCGCCGCGCTGTTAGCGCAAAGCACACCGCTGATGCTGTTAGATGAGCCAGCCAACGCGCTGGACTTAGCGCACCAAGTCAGTGTCATGCAATGCATGCAGCAACTTTGCGCACAACAGCAGCATGCAGTCATCATGGTCAGCCATGATCTGAATTTAGCTTACCAAGTCGCCACTCATGTTTTACTGTTGATGGGCGATGGCACCTGGCTTGCGGGCAGCAAAGAAGACATCATGCAGACAGAAAAATTGGCGCAATGTTTAGGCCAAGCGCTTGTACGCTTCGAGCACCAAGGGCGCGCGTTATTTCTGCCTGCTTAGTCAATCATTCATATACTGCCAATTTTTTATAAAATTGTGTATCTTTTGCGCATGTATTTAAAGCGTTATGAAAAAATACGTGTGGCAGTATAAATTCTATATTCAAATTTAGCGTTGATAAAGCGTTTAGCCGATTTGCACGCGATGTCGATGACAATTGATGCAAGTCTCACTGCAAAGTCGCAAAGCTCAAAGAGAACCCATCTCATTCTTCGCGACCTCTGCGTCTCGGCGGTTAGGCTTTTGATTTTGTATGTAGCTCCCAAGACGCAATGCTGTTGTATTTGCCATCAAGCTGTGCGGCGCTAGTGGCGCATCAAGTCGCGCCTAGTTACACTCACGAACTTCAGCGCTTGCTCAAACCCAAACACACGAAAATTAAAATGACTGCCTTTTTAAAAAAATACATGACCGTGATCAACCTGATTTTATTCATGTTGTTCTTCTCTTTACTGGCCACAGGCTTGGTGTTGGAGTTACGTTTTGACGAGAGTATTAGAAACATGACCGTGGCGGGTTTTGATCGCGAAGAGTGGGGCGAAGGGCATTTTTTCTTAGCGATGTCGGTTTTGGGCGGTGTTGTGGTTCACCTGTTGAGTAATCTGAGCTGGATATTGGCTTTGTATCGTCGAAACAAACGCCTGATTTTTAGCATGATCGGTTTTTTCCTTTTGCTCGCCGCTTTGGTCGCATTTTTGCCAGCCGCATATCCGCAATGAACCAATGAGCCTGTGAGTTTGCGCTGTGAGTGCACTACAGCGTCCATCAGCTTTTGGTATTTGTGACAAAAAGTATCGACAGTGTTGTGCGTTGCAAGATTGAACTTTCTGTCCGGTAAAATGGTCGAAGTGATGAAAAAATTTCTTGCAATGCCCACGACGCCGTTTGTGCAAAAAAACTCCTCTTCTGATTGACACCTATGCCACCACTGCCACCTTTGCTAAAGCGTTTTCGACCGTCCCAATTAACTATTGCGCTTCTCTTGGTCTACGGCGTGCCCGCTGCCGCACAACAGACAGCACCCGAGGCAGAAAAACCTGTCGCCACAAACAAACCCGTCGAAACAAAAACACCCGTCCCAGCAACCGCCCCAACACCAAAGCCTGCGAATCCGGCTGCTGGTGCTGGTGTACAAAAAGTCGAAATCAGCGGTGCCAAAGGCTATGACGAAAGGCGGCAAGATACCGCTAGCAAGATCGTCGTCACCCAAGAAGAGATTTTGCGCTACGGTGATACCAATATCGGCGATGTGTTGAAACGCCTACCTGGTGTCACGATAGGCGGCGTGCAAGGGCGGGGAGGCGGGATTCGTTTTCGCGGCTTAGGTAATGGCTATACCCAAGTGTTGTTGAACGGCGAACCGAGTCCACCGGGGTTTTCGTTAGATTCGATTTCGCCCGACATTATCGAGCGCATTGAAATCATTCGCGGAGCTAATGCCGAACTCAGTAATCAATCGATTGCCGGTGCGATTAATATCGTTTTGCGCAAAGCGATCTCTACTGCACAACGCGAAGTAAAACTCGGCGGCCAAGAAGAGAATGGCCGCTTCGGTGGTAACGCCAGTGTGCAATTGTCAGACAAGGCAGGGCGGCTTTCGTATTCCATATCCGGCAATTTAATCCGCGGGAATTTTAAGCGACCATCGCAAATTCAGCGTATTGGCACAGATAGTAATGGGCAAGTTGATGAGTTGAGCAATACCGACGCGCTAAGCATCGGCAATTTCACCGGAATTGGTTTGGCGCCGCGCATTAATTGGAACTTGGAAAATGGCGATACGATTACCAATCAATCGTTCCTAAACGCTAATCGCTTTATTGGTAGTACAACCGAAGTAGATAAAGTGACTTTGGGGCCGTTGCCACCGTATTCCTACGATAACCAACGAAGTAAATCGGAAGCAATCAACTTTCGAAGCAACCTCAATTGGGTGCACAAGTTGGCCGATAGCGCAAAGTTAGATGTGAAGTTTGGTGTTGATTTCAATAAGCGCAATACGGACACGACCTTATTAGGTTTTTGACGAAAACAATGCTCCCAACTTGCAACGTACCTCAGAGTCAAGTTCCACGGACAAAGGATTTACGTGGGTAGGCAAATACACGGCGCCATTTTTTACCGACCATTCTTTTGTCGCGGGCTGGGATGGCGCGTTCAGTAAGCGCAGTGATATCCGTGACCAGGTCGATGTTTTGTTAGGCACGCAAAATCGCCTACGCCCAATTAATTTGAACGAAGATTTCGACGCCGATGTATTGCGTATTGCCGCTTATGCGCAAGATGAATGGGCAGTCAGCAAAGCGTTTTCTGTGTATTTTGGCTTGCGTTGGGAAGGCTTAACCACGCGCAGTGCGGGCAACACTTACGCCAAGGTGCGCAACACCTCTAGCGTGTTTAGTCCCGTTTTACAAACCTTGTGGAAGCTGCCCGACAGCAAAAATGATCAAGTGCGCTTTGGTATTTCGCGCACCTACAAAGCACCCAGCACAAATAGTTTGATCCCGCGTCGAAACATATCAAATAACAACACAGCTACGAGCGCAGACAGCATCGGTAACCCCAACTTGAAACCCGAATTAGCTTGGGGCGTGGATACCGCGTTTGAACATTTCTTAACCGATGGCGGCTTGCTCAGCGCGAATATCTACTTCCGCCACATCAACGACATCACACGCACCATCTTGACGTTTCAAAATGGCTTGTACACCAACACACCACAAAACGTGGGCATCGCCAATACCTACGGCCTAGAGCTAGAGGCAAAGTTCCCTTTGCGCTCAATAATTAAGGATGCACCGAACATTGAATTCCGTTCGAACTTGTCATTCAACGGCTCACGTCTAAGCACTGTACCGGGGCCGAATAATCGTCTCGACTCACAAACACCCGTCAGCGCTAACATAGGCTTGGATTACAAATTTGATTCAATCCCGCTGACCGTGGGCGGCAATTTCAACTTCCAAAACGCGGGACAAGTGCGTATTTCAGAAACCCAAACCAGTTACGGCACACCAAAGCGTGTGCTTGATCTTTATGGGCTATGGAAGTTTTCACCAAAAACCAGCCTACGTCTCTCAGCAGGCAACGCGCTGCATCAAGACAATATTGGCGAAAACACGTTTACCAACCAAGCTGGCTCACTGCGGCAAATTAATACAACACCGACCCACGTGGCTTTGCGGGCTTTGTTGGAGATGCGGTTTTAAAGACTGATCTACGAAGTAAAACTGAAGTGGGCGAAAGCCCGCTTTTTTTAAGTGATTTAGCAATTTGTGCCGTTAGATGCATGTGAATTGATTTTTGCTTACACGCATTTTTAGAATTTTAGGTCACGCTCAATTGCGCGTCACTTACAAACGTATGCTTAGTCCTCATTGAGCTTGCTACATAGGTAATGAGAAATTTCCACGCCAATTCCTGTTTTTGCCGCAAGTTTGATAAAGTTTGGTGGAAAATAAGAGGAATGACTAAAGTATCCTTCATAAGTTGATACACCGAAATCGAGATCGGCATTTTGTACACCTGGAAACGAAATCATTTTTAAAATGGATGGAGTGTGAATTTCCAAGAATTCAGTTGCGTCTTGAATTTGCTTAGAAAAATCATCAAAATCAGCATCACTAGCTAAAAAACAGGCACCTGAGTTTTCGTGAAATTTCCCCTTAAGAGTACGTGACTCGCCTCTCTTCCAAGTACGATAAGCATACAGCGAGGATTCCGCTAACAGCAAATCTATATTCAGTGTCTCGCCTGATATACGCAATATACTACTCATAGTCGATTTCTATCTTCAAAAAGTAATTGCTTTACTTAACGCGCCGCCGACAAATCAAAGGCAATTGTTCTGGTTTCAGCGTGGTTTTATCCACCCCTTTTATCGTCATTTTCTCTGGGGCTTCTGCGTCGGCACATACCCAAACCACGGGCACGATAGGCGCGTCAACAACCACAGCAGGGCGCAGCGTGAGCACTTTGCCTTTGATTGCGCCACTCGCGCGATTGCCAAAAGTGATGTTGATTGCGCCATCTTGCACTTGCACGTTGCTCACATAGCTGTTGACGATTTTATCTGCGTCTGGAAGCCCGGCGGCAGTGTTGTCAATGGGCAGCGTTTGTTTTGCTAACCACTCCGCCGCAATGGGCTTTTTGACGAAATCTGTGAGGGTGATGGCGCTTTCAATTTGCTCGCGCAACACGCGGAACAAATAGGAAGGCACAGCAAGTGCAGCAAGAATGGCGATCACTGCGACCACTGCCATCATTTCCAGCATCGTAAAACCAAGGATTTTTTTCATAGCGTGTTAGAAACAAAAATAATTTGACTGATGGTGTGAGAACCAGCGACTTTCAGCATCATCTTACCGCAGAGTGATCAAGCAATTGCTAAATGCCGCAACGAAAAAACAAAAGCGCGAGACACAAGTAAAAAACGAGCGCTGTACCCTTCGCGACACTGCGGCAAAGGCTATCTAAACAATTGGCGAGCGTTTGAGTTAATTCTTGAACGATTGAAAAGTATGTTTTGATCACACTTGTCATTCCATTTCCAAATCAATGGTGTCTAGGCGACGAGCCGCAGACAGTGCTGTAGCACGGCAAGGCGAAGGCAACAACGACACGATTGATTTAGAAGTGGAATCAGTCATAATACCGCTCTTTTGCGACCCAATTTCAATCATTTCCGCTCCGTTCTAACTCACTGCATGAATCAAACTTTCCCCTTGTTTTTTGGCCTTGTAACGACACCGCTTGAATGCTGGTCGTTTGTGTTGTCGCTGATCACCGTCTATTTAAACATTCGACAAATTCACTGGGCATGGTTGTTTGCGATCTTATCGTCTGGTTTGTACGCTTTCGTTTTCTTCGATGCAAAACTTTATGGCGATATGGGGCTGCAAGGCTTGTTTATCTTGGTTTCTGTTTGGGGTTGGATGTTGTGGTGGCGCGGTTCGGCGCGCCCTCAAGCTGTGGTGACGGAGTCGGAATCAGCGCTTGTTGTTACGCGATTACAGCGTTCGCAACAATTTTTCTCTTTACTTGCATGGTTGCTCGGGTTTTTTGTTTTTGCATGGTTCTTAAAAACACAAACTGATACCGATGTGCCTTTTGCAGATGGGTTTTTAACGGCGGGAAGCGTACTGGGGCAAGTGCTTTTATCGAAGAAAAAAATTGAAAATTGGTTGGTTTGGATCGTGGTCGATGTCTTGTACGTCGCGTTGTACATTCATAAGGACTTGATGCTGACAGCGTTTTTATATGCCGTCTTCGTCGTGATGGCGGCGCTTGGTTGGCGGGTTTGGAGTAAAACATGTCAGCGCTAAAAACGACGGCGCAAGGCGGCATCAAATCAGAAGAAACCTTGGTACAACGCGTCGCCATACTCGGTGCAGAATCGTCCGGCAAATCGCTATTGGCAGAAGCTTTGGCGAAACAATTCAATACCTGTTGGGTACCGGAATATCTACGAGAATTCGTCGAAGAGAAGCAGCGTGTACCAAAAGCCGAAGAGCAAATTCTGATCGCACGCACACAGTTGGCGCGTGAAGATGCGTTAGCAAAAAATGCCCGCGATTGGCTGTTTTGCGATACGACGCCATTGATGACGGCGCTATATAGCCGCTACTATTTTGGCGAAGCAGATGCAGCACTCGCTGCACTTGAACAGGCGCATCATTATGCGTTTACCATCGTCACGGCAACCGACATTCCGTGGGTGCCCGATGGCTTGCAAAGGGAATCAGCCGCCACGCGTCAGCGGGTGCATGACGAGCTGATTAGCACTTTAGATGAACGCGAGATCCCGTTTCTGATGGTGGAAGGCAGCGTGCACGAGCGGGTTGAGCAGGTGCAATTCGCGCTGTCTTTTCTCATGGCATAAATTTTATAGCGCGAACAGCATTCAAATTTTTAGAGCATTTCGAGTAGGTCAAAAATCGACTTGCGCAGAAAATTTATATACGCGTGGTGCGCCAG
>JAIETO010000262.1 GCA_019745005.1 Burkholderiaceae bacterium
GTGCCTTCCAATCATATATGCAGCGTCGCAATCTCCGCTTTTCGCACGTAATTGTAAGGCTTCCATCTTATTTGCTGGAATTACAAACTGCGATGAAGGACTTACCACTTCACTGGCTCTGCGTTCTTTAACGAATGCGTAGCTAGTCAAGAAAAGGACTATCCCGCATATTAAAAAAGAAAAAACTTTCGACACCTTCAATTACCTCTTGGGAGAAACAACTTCTTTTAACCTGATTCGTCCGGCGGCGGTTCACGTATGCAAACTCGACCGCTTCTAACTGCAGTTTGCAGCCGTGCTCGCATAAAGTACGAGCTCGCTTTGAACCATTCCATGCGGCGCAATACAATTCGCTATTGACGCCTTGCTAGCGCGGACTACGTGGGTCAAATAATTAAAACAACTTGAAGAAGTCATTATTAGCCCACCAGACATCAATTTGTAGGAAGCAATTGTCCCATCTCGAGAAATAAATTTTTAAGGCCAGCGAATCATTCTTTAAATAAATCTTATGTGGCGGGGCGGAATCCAATTCTCTTTTTTCTTTTAAATGCCAGCCGTTATTTTCGAGCACGTCAGTCATTTTTTCTGATGGAATACAGAGACCTGAGGGTGGCTGTGGAAAGTTCGTTATTCGTCTTGCAGAGGGATCGTCAAGCCAACCAAATGCAAAATGGGCAACTTTTGCTTCTTCAATTGATCTGTATGCCATTAAGAAGTACCAATCGTTAGGAGAACTCAAGCTGAAACCTTTTTCTTTTATTGATAAATCTTTTGGTTTTATATTAATAAATTCGTCAATTGGCAAATTAAAGATCTGCAGAACTTCCGTCCCGTCCTTTGGCGCATTTTCTAATGACGCCACCTTCAAAAGCATTTCTTTCAATTGATCCGATGTATAAGGATATGGAGGGTCAAACTTTCGCGGTGGGTTGGCACTAGCTTGAATAGCTTCTAATTTCGTATTAGGACTCTGCACGAGTTGATTTGTTGGATCAATTTGTTTTGTCTCTAATTGCTGTGCGAAGGTTGTATGACTAAACAAAAGTAGACAGCAACAAGTAACAACTTCCAAGGTGTTTGAAATTTTTGTTGTTGGTCGTCTATCGCCTTTAACGGCCAGAGATAACATTGTTTGGTCCACTACTTCGTCTCCATCGGTCATGAAAAGGTGCTTTTGGTTGGTAGTTACGCGCCAATCACTACAAAAGGGAATCGAAAAAACGATCTTGGTTTTAATATTTCAGCGTTTCAGAAACACATGAGGCGATATCTTTTTAATTGTTTTTTTATAAGGGTGAAAACGGCAAATAAAATTACTTTAAGGCGGCAGTACGTCGTCAAAAAGAAACCTATGCAACCTCACCGGAAACAACCAATTACTCGCGAAATATCAAACACAGTGTCAAACAAAGCATTCAAACCTTTTGGACACTGAACCGATTCGTTCTCGAACACATTATTCCGCTGTCTGCAGCTCACGCAAGTATCAATCGCGTAAAAGAGTTGAAGCATGGAATAACCGCTTGCAAAAAATAACCTTATCCTCCCCATTTCCATAAAAATCAGGAATACACCCTACCTGCGCATACCCTCGCTGCGCATAAAACTTACGGGTTTTTTCGTACTGCTCCGTTGAATTCGTTTCGATGATTAGCAAGCGTCCACCTGCTTGTTGGATGACGCTTTCTGCGTGTGCGACTAAGGCGCAGCCTATGCCTTGGCCTTGTCGTTCTGGTGGTACGGCTATCATCCAAAGGTCCCAGGCGTTGTCGGACATGTGGTTGGGGCCGAAGTACGCGGCGCCTGTGGGCGTTTGATTGTCGGGGTTGTCGCTTGCATCTACCGCGACGACGAGGTGCTGGCCGTTACCGTCTGGCGCGGCATGAAAGCCTTCTAAAATCTCGCGCAGTGCGCCAATTTCTTCGACTTGGAACATGCCCGCATCAACGGTGATTTGCAGGATGGCTTCGGTATGCGCCGCTTGCGCGGGAATGATGTTTTTTGATGTGGGCATTATTTCTTTTTATCCGCAATATAGGTGTCAACCACGCGCTCTAAGATGTCCAACGGTAGCGCGCCGTTTTTTAAGACCACGTCATGAAAATCGCGCAGTGTAAATTTGTCGCCCAGCGCGGTTTTCGCTTTTTCGCGCAGTGCCAAAATCTTGAGCATGCCGACTTTGTAGGCCAGAGCTTGGCCGGGGTCGACGAAGTAGCGTTCAATTTCTGCTACCACTTCAATTTCTGGCATGCCGGTGTTGGCTACCATGTAGGTGATGGCTTCTTCGCGTGTCCAGCGTTTTGCATGGATGCCTGTATCCACCACGAGGCGCACGGAACGGAACATTTCTGCTTGCAAGCGCCCCAGATTATCGAGCGGGTTTTCTTCTAAGCCCATTTCCCATGCGAGGCGCTCTGCGTACAGTGCCCAGCCTTCGGTGTAGGCAGTAAATGGGAGCAGGGTGCGGAAGATGGGCAAGCCCTTAAGTTCTTGCGCGATAGCGATTTGAAAGTGGTGGCCGGGCACAGCTTCATGGTAAGCCAAAGTACGCATACCGTATTTGGCAATCTCTTCAGGCTTGCGCAAATTGGCGTAAAACGTGCCGGGCTTGCTGCCGTCGAGCGGCGCGGGGTTGTAGTAAGCACCGGGCGCGGTTTTTTCGGTGAAAACAGGGACGCGCATGACCACCACTTTCGCCTTTGGTTTAGTAGCAAATAAGGGGTCGAGTTTGGTGTTGACTTCATCAATGATGCGCGTGTATTCCTTTAAGACTTGCTCACGGCCTTCGTCGGTTGCAGGGAAGGTTTGTTCAGGCAAACGCGCGAGTTGGGCAAGCTTTTCTGCGCGGGTGCCAGCAGCCAAGTTTTGTTTTTCTAAGATGCTGTCCATTTCTGCACCAATGCGCGCGACTTCCGCCAAGCCAAGCTGATGCAAATCGTCGGCTTTCATTTTGGTGGTGGTCATTAACTCGATGCGGTATTCGTAAAATTTGTCCCCATCAGGTAAAGACCATGCGCCGTCGTTGCGTAAGGCTTTGCTGCGCAGGGTTTCCATATACGCGCCCAGCTTGTTATAGGCGGGAATCACTTGTGTGCTGACGGCTTCAGTGGCGCGCTTGACAAACTCATCGCGCGTCGCTTGGCTCATTTTGTCAGCGGGGATTTTGTCTAGTTTCGCTTTTAAGGAAACCACCAAGGTGTTTTTGGCGGGGCCGTCAGCAGTGAACGCCTTGAGCTGATCAATGACTTTTTCGACGGTAAATTTAGGCGGAATAATTTTTTTGTTTTCGCGCAGCGTTAAGCTTTCAATCACTTCATCCATCTTGCGCGGGAAGAGTGCTAAGCGAGCGAGGTAGTCTTCCGCATCTTTTGCGTCGGCCACTTGCTGCGATTCCGTCAGCAAATTGGGCAGATTGCTTTGTACGCCGAATAGTTGATTCACGGGGAAGTCGTGATACTGCCACGGCTCACCTTTGACTTGCGTGCCCAAAAAGTAATCCAGCACATCGTAAGAAAGGCGGTCTTGCCCTTTATATTGGCTGGCGTCGTAGCTTTTTAATTGATCGTAATCGGCTTTGAGTTTGGTGAATTGCCGTTGGGTTTCGGCTGGCGATGCGTCGGCTAATTTTGCGTTGTGCCCATGGAGACCAAGGGGCTCAAGCAGGCGCATCTGCGTGAGGAACTCGGGGTTGTCTAGCGCGAACGCTGCAAATACGCGGGTATAGAACCAATTGATCGACAGCGGTTTCGCGTACCAAGTGTGCAGACCCAGCGCGGTAATCACCAACAACAAGAGAAGAAGAATTAAGGCAAACCATTTGAGAACCCGCTTCATTTTTGTGCTCCTATTTTTTATTGAAATTGCGCCGCAGAGACGCAAAGCGCGCAGAGAAATTCTTTTATTCTCTGCGACTTGTGCTACTGGTGAGTCTTTGCGGTAAGACGCTTTTCTTCACTTTTAGTTCAACCCGCATTCTGCCGTTTTTTGTGGTGTTTGTTCATCAAGCTCTACCAATGTTCATCACTGGCTACACTGAATACTGCGATATATATCTGATACTGCAATGGGTATTTTATTGATACGTTTTATTAGCAGGCGGAAATGGCAATGAAAATATTACTTTTTGGCGGAGTATATGAAATCCTCCGCCAATATTGCCCACCTAAACGCATTCATTAGGCGAACATTGCAAAATTAGCGATGGCTGCGTGCCATCATGACCAAACGCTCAAATAAATGCACGTCTTGTTCGTTTTTGAGTAGCGCGCCGTGTAGCGGTGGCACGGCGAGTTTGTTGTCTTTGCCGCGCAAAATATCGGCTGGAATATCTTCGGCGAGCAGCAACTTGAGCCAATCGATGAGTTCTGACGTGGAAGGTTTTTTCTTTAGCCCTGCGACCTCGCGCACTTCAAAAAAGGTGGTCAGCGCGTTGCTGAGCAAATCACCTTTGAGTGTGGGGAAATGCACCTTCACAATTGCCTGCATGGTGTCTTTGTCAGGGAATTTGATGTAGTGGAAAAAGCAGCGCCGTAAAAATGCGTCGGGTAATTCTTTTTCGTTATTCGACGTGATGATGACCAGCGGCCGGTGCTTGGTTCTTACCATTTCGCGGGTTTCATACACGTAAAATTCCATGCGATCTAATTCGCGCAGCAAATCGTTGGGGAATTCGATATCGGCTTTATCAATTTCGTCGATCAACAGCACCACAGGCTCGTCGGCATTGAAGGCTTGCCACAACACGCCTTTGACGATGTAGTTGTGTATGTCTTTGACCCGCTCATCACCCAATTGCGAGTCGCGCAAACGGGACACCGCGTCGTATTCGTACAGCCCTTGTTGCGCTTTGGTGGTGGATTTGATGTGCCATTGCAAAAGCGGCATATTTAGTGCAGCCGCGACTTCTTCAGCCAACATGGTTTTGCCCGTGCCGGGTTCACCTTTGATTAACAAGGGGCGTTGCAGCGTGAGGGCGGCGTTCACGGCAAGTTTTAAGTCATCAGTCGCAACATAGTTTTGTGCGCCATCGAAGCGGGGAGTTGGTTTCATTTGGGTTTTGGGTCGAGTAAGTAAAAATAAAAAAACGCGTCAAAAAATGCTGTTATTTCAGTCCAAAGCGCTGTTTTTGCGGTATCAAAGGACTAGCTTGAAATTCAAATGAATGAGGCCTTCGAGTATAAATGAGATGCCCAATCTGGGTGGCAGATTTGCCCAAGCGATGCGCCCGCCGCCACTGTTTTTGTTTCAATCTGTGCAAAAAGCGACTGTTCTAGGGGGGCGAACAGCATGTTTTTTGCGTATTCTCGAATGGGATCAGCTAAAATATCGCTTTGATTGAAATCGATTGACTCAACTTCTCGACGTAACTATGAAAAAAATAATCGCATCAATATCCCTATTCGCTGCAATGGTGGGTAACTCGCAAATGGCCAACGCAGCGGAGATCGTTGGCAGCGCAAAAGCGGCCGAAAATAAAGTGGCCATGTGCATAGGCTGCCACGGCATTCCTGGCTACAAAGCGACCTTCCCTGAAGTGTACCAAGTACCCAAAATCGGCGGGCAATCCGCCATATACATTCAAAATGCGCTAAAAGCCTACCAAAAAGGTGATCGTAAACACCCATCAATGCGCGGCATTGCAGGGAGTTTGACAGAGCAAGATATCGCTGACTTGGCCGCGTACTACTCTCAACAAAAATAAGAAATAGGGGAAAAAGATGAAAAAAGTAACTGGCTTGTTCGTTGCATTGTCATTGGTGTCGTTGAGCGCATTTGCGAGCAATAGTATTGAACAAGGAAAGATCGCTGCTGAGAAATTCAATTGCGCCTCGTGCCACGGCGCTGATTACAGTACGCCAATTGATCCAACTTATCCAAAAATTGCTGGTCAACACAAAGACTATTTGGTGCAAGCGCTAAAAGCGTATCAACGCGGTGTGAATGGCGCGAATGGCCGTGGTAACGCGATTATGGGTGCCCAAGTTAAAGCCTTGAACAACAAAGACATCGAAAATATCGCAGCGTATTTGAATAGCTTGCAAGGTAGCTTAGTGCTGCAAAAATAAATCTGGCAGCTTTGCTGCAAGACGAAAGCCACCCCCGGATGAAGAGGGTGGCTTTTTTTATGGGGTTTTTTCTATAACCGTTTACGCAATGCTTCAATGTACGCTGCACCGTCTGGCGGCGTGCCATTTCTTTGCGCCACCCACATCATTTCGCCTAAACATTCCATGATCTGGTGCTGCGCCTCGTGCTCAGAATTGAGCTTGTTTGCGAGTGTTTGAAAGATGCTGCGTATGCCTTTGGGCTGATCGACGGAAATTTGCTCTGAAATCGAGAGGTGCATGGACAGGTGCAGGAAGGGATTGGTTCTGCCTTCGTCGATGCTGTAATTAGCGGTCAGCGCTTCATCAAGATTGCGCAAGGTATCGTGGTATTCGGGGTGTTCGCGTATCCAATCTGCGGCGATAGCTTCAATGGGAGTGAGAATTTCGTTCGCGATTGACTTGCGAAAAGTTTCGCAAAAAAATTTACGTACGTCAGATTGGCTGGGAGCAAACATTGCGTGTGATTAAGTGAACTTCTTAGGAGTAAGTCGGCATTCTAGCGGCAAACAATGAAAACTGTTGCTATAGTCTTGCAGCGCAATGCGTTCATCACATATTTGCTTCTTGTTTTCTGTCTTGAGCTTATCAACATAAAAGGAATCTCACCATGACCTCGGTTTCACTTTCAAGTTTATTTTCTGACGCTAGAACGCACAATGAATGGCAAAAGCGTGAAGTCAGCGATGCGCAATTGCACGAAATTTATAACCTGATGCAATGGGGGCCGACCTCGGCAAACTGCTCGCCTGCACGTATTGTGTTTGTGAAATCGGAAGCAGAAAAACAAAAGCTATTGCCCTGCATGTCGCCAGGCAACCAAGAAAAAACAAAGACCGCGCCTGTGACGGCAATTATCGCGATGGATATGGCTTTTTACGAAAAACTACCCGCCTTGTTCCCCCACACAGATGCCCGCTCTTGGTTCGTTGGAAATGCAGGTTTAATCGAATCCACTGCGTTTCGGAATTCTTCTTTGCAGGGCGCATATTTAATGATGGCGGCGCGCGCAATTGGTTTAGATTGCGGGCCCATGTCGGGTTTTGACGCGGCAAAAGTGAATCAAGCTTTTTTCCCAGACTCAGAAGTGAAAGTGAATTTCATTTGCAATTTAGGTTACGGCGACGCGAGTAAGTTATTCCCCCGCTCGCCGCGCTTGAGTTTTGCGGAAGCGTGCAGGATTGCGTAACTGGGCTTTGTGTGGGTTTAATGTCAGGAAATGTGCAGACGTACATTTTGGACAAACAAACCTCTCAACACTGAGACACAGAGACACAGAGAAATAACAAAACCAAAAACTGGTAACAGTTTTTGCTTTTCTCTTTGGGTTCTCCAGCTTTACTCCGTCTCTCTGTGTCTCTGTGGTGAGAGGTTTTGATTTGCTCCAATCACTGCCCTTAAATGCATGCATGTGAAATTAACTAGTAGTGAGGGTGTAGTAAGCGCTGCGACTTTTACGCGTCTTTGGGTTGCGGTGTTTTTTGTTTGAAATCGCAAAGGTCGGCGATAGCGCAGTTCCAGCATTTTGGTGTACGGGCGGTGCAGATGTAGCGTCCGTGCAGTATTAGCCAATGGTGTGCGTCGAGCTTGAACTCGGGCGCGACGCATTTTAAGAGTTTAGCTTCAACAATCTCAACGGTTTTTCCTGGCGCTAATCCTGTGCGATTTGAGACACGAAAAATATGGGTATCGACGGCAATCGTGGGTTCGCCAAATGCCGTATTGAGCACCACGTTAGCGGTTTTTCTGCCCACACCAGGCAGCGCTTCTAAAGCCTCGCGTTCACGTGGCACTTCGCCATCATGCAGTTCCAGCAATAGCCGACAAGTTTCAATCACATTTTTCGCTTTGGTGCGATATAAACCGATTGTTTGTAGGTAGGGCATAAGGGCATCGAACCCCAGCGCGTAAATCGTTGCCGGCGTATTTGCGATTGGAAACAGTTTGCGTGTGGCTTTGTTGACAGAGACGTCAGTCGCTTGCGCCGATAACAAGACGGCGATGAGTAGCTCGAATGGGCTGCTGTATTCCAGTTCCGTGGTGGGATGCGGGTTTTGCGCGCGCAGCCTCGTGAACATGAGAAGGCGTTTTTGTTGGTTCATGGCTTGTTTGCGCTGGCACGCGCGATGGCTGCGGCGATAATGGCTTTCTTGCGCGCATTTTCGTCGATTTGTTCTTTCGTGAGCGGGTTTTCTCCGGCAATTGCTCGCAGTTTTTCTTTCGCTTTGGCGAGCAGACGCTCGTCGTTCTCTTTTTTCTCGCGCAACAAGCGGGCGTTTCGTGCGTGGAACTGCTTACGCGCCTGATCGGCTTGTGCTTGCGACCACGCGTCCCAGCCGGTTTTTTCTCCCGTTACATTCACCATGCTGATGCAATCGACAGGGCAGGGTGCCACACACAGATCACAGCCCGTGCACAGTGCGCTGATTACAGTGTGCATTTGCTTAGCAGCGCCCAAGATGGCGTCAACTGGGCAGGCCTGAATACATAGCGTACAACCTATGCATTGGGCTTCATCAATCAGCGCAACTGGCCGTGGGCGCTCGTTTCCATGTTCGATGTTCAGCGCAATTCGTGGGCGCGTCAAGATTGCCGCTAAACGTGCGACACCAACAGCGCCACCTGGTGGGCATTGGTTGTAGTTCGCTTGACCAAGGGCGATCGCCTCTGCATAAGCGCGACATGAGGGAAAGCCACATTTCGTGCATTGCGTTTGAGGCAAAGCATCCTCGAGTTGATTAGCTAGCGATATCTGTTGTTGGTTCACGAGAGCGAAAAAATAGAAACCTCAAGTCGACAACCTAAAATGGGTGCCGGGAATCAAAAAGCCGCTGACTGCAGCGGCTTTTTTGTTGAGTCGTTGGCTAACTCAATTGTACTTACTTATGAATTCACCGACTTTAGGGCAAATAATTTCGCGCCAGCGACGACCCGAAAAAATACCATAATGCCCGCAACCGGGCGCCACGAAATCTTGCTTCATTTTGGCGGGAATGCCACTGCACAGATCGTGCGCCGCTTGGGTTTGTCCTGCGCCAGAAATATCATCGAGTTCACCTTCGACAGTGAATAGCGCAACCGTTTTGATGTCTTGTGGGCGCACTAACTTTCCGTCGACCTCCCAAGTGCCAGCAGGCAGCGCAAACTCTTGGAACACGGTTTTGATCGTTTCCAAATAATACTCAGCAGGCATATCGAGCACGGCATTGTATTCATCGTAAAACTGGCGATGCTGTTCGGCTGATTGGTCGTCACCTTTTACCAGATGTTGGTAAAAATCCCAATGACTTTGTGCGTGGTGCTGCGGGTTCATGGCGACAAAGCCCGTGTGTTGCAAGAAGCCAGGGTAGACCTTGCGACCAAAGCCCGGGTAGTTGGCTGGTACTGAATAAATCACCGTATTTTCAAACCAAGAAAATTTCTTCTCTGTGGCGAGATTATTCACTTGCGTAGGTGATTTACGTGGGTCAATTGGGCCACCCATCAAGGTCATGGTGGTAGGCAACATGGGGTCTTTTTCTGATGCCATTAACGACACGGCCGCCATCACTGGTACGGTGGGCTGGCACACCGCAATCACGTGCGTATTGGCACCAACATGGCGGATAAATTCCTGCACATACTTCACATAATCGCTTAAATGAAATGGACCTTCTGATAGCGGCACCATGCGTGCATCTGTCCAATCCGTGATGTACATGTCATGGTTGGGCAAGAGACTACGCACAGTGTCGCGCAGCAGCGTTGCGTGGTGTCCTGACAAGGGTGCCACCAACAAGACTTTCGGTTGCTTCAATTTCTTTAGTTCTGCGTCAGATAAATTCTTTTTGAAATGCAGCAATTTGCAAAAAGCTTTGCTCACTGCCGTGGTTTCAATGATTTCAACCTGCTTACCTTGCATGGTTGTCGACGTGATTTCGAACTGTGGCTTTTCGTATTCTTTGCCTAGCCGAAACAATAGTTCGTAGCCTGCGGCAATGCGCTGAGCGTAAGGGGCGTGCGCTAGGGGAGAAATTGGATTCGCGAACATTTTTGCACTTGCTTCCGCCCAGTTGGTGAGTGGCGTCAACATAGCGCGATTGAGCTCATGAATTTGGTACAGCATAGTGAGTTCTTTCTTTTTCGATAATGCGGGGAAACAATACTAGCAATAAAATTTTACGCTGCTGCATCGCATCATAGACCAATTTTGGTGGTTTTTTTTGTCGATGTTGTGAATAAGAAAGCGTTAATGAAAAACACTGTTAAATTGATTCAAAATATTCACAGATTTGCGCTATGTAAGCACAGAGTAAGTTGCTCGTACGTTGGCTAGGCAACAAAAAAGCATCACAAAAAGTGATGCTTTTTCATTTATGATGCGAAAAAATCGCATTAATCCGCTGAATTTAATCGAATACTGGCGACTCGACACCCAAGATTTTGTGCAATTTAGGCGAGGTCGTTGTGTATTGCATATGAATCTTCTTGTCCGGAAAAATGTAGGGTGCCGCACCGAATGCGGCGAGCGCCGCTTCATGGAAGCCCGACAAGATCAATTTCTTTTTGCCCGGATAGGTATTGATATCGCCCACAGCAAAAATACCTGGCACATTGGTTTCGAACTTTTCAGTGTTCATCACTTTAAGCTGCTTGCGCTCAATATCTAAGCCCCAATCAGCGATCGGCCCCAGCTTTGGCGACAAACCGAAAAACACCAACAAATCATCGAGTGGCAAACGACGTGTGACGCCATCCGCGCCAGTCACTTTCAACTCGGACAATTTGTCGTCTTTTGCTTCGATGCCTGTGACTTGGCCGATGATGAATTGCATTTCGTAGTTGTCGCACATTTCCTTCATTTTTGCGACCGATGCGGGCGCGGCGCGGAAATCTTCACGACGATGAATCAGTACCACTGATTCGGCTTTTCCAGCTAATGCCAACGCCCAATCTAAGGCGGAATCACCACCACCACAAATCACCAAGTTTTTGCCTTCGAATTGGCTTGGGTTTTTAACGCGATAGAACACTTGCTTGCCTTCAAACGCTTCAATTCCCTCGACTTTTAAAGTGCGCGGTTGGAACGAACCGACACCCGCAGCGATAAAAATTGTTTTGGTAATAAAGCGAGTACCAGTCGAGGTTTCTAAATCAAACCTGCCATCTTCGCGGCGCTGAACCAAGGTGACTTCCTGATTCAAATGGAAGGTAGGTTCGAAAGGTTCGATTTGCTTCAAAAGGTTGTCGGTCAATTCTTGACCTGTGCAAACAGGCACTGCAGGAATGTCGTAAATCGGTTTGTCTGGATACAGTTCAACACATTGTCCGCCAACCACAGGCAAAGAATCAATTACGTGCGCTTTGATCTCAAGTAAGCCTAATTCGAATACTTGAAACAGGCCAACTGGCCCGGCGCCCACGATCACGGCGTCAGCGTCAATTACGTTTGATGAGGAACTCGGTTTGGTTTCCATACGACTTGGGGTTTCCTGAAAATGAGACAAAAATTTGTTCGATGATTTTATTCGCTCAACCCGCTTGATAAACGGCCATTCAACACGGTGGTTTAAATCAACGAGCGATAAAACTGAACAACGTACTACTTGAAAAAATTTAGCGGGTTAAATATTGGAGTTTGTCTTTGACATCTTTCCAATCGTCCGCATCCGCCAACGGCGTCGTTGTTTTGGTGATGGACGGCCACTTTGGTGTCAGTTCAACGTTAATTTTGATGAATTGCTGTTGGTCTGCCGGCACGTCTTCTTCGGCGTAAATCGCGTTAACGGGGCATTCCGCCACACAAACTGCGCAGTCTATGCACTCATCAGGATCAATGACCAAGAAATTTGGGCCTGCGCGGAAGCAATCAACTGGGCAAACATCCACGCAATCTGTATAACGACAACGGATGCAGGATTCGGTCACAACGTGGGTCATAACAGTCCTATCTAAAAAAGTGAAAAATATTCGGGGCAGCGATTAAAGAGAGCATCAATCAAGGTACTAATTAAACTATTAATACATGCCTAGCTGCAAAGCCTTGTATTTTAAGGTAATTTGATGCATCCCACAAATCAGGCTTAGATAAATTACATATAAGCAAATGCAAGACGTGATGAAGAAAAACGCCTAAAAAGTTCTTACAAGCTATCTCATCTCGGCGAAAACGGGATGATTGCACACCGTGCGAGTAAGCAAAAAATCGTTAAAAGCCAAAGGTAAAGACAATATGCAAGCAAAAATTTTGATTGCCCGCGCAATTTTTTCAGAAGTGATTAAACGCCTTTCTGACCACTTTGAGCTTGAGTCGAATCAAGAAGATGTGATTTTCACGCCAGAAGAATTGCGCCAACGCCTGCAAGGCAAGCAAGGCATGCTGTGCACAGCAAGCGCCAAAGTGAACGGCGACTTATTAGCCCACACGCCGGAACTCAAAGTTGTGTCGAATATGGCTGTGGGCTACGACAATTTTGATTTGCGTGCCTGCACTGACCATAAAGTGTTGGCATGTAATTCGCCTGACGTGTTAAATGAAACGACGGCAGATTTTGCATGGGCCTTGTTAATGGCAACGGCGCGCCGCGTGACCGAATCAGAGCATTGGCTGCGTGCGGGACACTGGGATCGCTGGCGTTACGATGGGTTTTTAGGGGCGGATTTGCATGGTAGTACGCTAGGCATTATTGGTATGGGACGCATTGGGCAGGCAATCGCGCGCCGCTCTAGCGGTTTTGGGATGCAAGTGCTGTATCACAACCGTAGCCGCCTTTTGCCTGAACAAGAAGCAGCGGCCAACCATGCGCGGTATGTGAGCAAGGCCGAGTTACTTGGTGCGGCAGACCACATCATCTTAGTGCTGCCGTATTCACCCAATACACACCACACGATCGGTGCGGCAGAGTTAGCGTTAATGAAACCGAGTGCCGTATTAATCAATGTGGCGCGTGGCGGCATTGTTGACGATATAGCGCTGATCGCCGCACTAAAATCGGGGAAAATCGCGGCGGCAGGCTTAGACGTGTTTGAAAATGAGCCGAAGTTTCATCCAGAATTTTTAACGCTGCCTAACGTGGTCTTGACACCGCACATTGCCAGCGCCTCGCGCAACACACGCTTAGCTATGGCGAACTGCGCGGCAGACAACCTCATCGCCGCGCTGTGTAAGGGGCGACCCCAAAATGTTTTGAACCCAGAGGTCTTGACCTAAGTTGAACTGAGTTGGCACTTCAGCGACATTTTTCTTGGTTCTTTTTGGATCGCACTGTTGGTTATGTTGGGATTGAATCTTGCTGACGATTTTAGTGAATCCTAATGCTTGATCGATTTTCATTGAATCAAAGTCTCACCGCAGAGCCGCAGAGCCGCAGAGGGCGCAGAGAAAATCCTCATTCTTTGCGGTTTCTCTGGCTCTGCGGCAAGACTTGTAGGTTTCCTTCTGTTTCGTCGATACCCCAATTTAAAATCGCTGCACTCCTTGTATACTCATGGAGAGTACCGACAAATTTGACCTATTTTGCGCTTAATTTATAAGCGCATCAAAAATATACTCGTCATAAATCGAGTTTTTTTGCGACATTTATTCGTCTTTTAACTCGTTAATCAAATCAATATATTCCTGCATGGCAGCTTCTTTGCTCGTGCCCTTTAACTCCATCCATGCGTCGAATTTGGCGCGGCCAACAAAATCGGTCATGCCAGGTCGGTCGCCCGTGTTGTCGCCCGTGCTGCCTTGCTTAAACAAGGCGTACATTTTCAACAGCGTCATATTGTCTGGACGCTCAGGCAAATTTTTCGAATCTTTGAGGGCACTCTCGAATTGATCTTGTAAGCTCATTTGAAACCTCCGGTCATGTGGAATCGTCGACAAAAATTAGGAAAAAACGAGAAAGCAATGTAGCACAACGCAAAACAAGCTTTTAAAGCAAACTACGATTCGAAACTCGGCGACGTTTAGGTGTTAATGCAAGGTAGGTTCAGCGCCGCAACATGCTTTGTATTTTTTTCCGCTACCGCAGGGGCAGGGATCATTGCGGCCAACTTTTGGCGTATCCCGCTTCACCGTTGCAACGCCGGACTTCCTTAATGGTGCCCAAAAGCGGCGTATCTCTGGCAAAGACGCTTCCATTGCGAGTGCCAATTTGTGACATTTTTCAGGCGTATCAACCAGCGTCATTTCGTCTGTTTCGATTTCTTCTGCGCCTAGTAGGTAAATGGTATGCAGTAAAGGGGCAATTTGGGAGTTCCAAGCCGCTTCCCATAACTCTTCGCGCAATTGCATGCCCTCCCAAAAACCCCACGCCCAGGTTTCACCGTCAATTAACTCTTTACCGTTTTCTTCCATAACGCAAAACAGGGGTTCGAATTCTTGCGGTGCCACTTCGAAGGTAATTTGAATTTCATTCATGAAACGGGCAATTAAGCCCGTGATTTTTTGCATTTCTTTTTCGTTTTTGAAGCTGGGCTGCGCTTGGTCAGGCAAGCCCCATACAAGGGGCAACCATTCAGCCATAGGAATCATCTCTGGTCCCAAGGCGATGGCAGTGAGGTAGCCGTGCAGGGCATCCATTGTCATGCCGTCGTCGCCAACGCGGTCGGACATCAGAAATTTATCTAGTTCATTGAATTCTTTGTCACTCAAAGGTTCGTCTAAATGCATGGTGAAATCCCGATTGGAAATAGGGCGGTAATTAGCAATAGCTGAAGTGTAGCGCTTTGTCAGGTTTTGCGGGGTTGAATGCACGTACAATTCGGTCTATGAATTCAGAACCCACCTTACCTTCGGCTCAGGAAATACAAGTACTGACGACGTCGCCGATATCTTCAAGCCCAGAAGGCGCAGATTTTGCTCTACTGAACCCCGATTGCGTGCTGGATGCCATGCATCATCATGGCTTCCAGTGTGATGGCCGTTTATTAGCACTCAATAGTTATGAGAATAGGGTGTATCAACTGGGGATGGAAGACGGCGCGCCCTTGGTCGTGAAATTTTATCGTCCCAAACGCTGGAACGATGCGGCGATTTTGGAAGAGCATCGCTTCGTTACAGCCTTATTCACGACAGAAATTCCTGTTGTGCCCGCTATCGTCAATGAAAATGGGCATTCGCTGCTCACTTACCAAGGTTTTCGCTTCGCGATATTTCCCAGGCAAGGCGGAAGGGCGCCGGAATTAGATCGTGTCGATACCTTGACTTGGCTGGGGCGTTTTATTGGACGCATCCATGCCATTGGTGCTCAAGCACATTACCAACATCGCCCAAGCATTAATCTTGATACGTTTGGGCACCAATCTGTTTCCTTTTTACTGTCTAATCATTGGATTCCCGCTGATCTTGCCCTAGCTTATCAAAGCGTCGCTGCGCTGGTACTAGAAGGCATACAGCGCAGCTTTGATCGCGCTGGCGCAGTGACACAGATCAGATTGCATGGTGACTGCCATCTCGGCAATGTTTTATGGACAGACAGTGGCGCGCACCCTGGTCCACATTTCGTTGATTTTGATGACAGCCGTATGGGGCCAGCAATGCAGGACCTGTGGATGCTGTTGTCGGGATCGCGCACTGAAATGAGCGCGCAATTGATTGATATTTTGCAGGGCTACGAAGATTTTTACGAATTTAATCCACGTGAACTGCACTTGATAGAAGCTTTACGCAGCCTGCGTTTGCTGCATTATTCCGCTTGGCTGGCGCAACGCTGGGAAGATCCTGCATTTAAACAAGCATTCCCGTGGTTTAACACGCAACGCTATTGGCAAGATCGTGTTTTAGAATTACGTGAACAAGTCGCGTTGATGGACGAATCGCCTTTGCGCATCTAAATTGCTGGCGCTTGGTTTAACGATTTTGCTCGATATTTTGCTTGCTTATGTACTCATTGTTTACTCTTTTTTTTACTCTTTCTTTTTACTTTTTTAATCAATCATGTCACAAGATAATCTCAAACTAGCCGTTGCAAAAGCCGCCATTCAATATGTCGTGGAAGGGGAAATTATTGGCGTTGGAACGGGTTCGACTGCCAATTTCTTTATTGATGAATTAGGCAAAATTAAAAACAAAATCAAAGGCGCGGTAGCCTCATCGGATGCCAGTGCTGTGCGCTTGAAGGTGCACGGTATCGAAGTGTTTGATTTGAATGACGTTGATTACCTTCCCGTGTACATCGACGGTGCGGATGAAATCACCGAGCTAGGCGCAATGATCAAAGGCGGCGGTGCGGCGCTCACACGCGAGAAAATCGTCGCCTCCGTCGCGCAAAAATTTGTGTGTATTGCCGACGCTTCAAAATTAGTGGCGCAGTTAGGCGCATTTCCTTTACCGGTTGAAGTGATTCCCATGGCGCGCCAAGCGGTGATGCGTGAGCTTGCAAATTTCGGCGGCGAAGCGCGTCTGCGGATGAGAGAAGGGCACGCCGTTCTTACCGATAATGGCAACGTGATTCTTGATGTGCATGGTTTGAAAATTGCTGACCCGATTGCGCTGGAGACAGAAATCAATCAAATCGTGGGCGTCGTCACGGTGGGCTTGTTTGCTCAACGAGGCGCTGATGTCTGCTTGCTGGGCACGCCAAATGGCATACAAACGCTGAATTTGCGCCACATTGATTGCTGAAAGACCACGCAAGGTAATCAGTGAGAGCCCGCGAAAAATACTGCAAGGCAAGGAATGATAAAAAGATTGTTAATTTCCGTTGTCATCCAAGTTGGTTGTAAGCTTCTTATCATTTTTTAACATTTTTATACGTAGCTTTTGTAATACGATGCGCCCAGAAATTGTGTTTGACCAAACACGGTCAACGCAAATTCGTTTGAATTAACAATCAATGAATCAACGCAAAAAAGGGGAATCAAATGAAACAACTGGGCGCAGAAGTAATCGGTACATTTTGGTTAGTCTTAGGTGGTTGCGGCAGCGCGGTGTTGGCTGCTGCCTTTCCTGGTGTGGGAATTGGCTTGCATGGTGTGTCGTTGGCATTTGGTTTAACGGTGCTCACCATGGCGTTTGCGATTGGACATATTTCTGGCTGCCACTTAAACCCTGCCGTCTCTATTGGCCTATGGGCTGGTGGACGTTTTCCCGCCAACAAGCTGCTGCCTTACATCATCGCGCAAGTGATTGGTGGTGTGCTGGCTGGCGGTGTTCTGTATCTCATCGCTAGTGGCAAAGCGGGTTTTAGCTTATCGGCTGGTTTTGCTTCAAATGGTTTTGCGGAACACTCACCTGGTGGCTATTCAATGCAAGCGGCCTTGGTCACTGAAGTTGTGATGACGGCGATGTTTTTGTTTGTGATCATGGGTGCTACCGATGAACGTGCGCCAAAAGGTTTTGCGCCGATTGCCATTGGTTTGGCCTTAACCCTAATCCATTTGATTAGCATCCCCGTCACGAATACCTCGGTGAACCCAGCGCGTAGCACTGGCGTGGCTCTTTATGCAGGTGGTTGGGCGGTGGAGCAGCTTTGGTTGTTTTGGGTTGCGCCTATTATTGGCGGAATGTTGGGTGCAGTGACTTATAAGGCTGTCGCTTCAGAATAGTCTGAAGGAATTTTAGTCTGCATTTCGTGGGAAGGCGGGACGTCTCAGTGCCTGTATATTGGGCGGATAGATCTGATTTTCGCCTTCCCCGACGCTTGCCTAAGCGTAGCTTGAATTCGTATGAGTAAAATTTGTGCGGGAAACGTTTCAAACGCAATGTCTGGCGCTACCTCAATCGGCGCCGTTATCTTCCTTGCCTCTTAGAAAAAATTTCACGTGGATGGTAGACTTGCGTTCACGGACATGCCGCAAGCAAAACTTGAACTTGCTCATTTTTTTTGGCATTATCCTTAGCTTTCACTCCGAACGACCCACGTCAAACAGCCCTCAGCATTATTGAAGGCGCGGCGGGTTATTTTTGTTTCCTGTTGTTTCCTGTTGTTTTCTGATGTTTCCTATTGTTTGCGTCTCAATCTAGGCTCAATTTGAATCAGTCTGAAGAACCTATTGCTGAAGTAAGCCCCATGCGTCGTGTCATGGGTAATTTCTGGCTTCTGATACGAGGTCGGGGCGCTGCCGCGGCAATGGCTTTTGGCGCCACCGCATTGATGGCGCGCTCTTTAGGACCATCGGAGTATGGTTTGGTTGTGCTAATGCACACTTATGCAATGCTAGTGCGGGCTTTGTTTGATATTGGCTCGGTGGAGGCCATTGTGCAATATGGCGTACCCGCTCATCAAGCCGGTGACCACAATACGCTGGGTCGATTGATTAAAGTGTGCCGCCGCATTGATCGCCAAACCAGCCTCGCAGCAACGGTGTTGGCGCTATGTATTGCTCCCATTGCCGGACCCTTGATGGGAATGGATCAAGAGCACGTGATTTTGCTGGCTGGCTATAGCTTGGTGCTGATCACCACTGGTGTCGGTAGCTCGATTGGAATACTGCGCTTATATGACCGTTTTGACCTGATTGGGCAGCAACTCGCGATTGCGCCGACTATTCGATTTTTAGGTGTGTTTGTTGCGTGGTGTTCTGACGCCCCAATCCAAGTATTCGTTTCAATTTGGGGTGGCGCCTATGTAGTGGAAAATCTATTCCTGTTCTGGCATGCCAAGCGTCAATACAAAACCCAGGTGAAAGCTGGCTTTTCTGGCGATGGCATTTCTGGTGCGGCACTAAGTGACTTCGTGGGATTACGAAAATTTTTATGGGTGACTTACTGGCAATCGAATCTGGATGTTTTACCCAAGCACATCACAACGGTACTCGTGGGGCATCTCTTGGGCCTCGCTGAAGCCGGACTGTTAAGACTAGCGAGAGAAATTTCGAGCACCTTGGCGAAACCCGCGATCTTGATCCGGCAAGTGGTTTTTCTTGATCTCACCCGAACGTGGCACCAAGGTAGCGATGATTTCGCCGTTATTGCGAATCGCACCGCATTATTGGGTGGCGCGGCCGGCATGCTATTTGTGGTTACAAGTTTTTTTGGCGGTGAATACCTGTTGGCTGCTTTGCTTGGGCGGGAATTTATTGGCGCTGCACCAGTTTTAACCTTGATGTTTCTCGCTGCTACATTGGATTTGGTGGCGTCGCCTTTGCGTTCTGCATTGTATGCGATTGGCAAAGCCACCAAGGTGTTGCGTTTGTATATCGCATCAACCGTGTTGTACTTAATATTTTTTACTTTGCTCACTTCTGAGTGGCATTTAATCGGTGCTGGTGTGGCTGCCAGTATTGCAGCGGCTTTGCCCTCAATTGGCATGTATTTTTTGATGCGCCAATCGCGCCATGCGCTAAAAGCAAACGAAAAAAAATAATCGTATTTTGCGATTGCGGCTAGTTTGAAGAATGAAATGTTCTTGCTGGCAAATCGCACAGCATGGTTTGCGCTTACTTGGCTAAATTGATGATTCCTTGCTTCTCTAGGCGCGCCAAGATGTTTTCACCAGCAAGCTGAAAAGCCTCGGCGCTGTAACGCGGGTAGACCCTTGCACGCGCTGCTTGACCCATATTGCTTAAGCGCTCGGGGTGACTGAGTGCTTCCGCCAAGGCATCTGCCAACGCATTGACGTCATTGGGCGGCACCAACCAACCACTGCTGTTGGCTTCAATGGTGTACGGCATTTGGCCGACGCGAGAGGCAATCACGGGTAAGCTGGCTTGCATGGCTTCATGCATCGCAATACAAAAACCCTCGAAGCGTGAAGGTTGCAAATACAGGTGCAGGCTGGACAAGAATGTACGTGGGTGCTCCGCATAGCCTAAGAATCGTATCTGGTCGGCCACACCTGCCTGTTTGGCGGCTTCGAGTAAATTTTCCTGTTCTCGTCCATCGCCTGCAATCACCAACTCAAACGGTGTTGCGGCGACAAAGCCACGCTGTTTCAATTGAGCCAGCGCCGCAATCAAGATGTCGTAACCTTTTTGCATATGCAGGCGGCCTATACTGCCTAAGCGCAGCGTTTGACCCGCTTGCCAAGGGATCGATTGCGGTGCGTCTGGCGTTACAGCAAACAAAGGCCAGCAGGCTAAACGCTCAGCAGGCACCTTAAATCGTTTTGCGGTTTCTGCGCTCACCATGTCGGAATCGCCCACCCACATCACGGGGCGCTTACGTAAAAAGTACAGCAACAATTCGCGTAGAGGTTGTAAAAACGCATTGTGCTGCCAGCAAACCACAGGAATACCTAAGCGTTTGCCAAGCGATAATCCGATCGCCGTGGAGCGAGTTAATGATGTCCAAAGCAGGTTTGGTTGGTACGCTGCAAGTTGCTGTTCTAGCCAGCGGTAAGCCGCAATGTGATCGCGACCGCTGCCTTCTCTTACGTGTACCGTCAATCCGTCGGCAAGCATCGGCGCGATGGCGCGTCCATCGCGTTTCGTCAAAATAAAAACTTCAAGCTGTGCACCAGCGTTGCGAAGTACACGTGTCACCATAGGCACCGGCAGAGCAACGCCCCCGCCTTCAGCCGAGTCAAGTATGTACGCTATTTTCATCATAGGGCCCGTTGAGCTTGCTTGAAACTTGTTAAGGATTGTCGATTCAACTACTTTGGCAACGCTTGAGCTAAATCAGCTTTCTCATCGTTTAGAGGGCACCTAATTCAAACAAGAGTGCGCGGAGAATACACTGCGCCTTGAAATAAGTCGAACAATGTCAACAAACTGTGCCGGCGCCAGATTTAGCATTTTTAAGCTGACGTTTGCCTGATATTCTGTTGAAATTATTTTTTGCCGGGAGTGTCGCATGAAATCAAGTGCATTGAGTCACCAACAAATCATCGAATTAACAGAAAATTGGCTCGAAAAAGCCGTTATTGGCTTGAATTTGTGCCCATTTGCAAAAGCGCCGCACGTAAAAAAGCAAATTCGTTACGTCGTCAGCGAGGCAACGACACCCGATGCGCTACTGGCTGACTTGGTGCGAGAGTTAGAAACCTTGGCAGAGGCCAACCCTGAGAAAATCGAAACAACGCTATTAATCCATCCGTTTACGCTGAATGATTTTTTGGACTACAACGATTTCATCGAAGTCGCCGACGACGCGCTGGTCGAGTTAGATTTGGATGGTATTTTGCAAGTGGCGAGCTTTCACCCCGATTACCAATTCGCCGATACCGCACCGGATGATATTGAGAATTACACCAACCGCGCACCGTTCCCCACCTTGCATTTGTTGCGCGAGGAAAGCGTCGATGCTGCCGTTGAAGCCTTCCCGGAAGCGGAAACCATTTATGAGAAAAACATACAAACCATGAGCGAACTTGGACACGCAGGCTGGCAAAAACTCTTTCCCAAAGAAGCATGAGCGGCAAGCGGCGAATAGGCAAACCGTGTGCATCGTGAATCTAGACGCAAATAAAGCGATAGAAAATTGCAGAAAATCCGAGACAAATTATTTATAACGATATTTGTTTTGGTAATGAGTGCGAGGGGGATGTCGGCTTTTTCTGTACACACCTATGAATTCAATTAAATTCTTATACTGTATGCCGTATATTTTCTATGCGCCTTATTTTAAAGCGCATAACTAGATGTTTTTAAGCATACTGCCGTGTTTTTTAAATTATACGAAAATAAAATTGGCAAAACGCGGCGTTTCTTTTGAAGGACGCGGAAAGATTTTTTCAGTTTGTCCTGTACGACTTACGGCATTTGCGGATAAAAACAGCAAAGACATGAAACCCGCAAGGCTTTTGCTTAAATTTTAAGCAGTGCGCGCCTTGTTATTTTGCGTCGCAGCATGTACATTACGAGGCTGTTTTTCTCACTTCGCGGGTCTTCGTACCTCACTTGATTTTCAATTTCAAAAATTTATGGCTTTAATTGTCCACAAGTACGGCGGCACTTCGATGGGGTCAACCGACCGCATCAAGAACGTCGCAAAACGCGTCGCCAAATGGCATGACGCGGGTCATCAAATCGTCGTTGTTCCGTCTGCTATGTCGGGCGAAACAAATCGCATCATTGGCTTGGCAAAAGAAATTATGCCCGAGCCAGATCCACGCGAACTTGACATGATTACGTCCACCGGCGAGCAAGTTTCGGTGGGCTTATTGGCGATGGCCTTACTCGCCATTGGTAAGCAAGCCGTGTCTTACGCGGGCTGGCAAGTTGCTATCAAAACCAACTCGTCCTACACCAAGGCGCGCATCGCTTCGATCGACGAGGAGAAAGTTCGTGCTGATTTAGACGCAGGGAAAATTGTCATCATTACGGGCTTCCAAGGCGTGGATGAATTGGGCAACATCACAACCTTGGGTCGAGGTGGTTCTGACACTTCCGCCGTCGCCGTGGCGGCAGCGTTGCAAGCACAAGAATGCTTGATTTACACGGACGTAGATGGTGTCTACACGACCGACCCACGTGTGGTGTCAGAAGCACGTCGCTTAAATACAGTCACATTTGAAGAGATGCTGGAAATGGCATCCTTAGGTTCCAAAGTGCTACAGATTCGTTCGGTTGAATTTGCTGGTAACTATCGCATGCCGACGCGCGTATTGTCGTCGCTGACTGACCCATTAATGCCGCTAGAAGAGGAAGCTCAATCTGGCACTCTGATTTCGTTTGAGGAAGATACACACATGGAACAAGCTACCATCACAGGCATCGCGTTTAACCGTGATGAGGCCAAAATAACCGTTCTTGGCGTGCCAGATAAACCCGGGATTGCCTATCAGATTTTAGGACCAATCGCTGACGCAAATATCGAAGTCGATATGATTATTCAAAATCAATCGGTCGATGGCAAAACGGACTTTACGTTCACCGTGCCACGCATTGATTACAACAAAGCCATGGCTGCATTAGAGTCACAAGTTAAAGCAACGATAGGTGCAGCCAGCATCGTTGGTGATCCAAAAGTTTCGAAGGTGTCAGTGGTCGGCGTTGGTATGCGTAGTCATGTGGGCATCGCTTCACAAATGTTTCGTACCTTGTCGGAAGAGGGAATCAATATCCAAATGATTTCAACTTCAGAAATTAAAATTTCTGTATTAATTGACGAGAAGTATATGGAATTGGCGGTCCGTGCTCTGCATAAAGCCTTCGGACTTGAGTCGGCACCGAGCAAATAATTTCATCGAGACAGCACTTGTAGTTGACCAAATCCAAACTACCCGCTATGATCTCGGTCTCGATTGCGGCTGGTTGGTTTGGTCGTGAAAGTGTGGAGGCGTGGCCGAGTGGCCGAAGGCACTTCCCTGCTAAGGAAGCATATGGGCTTAAACCTGTATCGTGAGTTCGAATCTCACCGCCTCCGCCAAAAAAACTGAAAAAGCCCTTGATGATTCAAGGGCTTTTTCTTTTTCAGTGCTCGCAATTTATAGCGCTAAATTTTTCAAATGCCAGCGCAACACATTACGCGAAACGCAACGGCAAAAAAATTAACCGCGCCATACAAAGCAATTCAATTAAGCTGTCGGCGGTACATAACCCGTAGCAGCATCGGCACCATCACCGAAAAAGTGCTTCTCCATCTGCGTGGCCAAATACTTGCGGGCGCGGCTGTCTGCCAAATTCAAGCGGTTTTCATTAACTAACATGGTTTGATGTTTCAGCCATGCTGCCCACGCTTCTTTAGAGACACTTTGAAAAATCTTTTGTCCCAGTTCGCCTGGGTAAGGTGCGAAGTCCAAGCCTTCTGCTTCTTTGTCTAATTTGATGCAATGAACCATGCGTGTCATTCTGATTACTCCTGTTGAAAATTGGATGGCGCATTATATGTCTGAATGCGCCTTATGTTTTTTGTGGCTGACCGTTTAAAGTTGTTTGATCAAGACCAAAGATTTGCGTTGCCAGTTGTACATTTTTTGTCGATCTTTTGGCAAATCATCGACAGTTGCACTGACAAACCCGCGCTTCAAAAACCAATGCGCGGTGCGCGTGGTCAAGACAAAAAGTGTGTGGAAACCGGCACGTCTGGCGCGCTTTTCCATATGTTTTAGTATGCGCTCGCCATCGCCTTGGCTTTGCACTTCTGGGTTGACCGTCAAGCATGCCATCTCGGCCATTTTTTCAAAGTGAAACGGGTAGAGCGCCGCGCAACCGAAAATCACGCCATCGTGCTCAATTACCGAGAAGTAGTTAATTTCACGTTCGATGAGTTCACGCCCGCGTTTGACCAAGGTGCCGTCGGCTTCCAGCGGTTCGATCAATTTAATGATGCCGCCTACGTCTTCGATCGTGGCTTCGCGCAAGCTCTCTAAGTTCTCAGAAGAAATCATGGTGCCCACGCCATCGTGCGTGAATAGTTCTAGTAGCGCTGAACCATCAATTTTGTAGGGGACGATGTGAATACGCGGCACGCCACCTTTCGAGGCTTTGATTGCGTGTTCTAAGTAAAACGCCGAATCCGCAGGCAAATAATTCGCCTTGAGTTCCTGTTCCGCCGCCATAAACGAGAGTTCACGTAGTTCGTCCCCATCGCGGTCAGCCATCATCGGGGTTTCTGAGATAAAGATCAGCTTGTCGGCGCGTAGAGCGGTGGATGCAGACACCGCCACGTCTTCCATCGTCAAGTTAAATGCTTCACCGGTTGGCGAAAACCCCAGCGGTGAAAGGAGAACTAAGCTACCGGCGTCTAAAATTCTGTGTATGGTGTCATAGGCGACTTTGCGCGCTGTGCCAGTGAGTTGGAAATCAACACCGTCCACAATGCCAATCGGCTTCGCCGTGATGAAATTGCCGGAGATAATGCGAATCGCTGAATGCGCCATTGGGGTGTTCGGCAGCCCTTGGCTAAACGCCGCTTCAATATCCAACCGCAATTCGCCAGCCGCCTCTTTCGAGCACTCAAGCGCGGCGATGTCGGTAATGCGTATGCCGTTGTGAAACCGGCCTTCAACATTCCGCAAAGCGAGTTGCTCAGCCACTTGGGGGCGCGAGCCATGCACGATCACAATTTTGATGCCCAAGGCATGCAGCAAAGACAGGTCTTGTGCCAACACATGCAGGGCACCCGCCATCACCAGTTCACCTGGAAAGGCAACCACGAAGGTCTTGCCGCGAAAGGCATGAATATAGGGCGCTACGGAGCGTAGCCACTGAACGAATTGAAGGGAATTTTCCATCCGCTGATTATAATCTGAGAATCTACGGTGTGGCGCTTAGGTGCGGCGCTTAGTTGCGGCGCTTAGGTGCAGCGCTTAGGTGCAGCGCTTAGTTGCAGCGCCAAGTTATTTTTCGTGATGACTTGGTAGTGAACAAAACTGAAGGCACAGAAGCGATTTTTTTGGATGAGGGTCAAAGCGAGATGCGTCCCATGTTTTTCGACCGTCCAAAAAGCAGTATTTTTTGTTGCTAATTTATGGACATCTTGCGTTTCGTTTCAAAGAAAAATTTGCACGTAATTCATATACTCCTCTATTTTTACAAATAATCTATATCTTTGCGCTTTATCTATAAGCGGATAGAGAAATTACTGGTGATGGTATATGCAGATTGGCAGCGACTTATCGTAGCGAGGTCGATTTGATTTTTTCTAACTTGGCGCTGTAAATATCTTCCTGTTTGCGCGTCAAACTGTTTTCTTTGGCCAGTTGAAGCTGTTCTTGCGCTTCCTTCACTTCACCTAATTTGGCATGCGCTGAGGCCATCCAGAAGTGGACTTCATGGTAGTGCGGATTGCGTGCAAGCTCTTTATTGAACAGATTTTTTGCAGCTCGGTAATCGGCTTTGTTCATCGCCTCTATGCCCAAATTCAAGAAATAAAATGGGGGACGAGGTTGGATACGTTGCAGTTCAGCCGCCAGCAATTGGGCTTCTTGTTTGCGTTCTTGCTTGTTCAAAACCGCAATCAGATTGTGCATGGCATTGGCGTTTTTCCCGTCTTGCGCAAGTGCTCGACGAAACACTGCTTCTGCTTCGGCGAGGTTGCCGTTCTGTTGATAGACCACACCCAAGGTGTTGAGTGCGCTCATGAAATCAGGGTCATGCAAAAGCGCCTCGCGCGCATGCCAATATGCGGCGTTATTGTCGTGTTGCGAGAGTAATTCGGCCGCCCGATTGTTCATAAACATCGCCACAATGCGTTGCTCGCCAATAGGTGTGGCTTGTTGCTGTTGCAAATCGCTTGAAGGTTGAAAGTCGACGATCAAGGACTCTTCATTAGAAAAATCACGACCTACCCGCAAGCCGCTGAAGGACTCCAAACGCTTACCTAGAACGATATTCACATGGCCAGTAGAAAACTGCAGGTCACCCATTCGGCTCCACAACTCATCGGTATAAACATCTTGATAGTTCACCGCAATACCCATGTTCTTGGCGAACGCGGCTGTCATGATCACTAAGGACAAGCAGTTACCTGAACGCGTGCGAAAAGTCTCACTAGCGGTTTTTGTATAGGCTGCGTCGTATTCGATACGCATTTGCGAGCGGCGCCCCAATGCCTCGTAAAGGCCTTGTTTTAAACCTTTATTCAACACGTCTTTACGCAGATCAGATTGTAGAAAAGCTTGCATTTCATTGCTAAGCGCAAAAATTTCGTTCGCGTCAATCGGCTTGCTGGGCTGCGTGAAAAGGTTGTCGTGCAATATGCCTTCGCGCTTTAAATCGATGGGGGAAGTTGTGCATGCACACAAGGTACACAGAGCGAAAAGATAGGCGAGTGTGCGAATGGCGAACGGCATGATGATTTCTCCCGATTAAACTCTCATTGAACTGCGGTAAAACAGAGTTTGGCGTTGCTGCCTTGCTTTGCCTTGTCCACGCAATTTTGCGTCAGTCCTATCGAATCTAAAAATAATTGCGCAAACAATTATGCGCATTTTTTATTCTAGTCTGCTGGCGCTTTTTCGCAATGTATTACCTTGGCTGGACGTGGGTTTAAGCACTGAAATGCGACGAAATCTGGGATAATCGGCGCGCATATGACAAAGAATGAAACTAAATCAACGATGAGCCATCAAAAGCCTGCTCAAAAAACCAAACAGTCATTTACCGAGCTGCAGCACTTGCGTGACCAATTGCGTGAAAAATCACACGATCAGGTGAGAAACCAGTCGCAAAACCAAGTTGCAGAGCAAAATCGTGTTGTCGCAAAGCCACCAAAGCAAGTGAGTAAGGACGTCGGTGGAAATCCCCCTGTTGCAGCCGCAAATAGTTCGCAATCGAAGCCGCAGGTATCGACTAAAGCAGACATTGCCGACAGTGCTGTACAGGCGACTAATCTGCGGACGAACAGGGCGCAGAGGGAAGCGCGGGTAACTAGCCCAAACAATTCGCAAGGCAAATCCAACAGGGTTTGTCAGCTTGGGACGGAAAACCCAGAGAGTGAACCCAAGCTGCCATTTCGCAATCCGCCACCCCGCATTACTTACCCTGAAGAATTGCCCGTTTCTGGCCGACGTGCAGAAATCGCCGAGGCATTGAGCAAGCACCAAGTCATTATCGTGTGTGGCGAAACGGGGTCAGGTAAAACCACACAGCTACCGAAAATTTGCCTTGAATTAGGGCGAGGCAGCAAGGGTTTGATAGGGCATACGCAGCCGCGTCGCATTGCCGCATCGTCTACAGCGAAGCGCATTGCGCAAGAATTAAATTCCCCGCTAGGTGAGCACGTTGGGTTTAAGGTGCGTTTTAACGACACGCTGACCAAAGGGGCGTCGGTGAAATTGATGACGGACGGTATTTTGTTAGCGGAAACGCAAACTGATCCGCTACTCAAACAATACGACACCATCATTATTGATGAGGCGCACGAACGGAGTTTGAATATTGATTTTTTGCTGGGCTACTTAAAGCAAATATTACCCAAACGCCCCGACTTGAAAGTGATTATTACGTCGGCAACGATAGATGCAAATCGCTTTGCCCAACACTTTTCAAGTGGCCACGGAGCCGCAGTCAAAGCCGCGCCAGTGATTGAAGTGTCTGGGCGTTTGTATCCAGTCGAGGTTCGCTATCGTCCCGTGCAAGAGGGTGAAAAAGATAAAGAGCGCGACTTAATGACGGCGATTACGGACGCCGTTGATGAACTTTGTCGCATAGGCTCTGGCGATGTGTTGGTGTTTTTACCCGGCGAGCGGGAAATTCGTGATACGGCAGAAGCTTTGCGCAAGCATCATCCGCCCCATGTTGAGATTTTGCCTTTGTTCGCGCGTCTCTCAGCACAAGAGCAAGAGCGCGTGTTTAAAGTTTCGAACGCGAGGCGTATCGTGCTGGCCACCAATGTGGCGGAAACTTCGCTAACGGTGCCGGGCATACGCTATGTGGTGGATGCCGGTCTAGCGCGCGTGAAGCGATACAGTTACCGAAACAAAGTCGAACAATTGCAAGTTGAAGCAGTCGCACAATCGGCGGCCAATCAACGTGCTGGTCGCTGCGGGCGGGTTGCTGCTGGTGTCTGCATACGTTTGTATGAAGAAGTCGATTATTTACAAAGACCGAAGTTTACTGAGCCGGAAATCTTACGCTCCTCGCTGGCAGCCGTAATTTTGCGAATGAAGTCACTGCACTTGACGGAGGTAGAAAGTTTTCCCTTCATCGAGCCACCACCCGGCAGAGCGATTGCCGATGGTTATCAATTGCTGCAAGAGCTGGGCGCCATGGATGAGGCAAACCAACTCACGCCAATTGGTAAACAATTAGCCAAGTTGCCGCTTGACCCAAGGGTGGGGCGTATGATTCTCGCCGCCCGCGATAACCAAGCCTTGGAAGAGGTGCTGATTGTTGCTGCTGCCTTGTCAGTACAAGACCCGCGCGACCGTCCATTGGAAGCGCAAGCAGCTGCGGACGCTGCACATAAAAAATTTGCGGATGAAAAATCTGAGTTTTTATCGTATTTGAAGATGTGGAAGTGGTTTGAAGACGCCATCGAACATAAAAAAACCAACCGCCAATTACAAGAGAATTGCCGCGCCCAATTTTTGAATCAGATGCGTTTGCGCGAATGGCGCGAAGTGCACTCGCAACTCCTTACCATCGTCAAAGAACAAGGTTGGCGCTTGAACGAAAAGCCCGCTACTTACGAGCAGTTACACCTCGCCCTGTTGACGGGTTTGCTGGGGAATATTGGGTATAAATCTGACGAGGAACCGCATTATCTCGGGGCGCGCAGCATTAAGTTTTTCATCTGGCCAGGTTCGACCTTGGCTAAGAAAGCGGGGCGTTGGATCATGGCTGCCGAACTGGTAGATACCACGCGTTTGTATGGCCGGTGTATCGCGCAAATTCAACCCGAATGGCTGGAGAAAGTGGGCGAACATTTACTCAAAAAATCGGTCGGTGAGCCACGCTGGGAAAAGCGTGCTGGACAAGTTTCTGCTTTCGAGCGTGCCACCTTGTATGGTCTCGTCGTGTATAGCCAAAGACGCACGCAGTACGGCCTGACGCATCCTGCCGAAGCGCGCGAAATCTTTATTCGCGATGCCTTGGTCGCTGGCGAGTTTGAAACGCGGGCACCGTTTTTTGCGTTCAACCAAAAACTGGTGCGCGAGATCGAAAATCTTGAACACAAATCACGTCGCCTAGACGTGTTGGTTGATGAACAATTGATTGCTGCTTTCTACGATCAGCATTTGCCGCCCGACGTCTACAACGCAGTGTTGTTCGAGCAATGGCATAAAGAGATGGTGAAGACCACGCCGAAGTTGCTTTACTTGAACAAAGATGAACTCATGCGGCACGAGGCCGCAGGTGTCACCACCGATTTATTTCCTAAGACGATGCAGGTGTCGGGCGTGGCATTGCAACTGGCTTACCATTTTGAACCGGGCAGCGCGCGCGATGGCGTGACCTTATCGGTCCCTTTATTTTCCTTAAATCAGGTATCGGCAGATCGCTGCGAATGGCTGGTGCCCGGCATGGTCAAAGAGAAAGTGCAACTTCTGATCAAATCACTGCCGCAAAAAATACGTCGCCACTGCGTACCGATTCCGCAGTACGCGGCGGGCTTTTGTGAGCGTAAGGAGTTTGGCGCAGGTAACTTCCTCGACGCACTCATCGCCGATATCCGCGAACAAACGGGACTTTTATGTTTGACCACAGATTTTAAGTTCGAAACCTTGCCCGCGCATCTGACCATGAATTTCAAAGTGGTGGATGAACATGGCAGGCAGTTGGAAATGGGGCGCAATTTAGCCGCATTGCGGGCAGAATTTGGCGGGCAAGCGCGAGAAAGTTTTCAGCGCATTGCCAGTGCGGAAAAGCTTGCTTTGTTGGAGCGCGAAGGCAATCACGACGCGCATCAAAACGCAAAAGTGTCGAGCACAAACAGTTTGGCGACACAGCAAAATTTGCAGAAAAAAAATGCAGAAGGCACGCCGAAGAGCACAAACGCTCATGCTGATTTCAGTGACAGCGCAAGAAAAACGACGACCCAATTTCAACAGGAGAACATCACCAATTGGACCTTTGGTGAATTGCCTGAATTATTGGAGGTGCAACAAGGTAAGCAAACCTTAATTGGCTACCCCGCCTTGGTGGATAAAGCCACGCATTGCTCAATTGAAGTCTTTGATGATCCCGATGAGGCGAACCGCGTACACCGTATTGGTATGCGCCGTCTATTTGCGTTGCAACTCAAAGAGCAAATGAAGTTTTTGGAAAAAAATATTCCTAACTTGCAGCAAATGGGCATGCAATTCATGGCGCTGGGCTCCCAAGAAGAGTTGCGCGACCAGCTCTTGCAAGTGGCCATGGAGTCTGCATTTTTGCAAGCGCCTTTGCCGACCAATTCGGGTGAGTTTAATCAACGCAGAGATCAGGGCAAAGCGCGCTTAAATCTTTTGGCAAATGAAATCGCCCGTTTGGTTGGACAAATTTTGGCGGAATATCATGGCTTACCGAAAAAATTGCAAAGTCTCAAAGCGCATGCTGCCGCCGCAGCGGATATGCAAACTCAGTTGCAACAACTGATCAGCAAGCGCTTTGTGGTTGAAAACGAGTTTAGCCAATTAGCGCATTTCCCCCGCTACCTGAAAGCCATGACGATTCGTATGGAAAAATGCCGCGCAGATCCAACGCGCGACGCCAAACTCATGGCGGAGTGGCAAAGCGTAGCGCAAGCCTGGCAGCGCGCGCCACGCAGAACCGGGCTTGATGCTGATCCGAAAATGATCGAATTTCGTTGGCTGCTTGAGGAATTACGGGTTTCCCTGTTTGCACAGGAATTGCGCACGCCGATGCCCGTATCAGTCAAGCGCTTACAGAAGGTGTGGGAAAGTTTGCAGAGGTGAGTCTTGATGTTGCATTTATTCGACTAAACGTGTGTTGCGCTTCTGCAAGGCTCGTAGAAAGTAGCGCCGAAAATTAAACGTTTGAGTCGTGAATAAAAGCGAAAGTTTCATATACTGCCGCTTTTTTATTTTATTTATTGCTAAATGCGCTTATAGATAGAGCGTAATAACTTTATACGGGAGTGAGTATCACCTTTTAAGCACTTTTGGCCTTAGACTCGCGATGAGTCTAAGGCTGTTAAATTGCGTGCTTAAAGGACTATTTGCCCAACATCTCATCAGCAATGCGCTTGCCGTCGTAGATCTTATTCAAGGCTTCCAAAATACCGCCGCTGTGCACTGCCACCGCGCGGTTTTTGCTGCCGTCGTACCAGAATGCGCCACCTAAAGAATGAATATTACCGTCGAAAATCAAACCGACAATTTCCCCTTTTTTGTTGATCATCGGACTGCCAGAATTCCCGCCGATGATGTCGTGGGTGGTGACGAAATTGAAGCGTTGTGCGAGGTTGAGGTTCGCTTTTGCTTTGTGCCAAGAAGCAGGCAGGGCAAACGGGTCAGCGCCCGTCTCACGTTTAAAGGCACCTGCAAAGTCAGTGAAAGCAGGAATTTTCTCGCCTTTATGTTCCCATCCTTTGACTTCGCCATACGACAAGCGCAAGCTAAACGTGGCGTCAGGGTAAGCACCCGTGCCGGTTTGGGCAAAACGGGCTTCAGCGATTAGCTCTGAATTTTTTTGCACGACGGAGTCGACTTCCTGTTCGTAACGTTTGCGTAAGCTGCGCGCGTCTGCATCAATAAATTTCACCAACTTGATCATTGCATCCTCTGATTTGGCAATCGCTTCGGCACCGCCTTTCCACAGTGCCTTGCGCACTTCGACATCACCCAATTTGGTCTGCTTTACCAGCTCATCGGCGAGTTGTTCCGGCGATTTATTGCCTAATACTTTCTTTACCAGCGGATCGTCCACGCCTAATATTTCGCGCATCTTTGTTAAGCCGAAAGTGAGCTTCACTTTTTCAAACTCTGGGTAGATAGGCGCAGGTGAAGCGATTTGTTCTTCGACTTCAGGCAGGCGCGCATCGGCAAATTCAGGCAAACGCTCGGTGTTTGCTTTGGCTTTTTCTTCTATGCCACGAACTAAATCACGTGCATGAAAAAAATACTCAGAATTGAACGCACGACCGCCTTCTAAATTTGCCATGCGATCACCCAGTTCACGGTGAATTTTTTGCGCTTTTTCAATCGCATCCCACGCACCGCCGATACGTGCCTGCATGGCGGGTTTGGAAGCGACGAACTTCTTCAAGGCGTTTTCTTCGGCCTGTTTTTTGATGAGAAAACTTGGTTCAAGCAAGGTTTGCAATTGACCGTAGCGTGCTTTGTAACCGTTTTCAATACCAAATAGAGTGCCTTCAGCAACACGCGCTGCTTCGGCACTGGTTTTTTGATACTGCTCAATCACGCCACGCAGTTCGGCGGTGCGCAACATGCCGTCAATGAGGTCCATGTCACGCACGCGCAACAACTGGGCAACCGTGAGCTGGCGTTGGGTGCGACCAGGGTGGCCGGTGACAAACACCATTTCTTTTTCCTCAGCACCTTGGGGGTTAAAGGTGAAGAAATCTTTGATAGCAACAGGTTTATCGTTTTCGTACACGCGTACCAAGCTGATATCGAGGTCGAAGCGCGGGAAATTGAAATTGTCTGGATCGCCACCAAAAAAAGCGATGGCTTTTTCCGGTGCCCAGACTAGGCGCACGTCGGAAAAGCGGTGGTATTTATAAATCTTGTATTGGCCACCGTGATACAGGTCAACTAAATCGCAACGCGTGGTGCTCTTATTTTCACCTACACAAGCGGAGGTTAATTTTGCGCGTATGCCGTTTTGCGCTTGTTTGTAAGCGGTGCCCGACAAGCCAGCGGTGGCTTTTTTAACTTGCTCGGTCACATCTTGAATATCTTCCAAGCGATTGACTTCCATTGCCGGACATTTCTGCTCGTCGGCGCGGGTTTTACTGAGGAAGCCATCAGCAATGTAGTTTTTTTGTGCGCTGGAGAGTTGCTCGATGCATTCTGCGGCGCAGTGATGATTGGTCATGACCAATCCGTCTTTAGAAATAAACGAACCCGAACAACCGAAGGCCATGCGCGCTGAACTGAGCATGACTTTTTTAACCCACTCAGCGCTTGGCTTGTAGCCATATTCAGCCTGCATTTTAGCCATGGGAAGATTATCGAGCGTCCACATGCCTTCCGCTGCCAAGGCGGGCTGCCACGCCAGTAAAGTCGAGAAAAGTATGCCTAACGAGGAAAATCCTCGCATTTTTTTGAGGTACATTGGAACAGAAATTTTCATGATTTTTCCTTTTGGGGTGTCAAGAAAGGGCTTGCTTTGGGTTTGTTTTCGTTTTGCGAAGGTTTCATTATTTGCAACGCGAAACGATAATATGCCGATGCATTAAACCCAGATTTTCCATTAGGCGCGCTTACAGCGCTATTTGCAAGCTGGCGGCGCATTTTCGGTCATTTTCGCTGCTCTTCGTTGCCAATAGCTCGCTATTGGCGCCTCACTCGCAACGAAAATGCCTCGAAAAGTGCATCCACCATCGTGGCAAATCCTAATGAAAAATCTGGGTTAAAAAAGCAAGCCCCGCGCAACTCTGTGCTGAAAGTTGTGCGGGGCTTGCAACAGATTCGATTAAATTTTCTGATGTTTATTTCACGAACGGTTTGCCCTTAGCATGGATGGCTTCAATCTGATCCATGATTTTGTTCATGCGGGCGAAAACTGCTTGATACGGTGCTGCGCTGGCTAAATCAACGCCCGCGCCCTTTACTAATTCGTAGGGATATACAGAACCACCTGATTTGAGAATGTTTAAATACTTATCGCGCGCTCCTGCAGTGCCCTTTAGTATTTCTTCAGCAAAAAGTGATCCTGCTGCGATAGAGGTTGCATATTGGAATACATAAAAACGGTTGTAAAAATGGGGAATGTAAGCCCACTCTATCGCATACAAATCATCGATTTTTACAACGCCTTCTTTATCGCCGTGATAGCGCTTCAAAATATCGCCATAAATCTTGGTAATCGCTTCACCTGTGAGTGATTCACCCGCATCCACTTTGGCGTGCACGGTGCGTTCAAAGTCGGCGAACATCGCTTGACGGAAAAACGTACCGCGCAAGTTTTCTAAAGCAGAACCTAAATACAGAAGTCGTTCGTCATCAGTCTTGGCAATCTTTAGCATGTGATCCAACAAAAAAACTTCGTTGGTGGTTGATGCAATTTCGGCCGTAAAGATAGGGTAGTCTGCCGTAATAAATGGTTGATGCTTGTTCGCTAAATACGAATGCATGGCGTGACCCCATTCATGCGCCAAGGTAGATACGGATTCGTAATCATCATTGTGGTTCAACAAGAGATACGGATGCACATCATAAGCAGCGCCGTTCATGTAGGCACCAGAGCGTTTTTTGGGCCGTGGATAGACATCCATCCAACGCTGTGTGGTGGCTTTGGTCATGGCTTGGACATAGTCTTCGCCCAAAGGTTTGACCGACGCTAACATTAACTGCACGCCTTCATTGATAGGGAAGGGGCGTGAGCTGGTGACGAGTGGCGGGTAAATATCTTGGTAGCCCATATCGCTCACGCCTAGGAGCTTTGCACGTAATTTGAAGTAACGGTGCAAGGTGGGCAGGTTGGCTTGCGTTTGTGCGATCAAGGTATCGTAGACGGCCACGGGAACGGCGTTGCCATCAAGTGCTTGGGTAATTGAGTCGGGGTAATTTCTGACTTTGGCATACACGGCATCACGTTTGAGTTGCTCGTAAAACGCGACGCCATAGCTGCGTTCAAATTCTTTCCACTTCCCCCAAAACGAATCGAATACTAATTTGCGATCTTGTCGGTTATAGGCAGAGCGGTATTTAGTATAAGCAGCCTGATCGATCACGACTTCCTTACCATCAGACAGTTTGATCTTAGGCCAAGGCATATCTGACTGCGAAAGGGTCGAGTACATGGCGCTTGCGGTATTTGTTGCCATGCCAAAGGTGGCAATCAAGTCTTCGCCTTTTTTGTCTAAGGTATGCTTGCCCGAGCGCAAAATATCATCCAAAGGGTGGCGGTAAATCGCAAGACCAGGCTCTTGTTTAAAAAACGTATTGATTTTCGCCGCGCCGATTTTGAGCACTTCGGGACGTAGGAAAGACGTGGCAGATTCAAATTTATTGCCGAGCACATCGGCACGTTGGCTCAGATCTAAGCCAGCGGTCGCGCCAGTATCTTGATCATGAAGTTGTGAAGCATAGCTAGATAGGCGGGCATAGCGCTTGAGCACATCTGAAAACATATCCATGCAGGATTTAAAACGCCGTGCAGAGCTACCAAGTTGGTTGTTGCAAGTGGCAAGGTAATCGAGCTGTTTTTTAAGTGTTGCAGCATCGTTGTCCCAATCCGCACTTGTGGCGTAGAGGTCTTGTAAGTTCCAACGATCTGCTTCCGTCTCTGCCGCATTGCTGTTTTGATGTAACACGCAACTTAGGCTTAGCAGGCTCGCAAACGCGACGTACAGGGTGTTCTTTTTCATATTCTTCCTCGGTTGTTGAACTTTCAGTGAAATTGGGTGCACCAATTTTTATTATAAATTTTTAGCTAAGGAAGCTCTGATTAAGTGTAGCGAGCGGCCAAAGTTTGGATCGAGAAGCGCACCTGTACGAGAGTACAGCGAGC
>JAIETO010000291.1 GCA_019745005.1 Burkholderiaceae bacterium
CGCGTACACAAGTAAAGTGATTGCGATAAGTGCCGCGTTCGCCATGAGCAGTGAGGTCTGTGACACCAGCGCTAAGAGTGGCATTCTGCATGGCATTGTGCGCAGCAGACAAATTATTCCATCCCTGATGGGTAACGGATAACACGGTGTAATGGCCAGCACCAGCACCAGCACCAGCGTCAGCAGCATCGCCGCTGTCTATAGAGTGCAGTGCAGACACACCAAGCTGCTCATGCTGGGTTAAGCTAAAACCAAAGCCCGCAGCAAGTTGGCGTACCGAGCCTTGCCCAACAAAGCCTTGGCTGTGCAAGGCCAAACCTTGTAAAACACGCTCAGCCATTGCCTCAGCTGCCGCATCGTTAGCAAAGCGTTGCGCGCCATTACCGTGATAGACCTGTAACAAAGGCAGTGTCTCACGCTCTAAGGCAGATAAAGCAGCGGTTTGTTCAGCCGCTGTCGCTTGCAGTTGTTTGTAATCCCAACTGGAGACACTGACGGCATTGGCTGCGACTTGGCGTTCTGCGCTAAACGTATCAATCGCATCTTCTTTATCGGTGGCGCGGATACCGTGATAGCGTAGGTGGGATTGTTGAGGTAAGACAGGTATTGCTGCCTTTGAATCAAAAATGACCAGAGTGTGTTTGGCGTGCTTGCTGTGTTGTAAAGAATCTGATTCGTCATCAGCCGCATTGCCGCTCCCGTTGGCTGCAGCGAACGGCTGGGCATCTTGACGCTCTTGCTCATGTTCAAAACGCCAACTCAAACCCACTTCAGCGAGGATGCGGCGAAAGAAATCAAAATCGCTCTCACGATATTGCGTACGCAGTGGATAAGTCGGTAACGCTTGCGTGACATCCCAACGCAATGTGCTTTCTGGATAGGCTGCCAAGAGAGTGCTAATGATCTCTTGCGCATTTTTATCTTGAAATACGACCGCGTTATGACGGTGCTTTAAAAAAGCAAGAAAAGGTTCGAGACGTAAGGCGTAACGTGAGAAGCCACCATCGGCTCCTAAAAAAGCCGCTTGTGTGCAGTAACCATGCCACGCACGATAAGAACCATCTACTTGCAATAAGCGTAAGCTGATTTCTTCGCCGATGAACTGTTGGCAATCGACCGATGCGGAAATCGACAGTGCCTGCACATCAAAACAAAACAACTGATTGATGGCTTCGTGCCCCGTAAAGCTTTCGACTACAAGTGTGTCGGTTAAGTTGGAGGCTTGTGCGGTTTTAAGAGTGAGGAGGCGGGCGTGTTGGGTGTAGGGAATGCCGCTGAGAAGGGTGTCAGCCATTGTTTTGAAAGCATCGCCCAATCCGGAAGTAAGTGCGGCAGAACTTGGCAGTGTGATGGACGGAATTTTCATGTATTGATAGTCTTTCTCTTTGCACGAACCAGTTAATTAGTCTTGCCTTGGAACGAATGTGAAATCTGTCGGATTTCTACGATGTCCCATTTTTTGTTGGCTCTTTCAGTCAAATGTAGACGCTAACTAGCCCCGAACTTTACGGCAGCGTAATCGTGATATTGGCGGTCTTTGGTGCTAACTTCACGACGTCGTTGTATGCGCTTAATTGGTTTTTTGTATCGTTACTTAGATGCCAATTTAGCGCGACAAAAGCGATCATCGCAATCAAGCCAAAGACTGAACAAAAAACCCAAAGCGGTACATCGTTTTTGAGCTTGTTCACAATTTGGTCAGGGCGAGCCCAATGGGGTGCAAATCCAGCCGATTTGCCTTTCATGTGCGCGATTTCTTCACCTAAACGAGAGGTGAGATAGTTAAGCTTTTCTGCGCCTTCGATCATATATTTGCCCTGAAACCCAAGAAGAAGGCACATATGAAACACTTCGAGCGCCTCAAGATTTTGTGTACCTTTTAATCGCAGTTGATCGATTTTTTCAAAAAAATGTTCGCCAGCTAATTGGTCACCAAACACAGCTAATTGCAGGGGTCGGGTTTCCCAATAGGGGCGAATATCAAATTGGGACCGCAAGATAATCTCGTCAACTGCGGCGCAAAAAGCGTACTTTGCTGCATAGATCGCGTCGGGCGAGGCATTAGCACGTTTCGCATTGCGATCAAAATCGTCTAGAAATCGATTGATACTGGTGGAAAAAGATTCTTGGCTCAGTGGTGCATTGCGATTCTTTAGCATAAACAGCGCGTAGAAACCGTCATACATCAAATCTAATAAAGTGCCAGGGGTACTAGGAAAATTAAACTGTTGATGCGCGTGTGTTGGGCCGTTTTTGCCTAGCAATGAGGGCATGCCTTCTGCGCTCGCCGTCGAGGAGTTATTGAGGTAGTTTGAATTTGTATTCATTATGCAGTCACCGCTAAAAGTTCAAGTTTTAAGTTGCGAATGCCAGAAGGCACATAAATAGAAACAGATTGCGCTTGAATCATGCGGTCGTACATCGGACCTTTTGCATCAATCGCAAAATAGAATGTATCTGGGCGAACAGGAACCGCTGCGGGCACCTGTGGAGAGTGGCTCAGCTTAACGCCAGGCATGGCAGACAGAACGAATTTTTCTACGTCGTCTGGCGCACCAATCTTAAAGCGCAAAGGCACAATATCGACCAATTCGAGTGCGCTCAACTCGGCTGAAACAGCGATGTAGAAGTTGGTCTCTTTGGTTATTTTTTCTGAATCTAAAACCCCATGGTGGTAAGAAGGCTTAATTTCAGAGAGCGCAATAGCAAAATATTTAGCTGAAATAACGGTGTCCAATAACTCGCGAACGATGTTGTGTAGCTTTAAAAAGCACGGACCTGGGTCTTGATGATTGTAGGGAGGGAGATCTGACAACGAGCTCGATTTCGAGTACGTAAGAAGGGCGCCAGCCAAGCCTAGAAGTTGCTCGAACAATCGCTCAGGATGCAGGTTAGGGTTATGTAAATAATGACTCAGTGAGGCAAATGCCGAGCTGGCCGTATGCAAGAGCCAGAAGGAAGATACATCACCGCTACGAAACTCAATCACATTTTTACTTGGTTCGCGGTGATGCCCATAAAGTGCATTCACTTTTGCTTGCAAGCTATCTAAGAGTTTGCGCAATTGCACGAACAGTTGTGGCGCACTTCTTATCGATACACTTGGTGCAACGAAACTCACGTCTTGTTCGAAGCCGCCTGTGGACGTACGTCGTATTCTAAGGAGCGGGAAACTAATGTAAGAATCTCTCGGTTCGAATTCAGAAACGAGACGAACTGTTTTTTTCAAGTAAGTTAGTTCTGCGTTGATCGCTTTAGTAAACAAGTCTGGCGTATCGATATTTTTTTGTGCGTATCTTGCCGAATCATCGCTTTCATTAACGCTTGAAAAATTACCCCCGTAATTTTTTACTACGGGCAGAGCAACATAAAACGTCACAGATTGTTGCGCTAGAGGCAGCTCAGCCAAATTAATTGCGGCGGGTAAATCGTCATGCGTAGGCGCTTTAATCATCTCGCCGTCTTGAAAAATTAAGCTTAGCTCAGATAGTCTCAAGACATTGTTACTCAGCGCATCTTTATCGCATTGCATGCCAATTACGCCCCATGAGTAAGGGTGTAAAGCGAGCGCGGTTTGATGTAGGCGATACTCATGGTACTGGTCTTGTTGCTGAAAATGTTGCGGCCGAAGAAATAGCCCTTCGCCCCACAAAACTTTACTTTGGATTGTCATTGTTCGTCCTTAAGTCAAATACATTGGTAACGCATTGCCAAACCTATTGGCAGCGTGTTTCATTCAGAAATTTTGGATTAAAGTTAGCCGTCTCTATGACTTGACCTGCGCCAACCGTGAGTGCGCAACCATGCGCGCCTATCGTGATTCCGGTCTTCTCCACATTTTCCGCCGCAAAACTAAGTCGCCAGCGATTGAGTGCAGGCGCTCGGTAGAGGCCAACCACGCCAATAAAGTAGGCCTCTCTCGTTACCTTCTCTTCGACTTGAAATTTTTGCCCAGGGATTAAGGTGACTTCCTTGACCTCAATTAAGTCAGTTGCCAACATTTCTTTTTCTTTTTGCGTATTCAAAAATACGTCGTACGGTAACTGCTGAAAGTTCGAGTTTTGTCTCAGCTTATAAATCTTAACGATGAGTGCATGTGGTTCATTGTTTGGCGTCGTATTGAGATTTTCCCCAGCATGAATGCGCAGCGACACGTTGCGCGGTGGTTTTTGCCAATCTGGTATTTCAGGCACTTTGGGTGCTTCCGGCACTTTTAGTCCTGTTAATTCAAGAGCTGTATTCGTGATTGATGCGACTGGCCCAGTTCCTGCACATCCAACTAACATTATTGAAATGAAAATTAATGTCGCGTTGGAGAAATGTCGTAGTGCGTTCTTCATTTCATTCGCTTTCTGTGATGTTTAGGGTCACTTATATCTTTAAAAACATGATGATGCATCGGTAGTATCGCGATTATAAATTAAATAATGTAATTTAAACAATCAAAAATAACTAAATTATTTCCTTCCAGATATTTAGTTCTGGAAACATTTCGAGAAAAATGATCATTTTTTGCGATATTTTAATGATAATAATGAGTTGTTATCTAATTTTAGTTACTTTTAGTCGTTTTTAAAAATTAAAATCTTTATTTCTTGTTACATCTTGTAGCAATTTAATTTAATGAGCTTATAAATTTTGTTGATGAATTATTAAAGTAAATATAAAATGCATAATATTGGTATTAAATTAACAAAGAGGAATTTTTGTAGATATCAATTTAACAGTGCTTTTTAAAGGAAGAATGAAATGAAATCGAGAGTTACTAAATGCCTAACGGCTTTCACCTTCGCAGTGACTCTGGTCGGCTGCGCCACAACAGGAAAAGTTGCGGAAGTTCGTTCAGCGCCGCCGAGTCTTGAAACGCTGTTGAGTCAAGCGGCAACAGCCACAGTGGGTGGTCAACCTGAGAAGGCTTTGAGTGTTTTGCGTTCAGCAACAGATACCTATCCAACCGACAAAAAACCTTGGTTGCAGATCGCCCAAATTAATTTTGATCGTGGCAATTATGGTGAGGCGATCACAAATGCGTTGGAAGTTTTGCAGCGCGACAGTACTGACAAGGTCGCAAATAGCATCGTAGCTGTTAGCGGGTTACGTTTATCAACGAAGGCGCTGGCCGATTTGGCGCAACAGAATAATTTGTCTGGCACGGTACGAAATGAAGCGCAAGAACTTGCCAAACTTCTTCGTGAAAACTTAGGTGAAACAGTCTTAGTGCCAGTTCGTCCTAAGGCGACAAGTACCTCAAGCAAACCAATAGCGCCAACTGGTGCAAGCGCAGCAACGGGTGTTCAATCGCCAAGCACCAGTGCATCGAAGGCCGCAACGAATGCAAACGCAGTCATTAACACCAGTAAGCCATCCGGTACAGAAGTACCAAAAACAGACACCAACCCGTTCAGCTCATTGAAATAAAAAGTCGCAAGCAAATAACGAACTAAAAACATACAAGGAATCATCATGGCGAAGAAAGAAAGTATTCAAAAGAAATTGCAAAAAGTACGCCCACCAAGGGTTCAAATGACTTATGACGTCGAAATTGGCGATGCGGTTGAGCAAAAAGAATTGCCCTTTGTGGTTGGTGTGACTGGTGACTTTAGTGGTAAATCGGAGCTGATCCAACCTCGTTTAAAAGACAGAAAATTTGTTGCTATTGATGCAGAAAATTTCGATGAAGTTATGAAGGGCTTGCAGCCGCGAGCCAGTTTTCGTGCGCCGAATGAACTGAGTGGTCAAGGCGGGGAAATTGCAGTCGATCTGACGTTTCAATCGATGGAAGATTTTCGACCAGAAGCGGTTGTAGAGAAAATTGAACCTCTCAAGAAACTGTTGGAGGCGCGTACTAAATTGGCCGACCTCAGAAACAAGCTCGCTGGTAACGAAAAGCTCGAAGACATTTTGAGCGATGTCTTAAGAAGCACTGAGAATCTCGCTGCATTAAGCAAACAATCAAATTCGTAAAGGCAAATCATGAGCGCACAAAATATGCAGAGTCTTGCTAGCACGACGACATCAGAAGTTAACTTGCTCGATCAGATCGTTGAGCAAAGCAAAGTTGCGAAATCAAACGTCGAACACGCTAGAGCTAAAGACATCATTTCGGAGTTGGTGAATCAAGTCTTGCAAGGAAGTGTAGTGATCTCTGAAAACCTCGCGGCGACGATTGACGCCCGCGTGGCTGAGTTAGATGGCCTAATTTCCAAACAACTGAGTGCGGTGATGCACGCGCCAGAATTTCAAAAATTGGAAAGTAGCTGGACAGGTTTGAATTACTTGGTGCGAAACACGTCATCAACGCAAACACTGAAAATAAAAATGATGAACGTGACCAAGAAAGAGCTCGTCAAAGATTTCCAAGCAGCGATGGAATTTGATCAAAGCGCGATGTTCAAAAAGGTTTATGAGGAAGAGTTCGGCACCTTCGGCGGTGCGCCGTTTGGCGCGTTAATTGGCGACTTTGAAGTGACGCGGCAACCAGAAGATATGTATTTTATCGACCAAATGTCTCACGTTGCAGCCGCTGCACATGCACCATTTATTTCTGCTGCCTCGCCTGAATTGTTTGGTCTTGAAACCTACAGTGATCTTGGCAAGCCACGTGACTTATCCAAAGTTTTCGATACTGTCGAATATGCGAAATGGAAGTCTTTCCGTGAATCTGAAGACTCGCGCTATGTTGGCTTAACTTTACCCCGCTTCTTGGGACGCTTGCCATTCAACCCCAAAGATGGCTCCACTGTCGAAGGCTTTAATTTCGTTGAAGATGTTGATGGCACAGATCACGATAAATATCTGTGGTGCAACGCGGCTTATGCTTTTGCTTCCAAACTCACCGCAGCTTTTGAAGATTTTGGTTGGTGCGCGGCGATTCGCGGTGTTGAGGGTGGTGGATTGGTTGAAGACTTGCCTACGCACACATTCAAAACCGATGAAGGTGAAGTCGCATTGAAGTGTCCAACCGAAATCGCCATTACCGATAGACGCGAAAAAGAATTGAGTGATCTCGGATTCATTTCTTTGGTTCATTGCAAAGAATCTGATTATGCGGCTTTCTTCGGTGCGCAATCTGCACAAAAAGCCAAGAAATACAACACCGATGCAGCGAATGCCAACTCCGTTTTGTCTGCACAATTGCAGTACATTTTCGCGGTTTCACGCATTGCCCATTATATGAAGGCGATGATGCGCGACAAAATTGGTAGTTTTGCTTCTGCATCGAATGTTGAAGATTTTCTTAATCGCTGGTTGACGCAATATGTCTTGCTCGACGATAACGCTAGCCAAGAACAGAAGGCGCAATTCCCCTTGCGCGAGGCTTCTGTGCAAGTTTCAGAGGTGCCAGGGCGTCCTGGCGTATATCGCGCAGTGAGTTTTTTGCGTCCTCACTTCCAACTAGACGAACTTTCCGTTTCACTCCGTTTGGTCGCGGAGCTGCCGCAGTCGACCAAGTCTTAACAACTTAGTTTTACAACTTTAAAGGAAATAAAAAATGGCAATTGACGTTTATCTGCAAATAGATGGCATTAAAGGAGAATCAACGGATTCTGCGCATAAAGATTGGATCGAGTGCAAATCTGTTTCATGGGAAGTGCTCCAGCCTAAGTCTGCAACAGCATCAACAGGCGGTGGCCATACTGCCGAGCGTTGCGAACACAAAGATATTATTTTGTCTAAATTGGCGGATTTATCAACGCCATTACTTTTGCAGAACAGCTCCTCAGGAAAAACAATTCCGAAAGCAAAATTCGAATTTATGCGCGCCGATTCAAAAGGTGAGCGTATTAAATACTTTGAAATCGAATTGCAAAATGTATTGATCGGTGGCGTTTCGCCTAGCGTCGTTGCTGGTGACATTCTCCAAGAAGAAGTTCGCTTGAAATTTTCCCAAGTTAAATGGAAATACACACAGCAAAAGATTAGCGGTGGCTCCGGTGGAAATACCTCTGGTGGTTGGGATTTAGCGGCGAACAAAACCGTTTAGTTTTTCTGTAACAGCCGCGGCGCGCTTGGGCCGCGGTAACTTTTTTAGGTTCAAAGCTCATGCACGGATTTGCCCCCAGCTTGCTGAATAAATTGATGTCAACGAAAGCTGCGCAATCGTCTCAGAATGTGGTCGCTCGACTCTCTATGGAAGAGCTAAAAGATTCCGTTGCACAGGACTTAGAATCGTTATTGAATACCCGTAAGGTCATTGATGAGGCGTCACTGCGCGGCTTTCCAGAATGCGCCAGGTCAATTATTACTTATGGCCTGGCTGATTTTGCTGGACGTAGTTTGGCTAGCACAGATGATCGTGCCTACATTTGTCGCGCACTTGAGTTGACAATCGCTAGACATGAACCGCGGCTTCAAAATGTACGCGCGACACTCGAACTTAATGAAGGGTCGATTAACCGCTTGAATTTTGCGATCTCCGCACTGTTGGTGGTGCACCCAGCACAGGAGGCGGTCAGTTTTGATGCAGTATTGCAGCCGTCCAGTCTCCAATATTCGATTACAAAGGCACGCCGTTCAACGCGCACGGAGGTGCAAAATGGATGAGTTGCTGCCTTATTACGAGCGTGAGCTCGGTTTTCTGCGCCGTTATTCCAGCGAATTTGCAGAAAAATATCCAAAAATCGCTGGACGTCTACTCATGGTGGGTGAGGTGTGTGAAGACCCCCATATAGAACGTCTTATTCAATCTTTCGCCTTACTTAATTCAAGAATATCGAAACGTCTTGACGACGATTACCCCGAATTTACCGAGGCACTTTTCGAAGTGCTGTACCCGCATTATTTGCGCGCTTTCCCCTCATGTTCTATAGCAAAATTTGATTTTTCCAGCGCGCAGGCACAACTGACAAATGTCGCCGTCATTGCGCGAGGGACTGAGTTCACAACCCGACCTGTGAAAGGGGCGGTTTGTCGTTTTCGTTCAGCATACGATGTGCCGATTGCACCAATTCGTTTGACGCACGCGAAGTTCGATGCAATTGGCCGCTCGCCGGAAGCAGTCATTTTGCCGCCAACAACAAGTTCGATTTTAAGTGTGACTTTCGAGCTGAGTTCCGAACAAGTTGAGTTTTCTAAATTGAGCCTCAACAATTTACGTGTATTTATCGATGGTGAAATGTCGTTTTGTGCAGGCTTGCGCGATTCCTTGTTTATTAATGCTGTGTCCGCATTTGTTGAAATAGGGCAGAGCGGAAAATGGCATGCGCTCTGCAAGACTCCTATCAAGAGCGTGGGTTTCGATGAAGTGGATTCGCTGATTTCTTTTCCCGCGAGATCTCATCCCGCGTATCGATTACTGACTGAGTATTTTTCATTTCCAGAAAAATTCAATTTCTTTGACATCGAAATGGCTGTAATCAAGCCATTACTGTTAGGAAAAACAAAATCATTCACTTTGCATTTAGCTTTACGTGATATTCGCGCTGACTCGAATATGGCACGCATGCTTAGCAACCTTTCGGCGAAGAACTTGCTGTTGGGATGTACACCTGTCATCAATTTGTTTAAACAACGGGGCGATCCAATTCGACTCAGTCATACCGCAGCGAGTTACCCAGTCATTGCTGATTCGCGACGTGCATTTGCTTACGATGTTTATAGTATCGATAACGTCAAAATGGTGAGGCAATCACCGCAAGGCGAATTGGTCACTGAGTTTCGACCTTTTTATTCGTTGCAGCATGGTCACACTGAATCCCAATCCGGTCACTACTGGGTAGCACATCGTGATGACATGATGGCGCTTAAAAGCCCAGGTTACGAAACAGAAATTTCGATTGTTGATATTGATTTTGATCCGGCGAAAGTTGAAACGCAAACGCTCAGCCTCAGTCTTACCTGTAGTAACCGAGATTTACCTGCAGCCTTGACCTACGGTTTGCCAGGGGGGGATTTGTTTCTTGAAGGTGGATCACTGGTCAACGCCATTCATTTTTTGCGCAAGCCAACGAATACGCATCGCTTTGAGCGAGGCCGTGGTGCGCATTGGCGTTTGATTTCTCATTTGTCCTTAAATCACTTATCGCTGACTCGCGGTGGCTTGGACGCTTTCAAAGAAATGTTATCTCTTTACGACTTACCGCGTTCGGCAATTTCGAGGCGCCAAATTGATGGTGTAGTCGCGATCAATCACAAAGCTGCAAAAGCGTGGTTGCCGGGAAATCCATTCGCTTGTTTGTTGCGCGGTATTGAAGTTCAATTGACTGTCAACGAAGAAAACTTCGTGGGAAGTGGGCTGCATGTCTTTGTTGAGCTGATTGATCGATTTTTTGGCTTGTATGTGACAGCAAATAGTTTCACGCAGCTCGTCGTGATGTCTCACAAAACTGGGGAGGAGCTGCTGCGATGCAAGGCGCGAAGCGGAGATTTGAACCTAGTGTAGTTCAACAATTACTAACGAAGCCGTTTCGCTTTGAATTCTTTCAAAGCTTACGTTTATTAGAATTATTTTTTAAGCGTCATCGTAGCAATAAAGACGGCGCGACACCTGATTTCTTTCGTTTCAAGAATCGCACGGCGCTTGGTTTTCCTGCCAGTGAAATCGAAGCAGTCGATATATCGCCACGAGACATCGCGCCAAATGCCGATGCGCTGACTGAAGCAGTACAAAAAGGTGAGCTACAGCATATTGCTTTGACGCCGACGTTTTTCGGTTTCCTTGGTGGAAACGGAGTTTTACCTCTGCATTATTCAGAGCAAATCGCCACACACCAACTTTATGAAAAAGATGAAGCGCCGCGCGCTTTTTTCGATACTTTTTCAAACCGCGCAGCGACCTTATTTTATCAAGCTTGGCGTAAGTATCGTTTAGAACTGAAGTATGAACTGGGTAAACGAGATCAGTTTTTGCCCTTGCTTCTTTCGCTTGCGGGACTTGGGCAAGCGCCGTTACGTGAACGTTTTATTGAAGATGAACAAGGTGTACTGGATCAGTCGTTTGGGTTTTATTCTGCGGCTGTTATGCAGCGTACGACATCGGCATCAGCCTTGCAAAAAATTTTAGCCGAACACTTCCAAGTGCCTTTGCGAATCGATCAGTTTGTCGGGCAATGGTACGACGTACCTGCGGAACAGCGCAGCACCTTAGGCGCGGTTAACTGCACCTTGGGTTCTGAGGCGATGGTGGGTGGACGTGTTTGGCAGCGCAACTTGCGCATGCGAGTCGTGATAGGACCCTTGGATCATGAAAGTTTCGAACGATTTTTGCCTGGAAGCACAGCCGCACTCGCTTTGGAGAAAATGTTGTCAATGTTCAGCAGCTTGTGCCTCGAATATGAGGTGAAGCTGGTCTTACGACAACAAGACGTGCAGGGGATCAAGTTAGGCACTCAGCAAGTGCTAGGAAAACTAGGTTGGAATTCGTATTTGATAACGAAGCCAGCGCAGAGCGATCGTAGTGATGTGCAGTACGAACTAGCCACCGTTTAAGGGGCACTAGGATTACAAAAATCATGGCTTGCTGCAGCACCGAGCGCTTCAAATCACAAATTGCAGTATTAAGCGACAACGACAAATCAAGAATTGTTTGACCGACATTAAAAGAAATTACTCAAAATTTTGCATTCAATATGAACATCAATTTAAAAACACTCATCGGTAAGTTAAACGCCACGACACGTGAGGCAACGACCAGAGCCGCTTCAATTTGCGTTGGTTTGGGTCATTACGAGGTCGATATTGAACACCTTTTTTTGGCGCTCTTAGAGCAAGCGAACAATGATTTCTGTTTGTTGGCGCGTCATAGCGGCATCGATGTTTCTAACTTTGAAAAAGATCTTAGAAATGAGATTGGTCGATTTAAGACAGGCAATAGCAGAACACCTGTTTTTTCTCCGCACTTGCCAACTCTATTTGAGCACGCGTGGCTAATTGCATCGTTAGATGGGCAGCCTGGTATTGAGCAAACGATACGCAGTGGTCACCTCTTGCTAGCATTGCTAACGGAACCAGATCTGTCGCAATTAGCCTTGCGTGGATCAAAATTATTTGTGAAGTTTAATTTGGACGATTTAAAGCATAAGCTTGCAAAGCTAACGGAAGGTTCAATTGAAAACCGCGATTCCGCAGGTGAAAAAGCGCATGGTTTTGGCAACGCGCAAGATGATGAGCAAAACAACGAGGGTGCAATTGGGGCAGGCAAGACGCCAGCACTAGATCAGTTCACAACTAATCTCACGCAGCGCGCACGGGAAGGAAAGCTAGACCCAGTGATTGGTCGCGATACTGAAATTCGCTTAGCAATAGACATTCTCATGCGTCGTCGTCAAAACAATCCGATTTTGACTGGCGAAGCTGGTGTAGGCAAGACGGCGGTCGTTGAAGGCTTGGCGTTAAAAATAGCCGCTAAAGATGTACCAGATGTTTTACTTGGTGTTGAAATTCACACCTTAGATATGGGGCTACTACAAGCAGGTGCGAGCGTAAAAGGGGAATTTGAAAATCGCTTAAAAAATGTCATCGATGAAGTAAAAAAGAGCAGCCATGCAATCATTCTTTTTATCGACGAAGCACATACGATGATTGGAGCGGGCGGCCAAGCAGGGCAAAATGATGCGGCGAACCTCCTCAAACCAGCCCTTGCGCGTGGTGAGTTGCGCACAATTGCGGCGACTACTTGGGGTGAATACAAGAAATATTTTGAAAAAGATGCTGCATTGGCACGTCGTTTTCAAGTGGTTAAAGTCGAAGAACCCACAGAAGAGATTGCCTGCGCCATGCTGCGCGGCATGGCACCGCTGATGGAAAAACATTTTAACGTACGTGTATTTGACGAGGCGATTACCGAAGCCGTGCGCTTATCGCATCGGTATATCAGCGGGCGTCAGTTACCCGATAAAGCGATTAGCGTTTTAGACACAGCCTGCGCAAAAGTCGCGTTAGGACAAAATGCCACCCCTAGTTTGTTGGAAAATTTGAGCAAATATGCGGAGCGGCTTCAATCAGAGATTGCGTCTCTTGAAAGAGAGGAAGCGACGGGACAACAACATGCAGTGCGTCTCAACGAATTACGTAGGGAGAAGAGCCAGCTTGATACTGAACATGCGACGCTGAGTACCCGTTGGGAACAAGAAAAAACCTTAACCGCAAAGATAAAAGTGCTGCGCGAATCACTTGAAAATTCGCCAAATCAGGATGATGCGACAAGCGTAGCCAAGCAAAAAGAACAAAGCGACTTGCATCATGCATCTGCGACTCAAAATAGTGTAGACGCAAAGCAAACGAAAACTAATGCGGACAACACCCAAACCCAAGAGCAACATCGTGAACTAGCTTCGCTCATTGCACAACTACGGGAACTCCAAGCAGAAACGCCCATGGTTCCCCTGCAAGTTGACAGTCATATTGTGGCCGAAATCATTTCAGCGTGGACTGGTATTCCCTTAGGCAAAATGGTCAAAGACGAAATCAAAACCGTCCTCAACTTGAATAAACTTTTACAAGAACGTGTATTAGGGCAAAACCACGCTATCGAAGCCATTGCGCAACGCGTGCGCACATCGCGTGCCAATCTGGATGACCCTAATAAACCGAAAGGCGTCTTCCTGTTTGTTGGCCCTTCAGGCATCGGCAAAACCGAAACAGCGCTCGCCCTTGCGGATGCGCTCTACGGCGGCGAACGTAAGCTGATCACCATCAACATGAGCGAATACCAAGAGGCACACAGCGTTGCTGGCCTCAAAGGCTCGCCGCCTGGTTACGTGGGCTATGGCGAAGGCGGCGTGCTGACCGAAGCCGTGCGGCGCAATCCTTACAGTGTCGTACTTTTAGACGAAGTAGAAAAGGCACACCCCGATGTGCTGGAGTTATTTTTTCAAGTGTTTGATAAAGGCGTCATGGATGATGCTGAAGGGCGCGAGATTGACTTCAAGAATGCCATCATCATTCTTACATCCAACGTCGCCTCTAGCCAAATGATGCAAGCCTGTCTGAACAAAGGCGCCGACGATTTGCCCACGCCAGAACAATTAGAAGAGCAAATTCGCCCGCACTTGATGAAAGCGTTTAAGCCTGCCTTCTTGGGGCGCCTGAAAGTCATTCCGTTTTATCCGATTCGCGATGAGATCTTGGTTGAAATCATTGGTCTTAAACTCAAGCGCATACAAAAACGTATTAAAGACAACCACCATGCGGAGTTTAGTTTTGATCAGAGCTTGATCGAAGCGGTGCTGGCACGTTGTACTGAGGTCGATTCAGGTGCACGCAATGTTGACAATATTCTCAATGGCACACTGTTGCCTGAAATTGCAGAAAGTGTCTTGGCAAAAATGGCCGAAGGCGCAACGATCACAAAGATGAAAGTGACGGCAAATAAGCAAGGGCAGTTTAAGTACAGCATAAAGTAAGGTCATGCAAGTTAAATAAGGACAAAAATCTTACCGCTGAGACGCAGAGGGCGCAGAGAAAAGCCCAAAAAGCCCAAAAAGCGTAAAGAGCGTAAGAAAACAGCGTCAGAAAAAGCACAAAATACAGCCCCAATAAAACCTCACCGCCATGCAAATGAAATTCAAACCAATCCAATCTCTGCGCCCTCTGCGTCTCTGCGGTGAAGCTTTTAAAAAGTCGTATTCGTTAAAAAGTGGACTGAACCCAATATGAACTTGATAGAGCAGTTTTTATCTCACTTACCCGCTGTATTGCCATTTGGCGGGTGGACGCAAGAATCCCGTCTGATGCGCCTAAGTACGGCGCAGAGCGGTATCCAACTTTTGGTTGAGGAAGCCCGCATTGTTGAAGATCTCGAATCTAACTTCAGAATCGATCTTGCCGTACTGTCGACTGATGCGGCCATCCCTTTAGAGAGCCTCATTGGCCAACCAGTTCTATTGGAGCTGCTCACTAGCCAAAGCCGCACAGACCTACGCCCCTTCCACGGCCACATCACCCACAGCAAAGCCCTCGGTGCCAATGGTGGTTTAGCGCGTTATCACTTAACAATACAAGCCTGGACGGCGTTCTTAGCGCACACCCAAGACAGCGCGATTTACCAAGACATGACCGTGTTCGACATCATCGACGCTGTTGCCAGCAAGCTAGAAGGGCAGGGCACACTGAAGCCCCAATGGCGTATGGATATTACCGACCAAAGCCTCTACACCAAACGCTCGCTCACCACCCAATATCAAGAAAGCGACTTCGCCTTTTTACAACGCCTCCTGCAAGAAGAAGGCCTATTTGGCTGGATAGAACACCAAGGCAACAACACCAGCCATCTGAGTAGCGCAGGAACCAACAACACAGATCAGCAGGCAAATGAGCTAGGCAGCCACACCTGGGTCATCGCCGACCACAATGGCGCATTTCATCGCAATGCCCAATCCCAAGTCCCCTTCACCCAAGCCGGTGCCGTCATGAAACAAGACAGCATCGACCAATGGCACAGCGTGAGGCAATGGCAGACCAGCGCCATCACCCAACAAAGTTGGGACTACCGCCAAATACACAACCGACCCGTCGCCAACCTAAGCAATGCAAACAACCTGGGCAGTGACAACCAATCTGCCCACAACACCCCAATGACAAGGCAAGACAGCCTAGGGGCCTACCATTACACCAGCCGCAGCCATGGCCAAAGGCAGATCGAACGCCAACTACAAGCACTCGAAGCACACAACAAACGCTTCCAAGGCGGTGGCACCGTACGCAGCTTCGCCCCCGGCACCAGCTTTAGCCTGATCGGCCATGCCGAACACGACCTGTTCGGTGTTGGTGCGATGACCGCAGCACTCAGTGAACAAAGGGAACAAAGGGATGAACAAAAAAGCGCACAAATAAGTACACAAATAAGTACACAAATAAGTGATCAAACAGAACAAACTGACAACGAAGCAGACAACCATTTCCTCATCACCAGCGTCATCCACCACGCCCACAACAACCTCACAGCAGAACTCAAAGCGGGACTGCATGCCCAATTAGGTACAGTGCGATTACCTGCGCTGAAAGACAAACTAGCTAAGCTCGGTCAAGTTGGTCAACTCAGTCAGCTAAGCCAACTAAACCAACTCAGCCACGGACAGGCACAAGAGGAAAATAACCACACTGACATCCACCAGCGCCCCCTGTATCGCAACACCATTACTGCCATCCGTCGTCACATCCCGTACCGCAACCTCAGCCACAACGCCCAAGGTCAGCCGCTTTATCCTAAACCGCGCATTCAAGGACAACAAACCGCCATCGTTGTTGGCCCCCAAGGCCAAGTGATCCATACAGATCGTGACCACCGAATTCAAGTCCAATTTCACTGGCAAAGAAATCATGGCAGCACAAATGGCACAAACACCGGCAGCAGTAACAGCAGCCACAGCCGTTTAAACAACGCTTATGGTCACACCCACACCGGCGCACCGGGCAATGAACAAAGCGGCACCTGGATCAGAGTCGCCGCCACCTTCGCCCCCATCGCAGGTGCCAATTGGGGCAGCCACCAAATTCCCCGCATTGGCCAAGAAGTCTTAATCGACTTCATCGAAGGCGACATCGACAGACCCATCGTCATCGGCAGCCTGTACAACGGCCAAGGCCAAAGTAACGCCCAACACAACCAAATCAACCAAGGCCAGGGCAAAGCCACAGGCAACGCACCTGCCTGGTTTGCTGGTGAGAGTGCCACGCAGAGTGCCGCGCAGAATGCCGATGAGGCAAATAACGCAAACAATTCAAACACAAGCCAAGGCCACGCCCACAACGCCGTCCTCTCGGGTATCAAAACCCAAAACCTCGCTACCAGCCAAAGCGGCACAGGTGGCTACAACCAACTCGTATTTGACGACACCCCAGAACAAGGACGCACTAGCCTACAACAGCACCAGCAAGCCCACCAAGGCACCACCGAACTTAATCTCGGCCACCTCAAACACCAAAGCGACAACCAACGCTTACAAGCGGTAGGCCAAGGCATCGAACTCAAAACCCAGCACAGCGCAGCGCTGCGTGCCGGGCAAGGCATGCTCATCAGCAGCCACGCCAGAACCAACGCCAGCAGCCACCAACTCGACAACCGCGAAGCCCAAAGCCAACTCGAACAAAGCCACCAACTGCAACAAGCCTTAGCCAAAACGGCAGAACAGCACAAAGCCATATTAAGCGAGGGTAAGGGCGAGAGCGGTACAACAACAAACAAAGCGGGGCAATCAAGCCAATCGAACTCGTCAGACAAGCAAAACAAGAGCGATCAAGATTCTCTGCCAGCCATTCAGGCACAAGCGCATAGCCTCCAAGTCATCAGCGCAGAAAGCGGCATGGCCACCAACCCCGTCACCGCCTACAGCGAAGCGCATCTCCAATTCGCCAGCCCAGCAGGCATCAGTATCAGTACCGCCAGAAACACCCTGATTGCCGCAGGCAACACAAGTAACATCAGCGCGAACCAAGACATCAACTTCAGCAGCCAAGGCAGCCAGCATCATCTGGTGAAAGCCGGCATTAGTCTCTTTACCTACGGCAAAACCAACCAAGACAAAGAAAACAGCAACGATAAAACCGCCGCCAATGCAAGCAACACCGCAGCCAAAGCAGCCAACACCGCAGCCAACACCGGCATCCAATTCCACGCCGCTAGCGGCAAATTCAGCAGCCAAAGTCAAAGCGACGCCACCCACCTCACGGCAGATAAAAACATCACCGTCGCCAGCACCCACGCCAACATTCAAATCGCTGCGAATAAACATGTCTTACTCACAGCAATGGGTGCGATGCTGAAACTAGAGGGCGGCAACATCATGTTGCATGCACCGGGTAAGGTGGAGTTTAAGGCGTCGAAGAAAGAGTTGGCGGGGGCGGCGAAAGTAGAGGCAAAGCTACCCTTACTTCCGCAACCAGAAGGGTTAGACATTGAAAAAGGTGATCAGCATTTCGTGTTGAAATCGCACAGTGGCAAGCCCGTTAAAAACAGGCGTTACCGTGCAATGACAGGGAATAAAACAATTGAAGGCTTTACAGATCAAAACGGTAAAACGGAAATTCTGGAAGGATACGTTCAACAATTATCGCGCTTCGAATTGATTGATGAAAGTTTTGATGAGCATTTTGTTTTAAAGGATCCGCTAGGGATACCTATGTCGCGAATGAAATATCGAATTAAATCAAACGACGGTGTTTTGATTGAAGGTGTTACGGATGATCACGGGCGAACCTCGTTATTTACAAGCGACAAGATCGAAGACATTGAATTGCTATTCATTGAAGAAAATCATGCTGAGGATGAAGGAGTAAATTGATGCCTGAAGTAGAAATAGATAAGTCAAAGACCAGTGAGAGTACTAATACTCTGGGGAAAGAGTGCGTTGTTGGACGATTTATTACGGAAGAAGAGGGCTGGAGAATCGTTAAGGTTGCAGCGACTTGGGAAGGCACGCCCTATTCAAGGATTGGCGCAAATTCAGTTAAAAGTATAAAAGGTGATTGTTCGGGAACAACCAATAAAATTTTCGTTGAGGCAGGCTTCCCATATCCATATCAATCGACAGCAAGTTTTGAAACATATGTCAACGCTAGCCATAGATTCCGGGAAATAGATAAAACAAAAATTGCGATGCAGGCTGGTGATATTTTGTTTTGGCCTGGTCATATGGCTATTTATGCACCTTTCCCAGAAGGAGACCCACGGCGAGATACTGGCTTGATGAAAGCAGGTAAAAAGAAACTGAATAACATGTTTACCGCGCACAATGAAAATTCGACCCGAAATTATGATGCTTACAATATCGAAACTTTTCGTGGAGACCCATATCGGGTTTTTAGATATTTGATTTTGCCAAGCGCAAAGGACTGCTAACGATGAGTAGTACAAAATTTACTCGGAGAGTTTTATTTCCCTTGATCTTCGTGTCATTTAATTCTCATGCATATGAAGAAGAAAGTGCAATTCCTCTAACGATAATTGCGCAGTCGAACTATGCCAATATCGAAAACACTGCTATCACAATAAATGGCAGAAAGATTGTGATTAAAAGCGAGTTAATCAATCGCGAAAAAAAACTGAAAAATATTGGCTTTGCGGCATACACACCTTTCTTTAGTCAGCTAGGTGAAGCAGAGGAGAATGAAGATAAGACCTTTCCTGATTTTGAAGTGCTGTTCAATGGAAAAGTTGAAAAACTCAGGTCATATCGGCGCGGATTTTTTCTTGGTGAAGATGTAACCGGCAAACTTGTTAAAGCAAAAATTGAGCCCTTACCTAAGAAAGGCACAGACAATAAAGGGCTAAGACATCGAGGTCTTCCTTTAGATAACTGGCAGGGTTACGTGGCATATTCTTGGATTACACCGCTTGCACCTCAATCAAAAGGCACTGCCGAAATACGCTACACAGCTATTCCTCAGTTTGGCTTAGATGATATTTCTTCGGAAAGATTCAGTGACAACATAGCTAAACACTGCGGTAACGTAGATGACATTAAAGCGTATCTTAAAAATGTAAGTCGTTCGTTTCGTTATATTTATTTTGAAAGGTATGAAATACCGATCAACTTTTTGAATAGTCGCGATGTGCAAATTCAAGTCAATCAACACGCAAAGAAAGCGGCTGAGCAAGAGCCATTGTTCGCGCTCACATGTGGCGTGACAAATCGTTCAGGTACTCCTGCAAATTTTTCAGGAACGTTTCGTACACAAGAAAACATGATTTCACTTTTCGTTATCTTTAAATTCCCGGGTTCAATATTTGAGGAATAGAAGTACAAAGCTAGACTAAGTTTCTTACATTTGAGTTCACAAACGTCATGAGGGTTTTGAACACTTCCTAAGCGAAATCGCCTCTAGTTAAATCAATATCTAAAAAAACTTCTGAGAAAAAAGGAGAAAAAGTAAATGGCAAATACAAAGACTGTTTTATCAAAAACAGGTGAGTTGACTCCCATATCAGATAAAAAAGGCATTGAGATTTTTGTTTGCGACCCTGATTGGTTTGATAGAAAAGATAATCTAAAAATCGCGAATGCGTCTAGTCGTGCGGCGGATTTGGAATTTTCTGGAGCCGACTTAAATTTTGTTGCGAGAGTTCTTTATGCTGAATCAGCAGGTTCAGCGCAACTGAAAGATTTAGCCGAACGTGCGCAAGAGAAGGAGGCAATATTAAATGTTAAATATTTCAGGCTTAATCGAAGTGGTTATCCCAACAGAGTGAAAGCCAAAACATTTACGGATGTTTGTAAAGCGCCGAATCAGTTTGAGTCAGTTTATGCTTCGTCACCAAAATTTGCCGGATCAGACGTTAATTCTTATTTGCGTCTCATTGATAAAGAATGCGCTGATTTGGCAGAAGCTATCGCGGCAGTAAGAACATTTATGAAAAAAGGACCGAATAAAGACTTTGTTTTCGATAATTTCAGAGGCGGCAAAGGAAATCGAGGTAAAACCATAGGATTAACGCGATTTTTTTTATCTGATGAGGGGAGGAAAATGCATGAGAAAGAGGAATAACGTTAAAATTGATTTGACCTTGGTTCTGCTGAGTTTAGTAGTTTCGAAGTGTTTAATCGCCGCGCCTGTTTCTAGAAAAAGTGAGCCTCAATTTAATGAGTTTCCTGCTCAAACGGTCAAAATTACTACAACTAAAAAACCGATATTTAGTTCAAATTTAGCGAGGCGATATAAAACTATTATTTCAAATAGCATGGCAGATGAACCTAATTTTGCAGGACATTATCGCGTTGTAGTTTGGGGATGTGGCACTGATTGTCGAGGATTTGCGATAGTCGATTTGTTGTCTGGCAAAACTTATACCTTACCAAATCTTGAATCCGTTGTCGGTGTAATGGGAAATGACGAAGATAGACTTTCCTACCGTGCTGACAGCAATCTTTTTGTAATCAATGGGGTGAAAAATGAAGTTGATGAGGGTAAGTTTTTTTATTCTTGGAAAAACCACCGACTAAATTTTTTGATAAAAATTCCGATTAAAAAGGAGGATTTTTCAAATTGAATGCGCTTCTCCAAGATAGTTTTTTTAAAGTTCGCAAACCAATGGATTTCTCCTTGGTGCATGCAACGTTGAACTAAAACTGATTATCTAGGTAATGTGATACTAGCACCAGCATATTTTTACCACGCTTATATATAAAGCGAAAATAGCACTAAAAATAGGCATACTGCCAATTTTTTCATAAATACTAAAATGTTGAATCGTAAAATCTACAAAACCCGTAAATCCGAAGATTCGCATAAAGAAATGACGAATTGGCTTGCCGGATATCTAAAAGAAAATTTGATTAAAGCGTTTGTCGCAACCTCCACGCTCATCGGGTTGTGCACAATTTTTGCGTTTCATTTCCACATCGAATACTCACCGCCGTTTGACTTGCAGTCTCTCGCAAATGTCATTTGCCATTTACCAAGACATGACTGTGTTCGACATCATCGACGCTGTTGAAGGTAAGTTGGCAGGATAGGTGTCAATGATTGAGTCCTAGCCAAAATCGTAACTTTGAAGAAAGAAGAATGAAAATGAAGTTTGCTATTTCTGTGATTGTGATGATGTTTTGCTGTTCTTTTTCGAATGCAAATGATGGTATCGCTGCAGTTGGCGTTGGAGGTATAGTCATGAAAATGACTGACGCAGTCGCGCTGAAGAAAGAAGTTCTTAGCGTCAGCCACGATAAGATAAGTGTGGAGTATGAGTTCTTAAACGAATCGTCAACAGATGTCGACGAAATGATTTTTTTTCCTCTTCCTGAATACACTGCAGACTTCCACGGTTCCAAAGAATATGCAGGCCAGCCTTCGCATTTTATTGTTCAAGTTGACGGCAAAGAAGTTAAATTCAAAACGCTTATTGTCGCGAAAATCGATGGGAATGATGTTACTAACGAGCTAAAAAAATTAGGGCTAAGTAATGAGCAAATTGCATATTTTCCTTCCTTTACACTTTTCGGAAAAAAAGTAAAACCATTAACGCCAAGACAAAAAAAGCAATTTATCGAGAGTGGATTTTTTACTGAAACATTTGAGAGTAATGAGTTGGTTCCCGTTTGGAGTGTGGCAATTCAGTATGTTTGGCGTCAAAAATTTTCGGCTGGAAAGGTCGTAAAAGTTTTCCATCAATATCGACCCTTTATCGCAGCAGGCCCATCCGAATCCTCATTAGGCGATTCGTTCAGCAAAGAGTATTGTGGCGATACGAGTTTTTTGAAAGCTTGGAACAAGATTGCTGCCGAAAAAAATAATTATGTCCCTGCGGCCAAAGTTTCATACATTTTGAGTACTGGAAATTCATGGAAAAATGGGATCGAAGACTTTACATTGAATATAGTCAAGAAAAAGCCGGGCGAGATAGTTAGTCTATGTTTCCCGGGTGACTTTAGGAAGATAAATACGACGACTTTACAAGTTCGACTCGCCAACTTTAAGCCACAACAGGAGTTGCATGTGTACTTTGGAAATATAGATTATTTAGACTACTCAAATGGTGATCCAGGTTTGGCACCGCCTCTCCATTAATGATTCTTTATTAAACGAAGACTTTTTTTAAATTATCAGACGTTAGAAACAAGAAATATCAACCTCGTTAGTTGGCCTAGGTACAAATCTACAAATCTCTTTTCAAAAAAAACAAGGGCATCCACAAAAGAGATGCCCTTGTTTTCACTCAAGGCAATTACTGAACAATCAAGCTAACGTCGTCAACAATGAATGATGTTGCTGTGACTGACCCTTCGATTCCTAAGAAATAAATGCGGATTGTTTGCCCTTTGTAGGCGCTTAAGTTGAAAGTACGGTTAACGTAACTCGCGCCTTTGTTGAGGTTTGAGTAGCTTGCAAGGGTAGCCAATACGGTGCCGCTTGTATTGCGAACTTGCACTTGTAAGGTGTCGTACGCTTGGGTTGTTGTGGTTTCGTCGGAGACCACTTTGAGCCAAAAACTCAAGTTCGCGGTGCTTGCTGTCGATGGGATGGTGACTTGTTGATACAGTGAGTCGGTATGCGCCGCACCATAACCATCGAGCCAAGCTTTGAAGGTGCCGCCGTGTGCTGCTTGGGTTGCGTCGGAGGTAATCACGCCTGCTGTGGCTGTCCATCCACTTGCGCCGCTTTCAAAACCGCCGTTTGTGATGAGTTCAGTGGCCACGCTGTTATTAACGTTGAAATTGACCCCCGCTGATGTTCCCACGTTGTTTGCAGCATCATAGGCTTTTGCGCTTAGTGTGTGAGCACCATTGCTGAGTGTGGTTGAGTTTAATGTGATGACATAGGGGCTGACGTTCGTGCTGCCTTTCAGGACGTTATCGACATAAAATTCAACCCGCGTGACGCCGACGTTGTCGGTTGCAGTCGCTGACAGGTTAATGGTGCCGCTACTTCCGGGTGCACTAACGCTGACTGTCGGCGCGATTGTATCTGCAACGACATTGTTGACAGTAAAACTTACTGCGCTTGACGTGCCGACGTTGTTTGCTGCGTCGTAGGCTTTCGCTGTTAATGCGTGTGATCCGTTGCTAAGTGTTGTGGAGTCAATGCTTAACGAGTAGGGGGCTGCGGCTTTACTGCCCTTTAGTACGTTGTCGATAAAAAAATCAACCTTCGTTACGCCAACATTGTCGCTTGCATTTGCGCTCAAGGTAATTGAGCCACTGCTGCCGGTTTCGGTTGCACTGATTGTTGGAGCTGTGGTGTCGCCAGTGCTAGCGGTTTGCGTTACCCATACTGGGGCGGACCATAAAATATTTCCGTCATTCTGTGTAATTTTTGCGTAGTAAAAATGCTCGCCCACTGTTGGTGTAATCGTCGTACTTGCCGTTGTTGATAACAAAGTGACGGTGCCATTGCGCTTTGGCACACCTTCGAAAATCTGAACTGTCGTCGCAGTTTTTCCAGAGCTGCTGGCGAAATTACTTAAAAGCGTAAGTGGACCGCTATTGCTGAATCGTTCACCCATAAGGCGGCCGTTTGCGGTGAGAATGATTTGGGAAGTTTTATCCATCGTAGCAAATACGCGACGGGCTTTTAATGCATCAATAAAGCTCGTATTGCTTAATGCTGTTCCGTTCGGAATGAGCACACCAGTGCGGTTGGTGTAGGAAGCGCCCCAATTTGCGCAATGGTTATCTTGGTCTGTACTGAAAGCAACGTGGTAACCGGCTTCTAAAGCCTTGTTGCAAGCGGCTTCGTAGCTGCTTCGTCCAGTTTCAGTCTCGGTTGTGTTGGTTGAAAATGCCGAAGTGTTGAGTACCTCACATAGCGCCATCGCCTGATCACCATCGGCTGTATACCCTAAGTCAACGCCACCAGCATTAAATTGACCAGTGGTAGCGGGGTGATTAAATTGCCCCACCCAGCCCCGTTGGCGCATTAAAGTGTAGAGGGCTGCGTAATCACCTTTTGGTGTCAATGTGTCGCCGATGAGTTGATTACTGCTGTTTACTTCCCACTCCAATAGTTCTGGCGTGTTAAAAATATTCATATGGCCACCGTTATTGATGACGCCCCATTCCAACCCATATATCGCTAAAAAATTGGGATGTGTGCTGTTGAATGCCGCTGCGGCTGCAAGCCCGGATTGATAAAGATTTTTGGCCGTTGTTGGGCTTGCTGCAGCGTTAGTGCCGTCTGAGCCGTCAAACATATGGTTGTGCTCAGACGCCATCAAGAAATCTAATCCGCGGTTTAGTGCATATTGGTAGGCGTCTGTTGGGCCTAGTGCTGCGGATTGCGGTGCTTGTGCGCCTGTACAAGTCGCTAAGTTGCCGCCGCCGTCACTATGATTTGTTTGGCTATGTAGATTGCCGTAATAAATCGTGTAGGGCAGGGTGGTTGCAGCAACAAAACCTTGCTTCGTGGGCGCCTTGCTTACAGCGTTAGCCGTGTTGGCGTTGTTGGTCGAAAGTTGACCAGAGATGGTTTTGCTCGCTCCGCTCGGTAAAGCAACAAAGTTCGGCGTAGGCGTTGCTGCCACCTTACCTATTTGCAGTGGCCAAGTTTGGATGACAAGCGCCTCTTTTTGTTGCTTAAGGGCGCTCTCAATTTTGGTTTCTACCGCACCTGGCAACAGCTTGAAACTCTCGCTCTCGTTTGCCACGGCGGTCATTTTGACTTGATAGATGCCGCTTGGTAGCTTGCTTGAATTCACATTGCGAGTGGGCCAAACAACTTTTACGCTCGTTGCTTTATCGAGTAATTTTTCGGTACCATACTTGCGCTCTAAGACGCTGCCATCACTACGCAGAATTTCAAGCCGCCATGCGACAGTTTGTTCGTGCTTGTTGTGTGGAAAATCAAACTCCAGTGTGAACGTGCGTGATTCATCGCCAGGACGTGCACCAGCATTGGCCAAAAATGGCACATGCAAGCTCGCTTCGAATTCATTATGGTCAGGAATGGAGGCGAAGCAAGTACCTGCTGCAGCACCGCTAACTATCCCCGCTACAGCAAGATGAGTTAGCGCGCGCAACAGAGGTAATTTTTTGATGTTTTTCATTTATTTTCCCTATGTAATTAATTTTTTAGTGAATCGTTGTTTGTCATCGATACCTAAAAAAATTTATTGTTAGATGTTTTGATTTATTGCGTTCACGAGCAGGCCAAGAAGCGACGGCATGTGTGACGCAAACGATTGCGCATTGATATAAATGAGCGGAAATAATGACAAGAAGCTGCGCGCGTTGAGATCAATGCTAGCGGCATCTTGAGTGTAGTTTGTGACGTACTCGTGACGGCTGCAAGGCTAAAAAGTGAAGTGTTGTTTATGAGATAAGCGAAAAAACTTGCGCGATAAAAATGCCGATATTGATTAACAAAATACGGCGAAGTTTAATTTTTTGTGCTGAATTTTCTGCGCAGCCATTCTATGAAAACGCCTAGGACAGGAAGTTTTGCCCATAATTCTTCAGCGGCATCCCAGTAGTCGCGATGTTCGATAATGAAATCTTCCTCGTTAAAGATAAGGTGGGAGGCGCCTTTGACGGTGTAATCTTTGCCATTCAGTTGAAACAAAAAATGCCACGTTAGAAATGCGTGACGCCCATCTTGCACTTTGTCAAAAAAAATAAAACGCGGATGCTGTGTGGTTTTAAACATATGAACAAAGATCGCTTCGATGGAAGCTAAGCCCGCTACCTCATTGAAGGGGTCTTTGAATTTAGCGTTGTCGGCATAAAACAGCGGCAGGTCTTGTAGCGTACTTGGACTTAAATTGGCATACCAAACCATCACTTTGCTGAGTTTGTCCATGGCATTACTCCTGCGTGAGAAAGCGCTGAAAAAGGTAGAAGCGCGAGCGGTACGGAAACAACTGCAGCAGTTTTAAGAAGTTGGTGAATCTGCGCGGGAAGTGAATTTCAAACTGGCCTTTTTCCATGCCCCGTAAAATGGCACTGGCTGCTTGCTCAGGAGTCTGGAGGGCGGGCATGAAGAAACTATTTTTTTCGGTAAGCTCGGTTTTGACAAAGCCAGGATTAATCAAATAAACGTTAATGTTTTTACTGTGCAGATCGCAATACAAAAGCTCAGACAGATTGATTAACGCCGCTTTACTTGGCCCGTAGACACTGGCGTTAGGTAGTCCTACGTAGCCAGCAACACTGGCAACAATGCCGATGCCGCCTGACCCGCGCGCGATCATGCTTGGAATCAATACACATAAGCCTTCATATACGCTATGAAGATTGGTTTTTAAAGTTTCGGCGACATCGTCGCTTTGCATTTCCCAACTACGTTCAGGCTTGTAACGCGCCGCACAAAACAGTACCAAATCGCAAGCACCAAAAGAGGTTTTGATTTTCTCATGCGCGTCTGCCCAAGCAGTTTTATCTTGCACGTCGAACGGTAAAACTAATGCGTTGGGATGATTGTTGGCAACCGCCTCAAGTTGAGTCGTGCGGCGCGCCGACAACGCAACCGTCGCGCCCGCATCAAGAAACGCGCGCGCCAGAGCTGCACCAATACCGCTAGACGCGCCAACTAGCCAGACACGCTTGCCTTGCCAATTTTTGATTGGAGAGTTCAGGGCTTGGAACATGTAATTCTCCTGCAAAATGCGATGGTGACTTGACCAACTTCAATGCCAAATTTTTGCATGCTGGTGCGGTTGATGATCGTATTTTCGTCAATTAGGTACATCCAATCATCCATGCTGACTTCGATGATTTTTCCGTCCACTGGCAGCAACAAGGTGTAGCGCCAGTTCAGAGTGTTGCCAACCACGGTTCCGATTGCTTCGCCCTTGACATCATCAGCGGTGCCGCGCCATTTTCCGCCTTCCATTTTTTTTAGCCGCCATATACGTTGCTGTGTTGTGCCATCGCTGTACTTAAAGCGTTCATCTAGTACCAGTTGCCCCGCTTCTTTTTTGCCCTCGATAACAACTTGGAATCGCTTAATGACTTCACCATCGCGCTGTTGGAACATGCCCCATGCGTTGGTCGTGCCAATAAAATAGTCTTCCAAATCGAGCTTGGGTTGCGCTGCTTCATAACGATGGATGTTTGCCGTACCGCACGAAGCGAGTAAGCAAACAAAGATCATGCTGAGGATGATTCTCATTGTTTATACCTCTGTAAAAGTGCCAATGCGCCCAGTTTTAAAGCGCAAGGCAGCAAGGCGTAGGCAACTACCAATGCACCACTCGCACTCGTTTGCCCGGTTTGATATCCCAAAATGCTGAGAAAAGGCAGTGCAAGACCCGCGCACGCTAAGGCAAGTTTGCCAACCAAGGTCCACATGCCGAAATAGCCACTAGGCGCTTCATTGGTGGGAATGATCGAAGCCAAAATAACCGGCGGTAGCGCCAAATCAGCGCCTACGGCGAGACCAGATAAGCCACAAATGATGAAGAATAAGACGACATCTTGGCTCTGCGTAAAAGCGGTACCAACAAAGGCGAGAATCGCCATCGCCATTCCCATTTTCCACGCGTTGATTGCACCGACACGCTTAGAAATCATCATCCAAATTGGCAGACCAATCGCGCCTGCAAAGAAGTAGGTGGCTAAAAAATATCCAGCTAATGATGGGGCTTGAATACGGTCGTTGATGAAGAACAGAACTAATGTTGCTGGTATTGACACTGACAAGGAGTTCAACAGGTAGATAGGCAGCAATTTACGGAAATTCTTATTGGTAAGTTGGGCCGTAAAAGTGACGCCTTTTTCTGAGCCACCTACGATCCAGCGTGGCGCAATTTTTAACAAGGCGGTAATACTCAATAGCAGAATCAGCGCAAAACTGATGGCATACAAGGAAAGTTGCGGCGAGATCGCTGATGCGGATGATTGAAAAATGAAACTGGGAATCAAGCTCGCGGCAATCACACCTACCAATCCAAACCCTTCGCGCCAACCCGCTGCATGAAGTATTTGAACCTCGCTTTGTTTAGTTTGCTCTAAACGTTCGACGCCATTTGATGGCGCAAGACTAAGCCGCGAGCCCCACGCTAAGTAGGCTATGTTCAACATGCTGTGTGCTGTATAGGCAATGATCAGCATCGCCGCCAGCCAAATCATTAAATAATTTTGTGATTGCAAAAATAGGCGGGGAGGTTGCCATAGTCCATAAAATGCCGCTGCCAGCAGGCATCCGGCAAATAGAAACCATGCGACCATTTTTTCTCGAAGTCGATCGATGAGTTGCCCTAGAAAAGGATCTTGAAACGTATCAATCAAGCGTGCGAAAAACAAAACAAAACCTGCGCCCGCTAAAGGAAGCCCAAGCTGCGTGGTGTAGTAAGCGGGTATTTGTACATAAACCGGTAATGCGGACATCGCCAAAGGCAGTCCTAACAAGCCATAGCCGATTAAGGGTAGTGTTTTCACTTGGAAGCGCCGGTCAGTTTTTTCCGCAAATCTTTGTCTTTGCTGCGCGGATCAAACCAGATGGAAAAGAACGCATCAGCAAACGCTGTGTCGTTAATTTCCGTCAGGAGCTTGTCTTTGCTATAAAAACGGCAGCCGACGTTTGGCAGATGGACCCCGATAAGCTGATCGCCAGATTTGACATCTGCGAACGCACCCTCCATATAGCCCTTCCATTTTTTCAGTATTTCAGTGTCGACCGTTGAACCTTTCAGTCGTTTAATTTCATCGAGACTGGTTTCCACAAAGCGATCACGGCTAATAGATTTATGGTAGGTCAACACCAAAGCAAATTTTTTCTGCGGATCAAAAACAGGCTCTTCCATATACAGTTCAGCGGAATATATGTGCAGCATCATCCAGCGCAATTCGCCACTGCCAATGAGTTTTGAATTTGGTAAATCGTCACGCCAATTTGCCGCAAAGCTGCTTCCCGCTGAAAATAGAAGCAGTGTTAGTCCTATCAAAAGACGTATTGGCTTAAGCATTTTTCTTCTCGATTAAGAATTGGATTACGTCAGTTCTGTTTTCATCAAATCCGGCCTCGCAGTAGGCAAAATACATTTGCCATATGCGTTGAAAAGCGAGCCCGAAGCCTTGCATGTGTATCTCATCACGATGGCGTTCAAACGCTTTATTCCAACGACGTAAAGTTTCGGCATAATCTGCCCCGAAAGAAAATTGTTCGGTGACTGTTAACTTTTGACGTTCCGCATTTGCACAGAAGCGCTCTGGGCTAGGAAGCATGCCGCCAGGGAAAATATACTGTTGAATAAAGTCTGCACTGCTGCGATAGCGTTCAAATCGTGCTTCTTCGATCGTGATACTTTGTACTAAGGCCTTACCATGAGGCCGCAAGCGTTGGCGCAAAACGGAGAAGTACTCTGGCCAATATTGTTCCCCAACCGCTTCAAACATTTCTATTGAAACGATGAAGTCATATTCACCTGTCAAATCGCGATAGTCACATAACTCTAAGCGGACAAGTTCCCCGAGATTTGAAGATTGAATACGCTTTTCTGCAACACTTAGTTGGGAAGGTGAAATCGTTACGCCGTGGACTTTAATTCCTTTGCGCCCGGCATATTCAGCAAAGCCGCCCCAACCACAACCAATTTCTAAGACCGATGCGCCTTGAGGAATGGCGAGAACATCGATGATTCGTTGGTATTTGTTTTCCTGAGCAGTTTTTAAATCGATCGAGTAATCGCCATGAAAGAGGGCGCTGGAATAGGTCCAGCTTTTGTCAAGCCAGAGTTCGTAGAAAGCATTTCCAATGTCGTAGTGCGCATGAATATTACGTTTGCTACCTTTGCGGGTGTTAGGGCGCAGAAGGTGCTTAAGCTTATACCACAAGCTGGTGATGTAACTTCCAAAAATAGCTTTGTCTAGGCTGCCTTCATTGCGTGAGGCAAGTCTTAAAAGCGCGGTCAAATCGGGTGTTTCAACCCAACCGGCCTCAAAGCATTCGGCAAATCCAATATCGCCAGCACTCATTATTTTTCTGCAGGCGCGCCAGTCATTGATTTTTAACGTGGCACTAGGCGGTTGATGCGTATCACCAAACAGCACGTGCTCGTGATCGGGCGTGATGATTTGTAAGTGACCAAATTTAAGATTGCTCAGCATGCTAAAAAAAATCTGCCCAGCTGCTGGAATTTTTTTGCTTTGCTTGCTTATCTCTTTGCTCGCGCTATTGGGGTAATTCATTTCTGATTGTCCTTTGCGATCTTGTGGCTAACTGAAAATTCTTTATTCGAATAACTGGGTTGTCTAAAAAATGGCACGCGCTTTATCCAAAGTAGCAGCGCCTGCCAGTGAATCTTGCAAATGACTCCAACAGTTAATAATGGTTGCTTAAGCACTGCTTTAAACAAGTTGCTGGGTGTAAACGGGCGCTTTTTTCCACTTAAGCAGGTGTTAATTAATATCGCATCTCCATCGAGATAATCAATCTTCACAAGCGAAGAACGATCGGTTTCAAAGAAGTGAAATTGGTACTTTCCTTTGACTTCGCAGAAAGGTGAGACGTGCATCATTTTTCTCGCTTCAACTTTGCTATTTGGCGAGATTGCATCGGCCTCGGTATCGGTCAGTAAATAGAGATGTCGCTCGCCGAAGGTATTCCTTACTTCAGCAAGCACGCTCGTAAGTCTGCCGTCGGTATGATGGCAATACCATAGGCTAATTGGGTTAAACACGTAGCCAAAAACGCGCGGGAAAGTTTGCAAGAATATGGCACCTTTTGAATCGATATCATTTTCTCGCAAGACGTTTCTAATCCAGCTTGTGAGACTTGTTCCATCTCGTGGTCCGTAATCTTTGAAATACAGCGAAAGTGGTCGCCATTTATTGATTCCAAAGATCCAGCTATTTAATTTTTCTATGTTGTCGAGATTGATACGAAGGTAGAAAACGGGCGCATGAAAAAGATGGACAATCGGCCTCACCCTGCGATGCATCACTTGTCCAATAATCAGGTGCGACGAGGTGTTCATATCAGATTGTCGCCCATTCAGGTGCTGCGTTAAATTGCTTTAAAACTCGCAATGCAGATTTAAGACCATCTTCGTGAAAGCCATAACCGGTCCAAGCACCTGCGAACCAGGTATTTTTGATCCCTTGAATTGATGCGATATTTTTTTGAGAATCGATCGCTGATTGGTCAAATATGGGGTGGTCGTAAGAAAATTTCGCGAGAATATGCTCAGCAGCCGGTTTTATAGTTGGGTTGAGCGTCACGATCACCGCTTTGTTCGTATCGAGTTTTTGCAGTTGGTTCAATAAATAGCTAACACAAACGGGGCGCTTGTTATCAATTGATTCGCCGCTCAAGTAATTCCAAGCAGACCACACTTTCTTATTTTTGGGTAGGAGCTTTTCATCTGTGTGTAAATATGCCTCGTTCGCTTGGTAGCGCGCCGCAGCTAAAAGATGCTTTTCTTCTTCGCTGATGTCACTGAGTATTCTTATTGTGTCTGGCGCGTGCGTCGCAAAAATCACGTGATCGAAATGTTCTACGCTGTCCTTTGTGTTTAGTGTGACTGTCGAGCCAGACCTCAGTACAGACAGCACCGGTGCATTTAATCTTATGTCAGGCAGAGTGGCAGCAATTTTTTTGACGTACTCTCGTGCGCCGCCTCGCACTGTGCGCCATTTCGGTCGGTTGTTGACTTGTAGCAGGGCGTGATTTAGACAGAATCGCAAGAAGGTTTGCGCGGGGAATTGCAAGATATCCTCCGGCGAGCTCGACCAAATTGCAGCAGCCATCGGCACTAAGTAGTTGTTGCTAAATGCTTCCCCGTAATTCTCGTTTTTTAATAGATCATGCAGCGTCCAGTTGGTGTTTTCAGCGAGATGCAAATAGCGCTGTGCCGATCGATTAAAGCGAAGTATGTCTCGCAGCATTGAAAGAAAAGAGAATGAAAGTAGATTTTTTCGTTGGGCAAAAACGGTGTCTAGGTTGGTGCCAGCCCATTCAAGCGCTCCGCCATTCATAGAAACACCAAATGACATGTCACTCTCGTAGCTAGCGACATCAAGCTCTTTGAAGAAGGCGATTAAATTGGGATAGGTGAGGTCGTTGAACACCAAAAAACCTGTATCGACAGCCAATGCCTTGCCGTCTACATTGATATCGACTGTGTTGGTATGTCCGCCTAAGTAAGAATTCGCCTCATACAAGACCACGTCGTGCATTTTATTGAGGAAGTAGGCTGCGGTAAGGCCTGATATTCCCGCGCCAACAATGGCAATACGCTGTCGTTGTGAGTGCATGTCGATGAATTATTTGGATTTTTTGGTGAAATTGTTTTGGGTTTATTTACTTCAGTGCTAATATTAATACTAGTTCAGAATAAATGCTACTAATTAGTAACAAAATAAACCAATGAGTATTTTAAGCAAACTAAACTTCAAAGACCAAGCATTTCAATTACGTGAAAACGTCATCTTGGACGCGACAACAAACGTTCTAGCCACAAAAGGTTT